>CBFDTP010000158.1:0-1537 GCA_965612975.1 uncultured Dehalococcoidia bacterium | reverse complement strand
GAGGACATGGGAAGCGATTATGTCCGCCGCGCCGTTGACTTCCTCAAGAAACACCAGAATGAAGACGGGGGGTGGGGAGAGACCTGCGCCTCCTACGACGACCCCGACCTTCGTGGTCAGGGGCCGAGCACCCCCTCACAAACCGCCTGGGCCCTGCTGGGACTCATTGCCGCCGGCGAGGCGAAAAGCGAGGAGGCCCAAAGGGGCATCGCCTTCCTCCTTAACGCCCAGCAAACTGACGGAGGCTGGAGGGAGGAGCAATTCACCGGGACCGGCTTCCCCCGGGCCTTCTACCTGCGTTATCACCTCTATCCGCTCTACTTCCCCCTCCTGGCCCTGGCCAGATACCGGAAGGAGCTCGAAGGATGAAAGCCCAACTCGGGATAAAGGCCGACTGGCAATACTGTGAGGAGATGCTGCTCAAGGTCTCCCGCACCTTTGCCCTCAACATCGCAAAACTTAGGGGGGACACCCATCGGGCGGTCCTACTGGGCTATCTCTTCTTCCGCATCGCCGACACCTTTGAGGATAATAGCTATCAAACGGAAAGGGAGAAAATAAAGGCCCTCCAGGAGTTTGCGGCGATATTCAAGGGAGATAAGAGCCTCACGGAGAGGCTGAGGCTGTATGAACCGCTCAAATTCCGGTGGAGGGAGGAATCGCCGGAAAAGAACCTGGTGGAGAACGGCGACCGTGTCTTCCGATGCTATTTCGACCTGCCGGAAATCTACCGCCGAATTATGGATCCGCATCTCGCCACGACCGCCGAAGGAATGGCCTCGTTCCAGAGGAGGAAGCAAGAAGAGGGAAAGGCGATCTTCCAACTACGTGACCTGCCCGACCTGGAAGACTACTGCTACTATGTTGCTGGCAGTGTGGGCATCATGCTCACCGAGATCTTCTGCCTGCGCGAGGGGCTGAGGGGCTGCGAGCGAGAGCTGAGACGAAGACAGGTGCAGTTTGGCCTGGCCCTGCAATTTACCAACATCGTCAAGGACTACTTCAAGGATCTGGAAAGAGGGTGGTGTTACATTCCCGCCTCGGTGACGGGGAAATATGGGCTCGAGCCCGAAGAGCTCCTCCAGCTTTCCCCTGAGGGGAGGAGGAAAATCCTGAAGGACCTCGTCCCCCGGGTGGTGGAACACTTTGATGCCACGCTCGGCTATATCGAACTCCTGCCGAAGGGGGAGAGGGACATCCGCCTTTTCTGCTCGATACCTTTCGTGCTGGCCTATAATACTCTTCTTCAGGTCATCGAGGTGGGAGCCAAGCTCTCCCGACCGCAGGTGGCCGTCATCCTAGATCAGTGCGAACTGTTTGCCCGCTCGAACCAAAAGCTCAGGGAGGATTACCAGAGGGCCCGCCGGCTACTTCTGGAGTTCGCCACACGTTAAACCACCCCACGAAAATCTTAAGATTTTCGCGGGGGCCGGGTCCCCAAAAAGTCGCAAGACTTTTTGTTGAGCTTAGGACATGAGTTCGGACAAAAATAAAGCTTAGTGCCCTCTATGGTATTACCATCTAATACTGCTTACCG
>CBFDTP010000157.1:0-1588 GCA_965612975.1 uncultured Dehalococcoidia bacterium | reverse complement strand
TTTCAAGCAGAAGACGGCATACGAGATCATGCCTAGTCTCGTGGGCTCGGAGATGTGTATAAGAGACAGCCATAGCCTCGCCGAAGAGTCCCCCGATATGGTCTTCATCAACAAGGGGGGTAGGGTGGTCTACGCCAATGAGAAGTGCCAGCGAGTCACCGGCTACACCAGGGAGGAACTCTGCTCGCCGGACTTTGATTTCCGCATGTTGATTGCCCCGGAATTCAGGGGGGTAGTGGAGGAGTCCCTGCGGAGGCATATCAGGGGCGAGGAGGTTCCGCCGCAGGAGTATGCCATCCTCACCAAAGATGGCAGGAGAATAGAGGTACTGCTCACCACCAAGCTGGTGAAGCACGAGGGGGAGCCAGCCATCCTCGGCCTGATGACTGACCTGAGCCAGGGCAAGGAGGCGGAGAGGGCGCTACGGGAGGTGGAGGAGATGTATCGTGCCCTGGCCAATCTGGGGGGTAAGGTTGGCGAGGCCGTGGTTATCCTTGAGGACACCGAGCAGGGTGAGGCCATTCAGACCTTCGTCGGTGATGGCTGGCCGGAAATCACTGGCTACTCCCGGAGGGAATTGCTCGGTATGTCCTTCTTTGACCTGCTCCACCCCAGATACCACGAGGCCTCGCGGCGAAGACACCGCCGCAGAATGGAGGGCGAGATTATCCCCGGGCTGTTCGAGATGAGCATTCTCCGCAAGGATGGCACTGAGGTCCCCATTGAGCTTACCAGCGCCCGCACCACCTACCGAGGGAGGCCGGTCAACGTGGCCCTCATCCGGGATATCAGCGAACGCAAGAGGGCCGAAGAGGCGCTACGCCAGTCTGAAGAGCGCTACCGGGCCATCTTTGAGAACAGCGGCTCAGCCACGGTGATTATCGATGAGGACACCACCATAGCCCTGGCCAATGCCGAATTTGAACGGCTCTCCGGATGGTCCCGGGAGGAAATTGAAGGCCGCAAAAGCTGGACGGAATTCGCCGTCAAGGGAGAGATGGAGAAACTAGAGCAATACCACTGGCTGCGCCGGGTTGACCCTGGCGCTGCCCCTAAGAACTATGAGAGCCGGCTTGTTGATAAGGAGGGTAACATCAAGGATGTACTGGTAACCGCCGCCCCCATACCGGGAACCAGGGAGAGTGTGGCCTCGGTGATTGACATCACCGAGCGCAAACGGGCCGAGGAGAGGGAGAGGCAACTTCAGCAGGAACTCCTCCTCTCCAGCCGGCTGGCCTCCATCGGCCGGCTGGCAGCTGGTGTCGCCCATGAGATAAACAACCCCCTCACCGGGGTAATCGGGTTCTCCCAGCGGTTGTTGAGGAAGGTCACTGATGAGGCCATCCAGCGGGACCTGGCTAGAATCTACGGCGAGGCCAAGCGAGCTGCCCGGGTGGTGGAGAACCTGCTGGCCTTTGCCCGCCGCCGCGGGCCGAGCAAAGCCCAGGCCGATATAAACAGCATTGTGCAGAAGGCCTTAGAACTGAGGGCCTATGAGCTAAGGGCGAGCAATATTGACTGTCTCTTATACACATCTGACGCTGCCGACGAAGGCTTAGGTGTAGATCTCGGTGGTCGCCGTATCATT
>CBFDTP010000156.1:0-1705 GCA_965612975.1 uncultured Dehalococcoidia bacterium | reverse complement strand
ATGATACGGCGACCACCGAGATCTACACCTAAGCCTTCGTCGGCAGCGTCAGATGTGTATAAGAGACAGCAACTGGAAAGTCGAGGCCGGGGCTGAGATCCTCAGGAGGCTCATCCAGCTCTCCGACGTGGTGGTGGAGAACTTCTCCCCGGGAACCCTGGAAAATCTGGGACTAGGATATGAGGCCTTGAAGAGCCTGAATCCCAGAGTCATTCTGACTTCGATTTCCTACTTTGGAGGGACCGGCCCCTACCGGGGATTTAGGGGTGCGGACATTGTAATTCAGGCCATGGGCGGCCTGATGTGGCTCACCGGCCTCCCCGAGCGCCCTCCACTTAAGTTGCCGGGACCTCAGGCGGATTATCAGGCGGGGCTTTTCGCCGCCATAGCCACCCTGGCAGCCTTAATCTTACGTGAGGAAACCGGCCGAGGACAGCACATTGACATCTCCGAGATGGAGGTAGTGGCCTCCCTGCTTGAAGGAGCCCTCCTGAGCTACGCCTACAGCGAGACCATCCGAAAGCGGAGAGGTGCCCCTCCTCGGGCGAGGTGCCGGGATGATGAGCTTATTCTCCCCCCGGAGCTCTACCAGGAGGATTTTGGGCATCTAGTGAGTACCCTCTCGCCTCCTGAGCTCAAGGAACATGCGGCGAAGGAGGTCTTTCACCAAGCTCAGGAGTGGCGTCTGCCCGTGGCTCCGGTAAGAGAGGTAACGGATTCCTTAGCCGATCCCCAGCTTAGAAGTCGCGGCTTCTGGCAAGAGGTTGAGCACCCATTTATGGGCCGAGTGACCCTCCCGACTTCGCCCTTCAAGGTGGACCAGGGCTGGGCCGAATTTGGGCGAGCCCCGCTCCTGGGAGAGCACAACGAGGAACTCTATTGTGGCTGGCTGGGGTACTCAAAAGAAGAGCTGGCCGAACTAAAGGCCGGGGGAATTATCTGATGCCGAAAGTGCCTCTTGAGGGGATAAGAATCATAGACCTGGGTCGGATCTATGCCGGCCCATTGGCCACCAGGCTCCTGGCCGACCTGGGGGCGGAGGTGATAAGGGTGGAACCTCCCTGGGGGAGGGGTGAGCTTCCCGGGCCCGGGCCGGACTACCCCGATGGGGAGCCGGGAGAAAGGCCGTATAATCGCCTGGCCTTCTACAATGAGCTTAACCGCAATAAATACGCCATCTGCCTTGACCTTGCCAAGGCAGAGGGGCGGGAGGTCTTCCTGAGGTTGGTCAGGGTGAGCGATGTGGTGGCGGAGAATTTCAGTCCCCGGGTGCTGGAGAACCTCAGATTGGATTACCCCCATCTTCAGGAGGTGAGGTCGGATATCATCCTCGTCTCGATTTCCGCCTACGGAAGGACTGGCCCCTACCGGAATTACATTGGCTTCAGCCCCCAAGTTGAGGCCCTGGCCGGGCATCTCAAGCTTGTCGGATATCCGGATGAGCTTGGAGCGGGGGTGGCTTATGCCGATGCCACCGCTGGGGCCCTGGCCGCCTTTGCCACGCTGCTAGCGCTGCGCTACCGTAAACTTACCGGCCAAGGGGTGCACCTCGACCTCTCCATGCTGGAGGCGCTATCTTTTTTGCTGGCTGGAGAGCTGCTGGACTGGACGATAAACGGTCGAACACCTGAGCCAAGGGGTAATTCCCACCCTCATCAGGCACCTCACGGTTGCTACCGCTGCCGGGGGGAGGACAAATGGGTGG
>CBFDTP010000155.1:0-1747 GCA_965612975.1 uncultured Dehalococcoidia bacterium | reverse complement strand
TCACCTCCCCTGAGAGGAGCTCCTCCACCGGTACCTCGAACACGCCCACGCTGGAGGTGTAAGAGTAATAATCGAAGATGAGCCGGGGGAAGATGTAGACCTTCTCTCTCACCAGCACCGCGCCTGGGTTGAAGGCCGCCAATGGTCTCTTCCTCGGGTAGTTCTCGATGAGGAGATCATCAGGGCCGATGAGACTTCTCCGGGTAAAGATGTCATCGGTCTTGGCAGCGCGCAAGCCCTGTCGCTCCCTCAAGGCCCTCTTGGCCTTCTCCCGAAGCCTCTGTTCTATTGCCGTAGCCATGTTGTTTATCCCCCTTTCGACGTCCGCTCCCAGTGGATTTTTGTTTTCACGCCCAACATATCAGACCTTTACTGGTTCTTGCCTCCCTCAGTTTCTCTCGATTCTCTTCCCCCTCTATTTCCCGTTCGGGTCTCACGACGAACCAGCCAGGCTATCAAGCCCAAGAAAGTCGTGGCCGCGGCCAAGGCGATGAGGTCAACGACGAATTCGGGTGAGCCAGGCCTTAAAAACGGCAACGGGATGAGGGCCAATACCAAAACCGTCATCCCCAGGTGAAAGGCCGCTTTTCCTATATGAGGCGCCATGGGGGGAGCGTGTCCACGAAATGGCAAGCCACCCGATGTCCTTCTCCGAAATCCCTCAGGAACGGCTCTTCCTTGCCACATATCTCCTGGGCGTACGGGCAGCGGGGGTGGAACCTACAGCCCGGAGGCGGAGCCTCGGCCGAGGGTGGCTCGGCCTCCTTCAGCTGCATCAGCTTCTTCTTCCGCGCGATCTCCGGATCCGGCACGGGAGCCGCGGAAAGCAGTGCCCTGAGATACGGGTGTAATGGTCGCTCGAGGACCGTTTCCATTTGTCCTTCCTCTATTATTTTTCCTAAATACATTATGACAATTTTTCCTTCTCGTGCAAAATACCTAGCAGTAGCGAGGTCATGTGTAATATAAAGGAATGCAATCTTGAGCTCGCGATTAAGCTTGAGCATGAGGTCGAGGATGGAAAGGCGCAGCGAGGCGTCAATCATCGAAACGGGTTCATCCGTCACGATGAACTCCGGCTTGGGGATGATCGATCGGGCAAACACAAGCCGCTGGCGCATACCTCCGGAGAGGTGATACGGATATTTATTCAAAAAATACTCTGGGGGCATAATACCAACAAATTCAAGAAGCCTTTTTACTTCTTCTTTAAGTTTATTTCTCGGAACTCCGTAGCGACGAAGCGGGGCAGAGAGCGTTTGATACACCGTTCTTACCGGGTTGAGGGCGGAGTATGAGTCCTGATGGACCAGCTGGCCGGTGGGACGGAGCCCGTCGCCCTTCTCCCGCCAAATGTCCTTGCCCTTGTATAACACCCTCCCCGCGGTGGGCTGGAGCAGCCCCAGCGCGATCCTCCCCAAGGTGGTCTTTCCGCAGCCGGACTCCCCAGCCAGGGCAAGGATCTCCCCCTCCCGAATCGCGATGGAAACCCCGGAGATGGCCCAGGCTCCTCTTTTCTTCCTAATCCATCCCCGCTCGAATACCATCTGCACATCGAGAAGTTGCAATAGCTCCGTCATTTTGCCCGCACCTTCTTCCAATGATGACAGGCGACTGAGTGACCCGCCTCCACCTCTTCCATCCGTGGCTCCTCCTCCTGACAAAGCTGGGTGGCCAAGGGACACCTGGGGTGAAACCGACATCCCGGTGGCGGATTTATGAGGCTCGGGGGGAGGCCAGGGATTGG
>CBFDTP010000154.1:0-1776 GCA_965612975.1 uncultured Dehalococcoidia bacterium | reverse complement strand
ATGATACGGCGACCACCGAGATCTACACCTAAGCCTTCGTCGGCAGCGTCAGATGTGTATAAGAGACAGCTCTTAGCGAGTTCGATGAATTCTTCGGCATTGTCCTTGGTGGCGGCGTAGATGGCTGGCCTGGTCGGGCCTACTTTCTCCAGAGCAGCCTTCAATGTCTCGAGACTGGAGGAGATGAGGAGCAGGGAAAGATCCTTGGCACTCGCCATCTCCACCAGGTCGACGAAGGGAGCTAATTCCCCGGAGATGTTTTCCAGGGCGAAGCCATTCAAGGTGAGCTTCATGCCCTCCCTCTCAACGCTGTACTCGGCCACCTCCTTTACCAGTTGGCGGGCATCTTCCAGGTGAAGGGTGTCGCGGATCCGGAGCAGGATGCCGGGAGGATGGAGAAAGGCCTTCTCGTGGCGGAACATGACGGTCTCACCACCTATCTCTATCCTCTTCTCCCCCCGACCCAGGGTCACCAGCCGCATGGTGGGGCGCAGGGCATCCTCCAGGGCTTCCCTGGCCTCCGGACTCAGTTCGGGACAGGCGGAGAGCTCCACCTGCCCAGCGGCCAGCTTCATGGCGAAGGCCAGGCAGGTGGGGGAGCCACACTTCCGACAGTTAGTCTTGGGCAGGAGCTTGTAGATTTCCAGTCCAGTCAAGGCCATATCTTCACTCCGTGGAAAGCCTCTTCATGGCCGTTTTCACCAGTTCAATTGCCCCGGGATGGCACATCACCACCACATCTGCCCCAGCGTGGACGAGGGCGAAGGCGGTGAGGGCCTCCCAGGCCACTGCCCGTGTCTTATGCTCGCCCCAGGTGGGGGGCACACCTTGAGCCACTTTGGTTTCCTTGTGCCGCCAGGTCTCCGCACCGGGGTGGACGATGACTGGGGTGGCAGCGGAGGGATCGCCCAGGAGTGCTGCCAGCCGGAGGCGCTCCACAATCGTGTAGCCATACTCCAGTCCGTATCCCAGCGCTCCGGTATCCGGATCAGCCATTATTGATTCGGGTGGCAGTCCCATGTCGGAGAGCAGTGAGTTGAGCTGCTTGGCGAGATTTATGTCCAGTGGAGTTTTGGCAATGGCCACATGGCCATCGGAGAGGCAGCAGGCGGCGATGGTGCGATAGTTCTGTAGAGTACAATTTCCCAGCCCAATTCGCTGCCCTCGAGCCACCTCTGAGGCAGCCGCCAGAACCTCGTTGTCCTTCTCCGGCACCTCTGGGCCGATGACGATCAGGGGAAGGTCCACAGCGGAAAGGACCTGCTCCACGGCAGCCCTAGCCTTGGCTTCGTTCGTGTTCCCGTGCTCTGGGTGAGCACTCAGGAGCCGCAGAACGATGAGGTCGGGGTTGAGTTCGGCTGCTTTGCGGGCCCAGGCTCCCAGATCCTCTACTACCTTCCCCCAGGCCGAGCGCAGGACTTGTGGGAAGCTAAGCCCCCCATCATCGCGGAGCTCGATGGCTATGCGGGGTGGGTTGGGAAGGAAGCCCTCCTCCTTGAGAAAGGGGAGGGCTGAGGCTCCACCCAGGGTCACCGGGCGGCGCCCACCATTTCCCAGCTTTACCTCCCTCACCCGACTGCTCCACTTCTCCCTTGGTAACTCTACCTTGGCCATCACATTATCGGTGGCATATCCAGCGCCGGGTGTTTTTTCTCCCGAAGAAGGGTGAGCAAGTCTTCGATGGTTGGGGTAGTTTCCCCATCGCCTATTTTGTCCAGTAGATCAGGCTCCCCAGCCCTCTCACAGGCCTCCCGCAGATTCTCCTCCAGTTCCTCC
>CBFDTP010000153.1:0-1830 GCA_965612975.1 uncultured Dehalococcoidia bacterium | reverse complement strand
TTTTCAAGCAGAAGACGGCATACGAGATCATGCCTAGTCTCGTGGGCTCGGAGATGTGTATAAGAGACAGGAACTACCACCAGCCAAAATCCCTCCTGCTGCAGCCTTACCAGATCTTCGAGCGTGGTATCATGGTTGCCCAGGGTGCTCCCGCCGATCTTGACCACTATGGTTCCCTTCATTGCCCTTCCTTCAGGTGGTGTAAGCGCTATTTATGGTAACATACTCCGGCGAGAGGTCACAGCCCCAGGAGGTGGCTTTGCCCTCGCCCAAATTAAGACAGAGACGGAACTTAACCCTTTCCCGGCTCAGCAGCCGACTGGCCTCTTCGCGATCGAAGGGCAGCGGCTGACCCCGGAAAAGGCAGAGCTGGCCGAGGTAAAGCTCGACCTTGGACTCCTCTACCCTGGCTCCGCTTCTTCCCAGCGCGGCGATGATCCGGCCCCAGTTAGGGTCGGAACCGTAAACCGCCGCCTTGACCAGGGGGGAGCTAGCTATGGTTCGAGCAGCCAGCCGAGCATCTTCCAGCGAAAGAGCTCCCTCAACCTGCACTTCGATGAGCCGGGTGGCTCCCTCGCCGTCCTGGGCGATGAGCTGGGCGAGTTGGAGGCAGGCTTCCTTGAGGGCCTCTCGAAATCTGGCTCCGTCCGAGGAATCAGCCGTGAGGACTGGATTCCCGGCTAGGCCATTCGCCAGGATGACCACGGTATCATTGGGACTGGTATCCCCATCGACGGTGATGAGGTTGAAGGAGTTGTCCACCGCCTCTTTAAGCGCCTGACGAAGAAAAGCTGGCTCGACCATGGCATCGGTGGTCAGAAAGCAAAGCATGGTGGCGAGATCCGGGTGAATCATCCCCGCCCCCTTGGCCACCCCGCCAATAACCACCCTCTTCCCGCCGAGCTCCAGAGTCATTCCCGCCTCCTTAGGCACCCTGTCGGTGGTCAGGATGGCCCGGGCGAACTCGTGTCCTCCCTCGGAAGAGAGCTCGACCTCCTCGACGGCCTGGCGAATCTGGGGCAGGGGGAGGTATGTTCCAATAACCCCGGTGCTGGCCACCAGAACTTCCTCTGGAGGAAGATTCAGCTTCGTAGCGGCAAGATGGGCCATCTCCTCGGCATCTGCCATTCCTTTCTCCCCAGTGCCGGCGTTGGCACAGCCTCGGTTTACCACCACTGCCCGAGCCCGCCCCTCCTCAAGACGTCTCTGGGAAAGCTTCACCGAAGCAGCCTTGATCTGGTTCCGGGTGAAGAGGCCCGCTGCCCGACAGGCGGCCTCGGAGAAGAGGATTCCCAGCCCAAGTCCCTCCCGAATCACCGCCCCGGCAAGGAAGCCACGGGGGGAGGTGACCGTTCCCATGTCGAGAAATTGCAGCTTCATTCTGCCTCCAGGTTATGAATAACTTGGTAGCACCTGACCGATGAAGTCTCGCCGTCCGCGCAGGAATTCCTCGGCGGACAAGGGCTTTTTCCCTTCAAGCTGGACTCGCCGTAGCCCCAGTATTCCCTCCCCGGTCACCACCCCTACCGGGACGTCGCCGGGAAGGGCGAGCACCGTGCCCGGCTTAAGCCCCTCGCCACCGGGCAGCGGCCGGGCCTCCAGCACCTTGAGCCTCTTTCCCCGAAGCCAGGTGTAACATCCGGGCCAGGGGTAGAAGGCCCGCACCCTCCTCCAGAGCTCGAGGGCTGATCGCTCCCAGTTGATCTCTCCATCCTGTTTGGAGAGAGGAGGGGCATAGGTGGCCTTGGCCTCGTCCTGGGGCCTGTCTCTTATACACATCTCCGAGCCCACGAGACTAGGCATGATCTCGTATGCCGTCTTCTGCTTGAA
>CBFDTP010000152.1:0-1830 GCA_965612975.1 uncultured Dehalococcoidia bacterium | reverse complement strand
AGCTCCGTCCACCCGGTGGCCAGATCCACCGCATCCAGCGTGGTGAGGTAAAAGCCCTCGGTGCTCTCTCCACAGTGAGCCACCAGATCAATTTGCAAAAATCCAGGCTCCCTCCTATTATGCTCTCCAAACATACTATTTAGTTTTGGTCAACGGCTCCCAGCAATGTCTTTGTTCCTCGTGCATCTTGAGGGCGGATCCCCAGCCCTCTCTTTCCCGGCTCCCAACTTAGCGGTCAGATGCGGGCTCACTCCCTCTGGAGGTCCCATCATACTACATGCGGGTTTGGCCAGGCAGGCGGGGGCACCATGTTTTGAGACGGGCTTGCTCGAAGTGAGCTCCCAAAGGTGTGGTGCGGTGTCTCCCCGCCCCCTGATGCACTTTTCCCTCCTCTAGCCTGCTACCTCTGCCAATTTCGGCATTTGGTAAAAGGCCTTTTTCTTCACCAGGGCAAAGCTTAGCCGCAGAAGCTTGTTGACTGCGGCGCCGATTATCTCCCTGGGCTTCAATGGATGGGCATGAACGGGGCGCTCCTTCAGCCTCCTCGCCCAAGCCCGGAACTCCATGTTATGGCGCAAAAGCGGTATCACACCAATCCAACCACAGTAGCGCAGCCCAGGGCGCCCCTTCTTACTCATCGGAGTGCGTTTGCTTCTTTTGCCTCCAGATTCCGCTTCGGTGGGGTTACTGCCAGCCATCTTTATGAGCTGCTTCGCATTCTGATAGTTCTTGAAGGAACCCAGTTCTCCGAGCATACCGGCCACGGTGATGTAGCCCACTCCCGGTATGGACAGCAAGTGGGGACCCTCCTCTGTAGCATCCACCAGCCGGATCATGAGCTTGATAAGCCTTTCTATCTGACGCTGGGTCAGGCTAAGTCTCTCTGCCACCAGGGAGACCTCCAGGGATACCGCCTCGGTTCCTTCCTTAATCCCGATGGAGGCCTGGGCCAGCCGGTGAAGATGGCGCAGTTTTTCCCTCATCAGACGCCCCTGGTGATTTGCCCTGATGATTCTTATGAAGTCATCCTCGCCCATCTGCGCAATGACCCCCGGTACCGGACAGCAGGAGAGCACGCTCATCGCCGTCTTCCCGGCGGGGTTCTTGAAGACCTGGGTGAACTCGGGGAAGAGACCGTCCAGCAGGCCCTTGAGCAAATTTATAAGCCTCCCACTTTCCTTAACCAGGCGGCGATAAGCGCTGTAAGCGGCGCGCAGTTCAGCATAGACATCATAGGGCAACCTAGTATCGGTAAATTCCCCGGTGCTCAGGAGCTGTGCCGCCACCTCAGCATCGTGGAAATCGTTCTTCCTGCGGTTGAGGTCCTTGCCTTCCCTTCTCCTCTTCAGGGTGAACTGGCTGATCAGGCGGAAGGGAATGCCTCTCTCATCCAGGAAGTAGGCCAGATTGCGCCAGTAATGTCCTCCGGTCTCTAGGCCAAACATGAGGCCACGCCACCCAGCCCTCGCCATCTCGGCCTTAACTCGCTGCAGCATCTTCTCAAAGCCTTCCCTGGAGTTGTCAAACTTAAACCTGCTTCGTACCACAAAGTCCTGCGTCATCACCACTGCTGCGTGTCTCCTCTTGTGCGGGTCCACCCCCACCACCCCATACCCCTCCGGGACTTGCCTCAGCTTCCTGGCTATGCTATTCTTCATCTGATGGCTCCTTCTACTCTTAGATTAGGTGCTGTTATCCGCACCCCTAACTAATTGTAGCCGGGAGCCATCATATCTTTCTTCCTCCTTATACTAAGGTGCGTATGGGGATGGAGGTTCGGAGATTGCCCGGCCTGGTAGTGCTCAGGGAGCGCCGCTTTGCCCGGCATCG
>CBFDTP010000151.1:0-1850 GCA_965612975.1 uncultured Dehalococcoidia bacterium | reverse complement strand
GAACTTCTCCAGATCCCCGATGCTTTTCCCCGGCTCGGCCGAGCCGGGGAAAAGCATCGGGGATCTGGAGAAGTTCTTCAAGCTCGGGCGAGCGCTGATGGGCATGGATGTCCAGCAGGCCGAGCTCGCCGAAGGCACAGAACTCCTCCACCAGTTCCCCGGTGAGCCGGTAAATTATCCACCCGTCGAGGCTGAGCACGGTGGCGATCTGGCTATAGATTTCGGGACGATGTTTTTTAAACCATTTGAGCTTGGCCGGCGCAAAGAGAAAGGAGGGGAGATGACCGGTGAGGGAATGAATTTGGCCTCCGAACTCCTGATCGAGTTGGGCTCCTTCAGATAGGGCACGCAAGTCGAGGTTTGGGCCAGCGTACAGCTCTCGCCCCCAGCGGTCGAGGAAGACTACCCCTTCCCTCTGGGCGGTGGCGCTTACCCCGACGAGCTTTCCCCCTCCAATTTTCTGAAGTGCCTCTTGGATCGTCTCGCAGATGGTCTGCCAGAGTTGCTCGGCCGCGAACTCCCTTCCCAACGGGGCCAACTCCTCCGGAGTATAGCTAAACCAGGCTCTGGAACAAAGTGAAACTAGCCGGCCCTTTAGATCAGTTATCAGGCAGCGCACGCTGGTGCTGCCCAGGTCTATTCCCAGTACGACTTCCTCCACTGGTTAATCTCCCAGAACCTGGGGGTTTAGCGGATTAAGTGGCCGTTCCCCCCTCAGGAACCTCTCTATCTCCTCGACCATCATCCAGGATTGACGCTCGACAGTTCCATCGCTGGCCCCGCCAATATGAGGGGTGAGCACTACATTGTCTAGCTCGAGCAGGGAGAATTGAGGTGGAACTGGGTGGGTGGGGAAGACGTCGAAGGCCGCTCCGGCAATTCGTCGCTCTTTCAAGGTCTGGAGGAGTGGCTCCTCCTCCACCACCTCCCAGCCAGCGGTATTGACCAGATAAGCGGTTGACTTCATGAGGCGAAGCCCCCTTTCGTCGAGGAGGCCAATCGTCTCCGGCGAGACCGGGCAGTGCAGGGTGACGAAGTCAGCTTCCCTCAATAGCCGGTCGAGCTCTACCTTCTCCACCCCTAGCCCGGCCATTTCCTCCGCCCCGACGAAGGGGTCAAAGGCCAGCACCCTCATTCCCAGCGCCAACAGTCTGCGAGCGACCTCCTTCCCCACTGCCCCCAGCCCCACAATTCCCGCCACCTTGCCGTGGAGCTCCACCCCGCGGAGCGAGAAATAGGGACTAACGGGATCCTGCCACCGGCCCGATTTCACCAGCTCATGCGCTGCCGGAATGTTTCGAGCCAGCGCGAGCATGAGGCCCAGGGTGAGCTCGGCCACGGCCACGGCATTCCTGGCCAGGGTATTCACCACCAGCACGCCGTGTCGGGTAGCGGCCTCCAGATCTACATTCTTGGCTGAGCCCCGGCAGACTCCTACGAAGCGAAGTTCATGTGCCTGCTCAAAGACTTCCTCGAAGACGAAGTCAGCCTCAACCACCAATATCGAGCATTTCTCCTCCCGGAGCCGCTGGCCCAGTTCCTCGGGGGAATAAAGCCTTCGGGTCTCCAGCCAGCTCTCGTAAAGTACCTCAACCTTTGGTTCCAGATGCTGGAGAGCCGCGGGGTGAAAGGGGGCCAGAATAAGGGCCTTCATCGCCAAGCCTGATCTTTGCCTCGGTTCCGGGGATGAGGTCAGGAAGAGTTGACGATCATTTGAAGCTTCACGCTTCATAATACCTCCATCGGGCACCCCCGTCAAATCAACCCCAAAAACTGATGTTCAGACATGAGTTCGGACATCCCCAAGAATTATCCCTCTGAAGTGCCAATAAACGCAATTGATAATGTCC
>CBFDTP010000150.1:0-1862 GCA_965612975.1 uncultured Dehalococcoidia bacterium | reverse complement strand
TAAGAGACAGCATCTATGGCTCGGTCTCGGCCATTGCCATCGCCCAAGAGCTCAACCGTCAGGGATACAAGGTGGAGAAGACTCAGGTGAAGCTGGAGGAACCCTTGCGCGAGCTGGGCAGCCACGAGGTCGAGGTTGAGCTGGCTGAGGGCATCGTGGCGCGGCTCAAGGTGGTAGTGGAGGGGAGGGAGGAGGAAGTGCCGGAAGAGGCGAAGGAGGAGTAGGTTGTGGCCGTTGGAGAGCGCCTCCCTCCGCATGATATAGAGGCCGAGGAATCGGTCCTGGGAGCCCTCCTGCTCGACCCGGAGGCCATCTTCAAGGTGGTGCACCTCCTTCAGCCGGAGGATTTCTACCGGGAGAAGAACCGTTGGGTCTATGAGGCCTGTCTAGCTCTCTATGAGCGAGATGAGCCCCTAAACGAGGTCTCAGTGGCTCATGAGCTGGGCCGGAGGGGCCGACTGGAGGCAGCGGGAGGCTCGGCCTTCCTTAGCCAGCTAGTAGCTCAGGTGCCCACCGCAATCCATGTGGAGAACTATGCTCAAATCGTGCGGCGCCTTTCAGTCATGCGGCAGCTCATCCTGACGGCTGACCAGATTGCGTCCATCGGCTATGAAGCGCCTCCGGATGTGGAGTCAGCGCTGGATCGGGCAGAGAGCCTCCTTTTTCGCTTGCGCCATGGGCAGGAGTTTCAGGACTTCATCCCGCTGCGGCAGGTTATTGACCGCTACTTTGAGGAGTCCAGCTTTGCTCCCCGGGGTCCGGAGGAAGCTCCCCTCCCTCACATCTCAACCGGCTTCACCGATCTGGATAGGCTTTTGGGTGGATTGCAGCGCTCCGACATGATCATCCTGGCGGCCCGCCCTAGTCTGGGGAAGACTTCGCTGGCCCTGAACATCGCCCGCAATGCAGCCCTGGAGCAGCGAGCCAACGTGGCCCTCTTCAGCCTGGAGATGTCCAAGATGGAGCTGGCGTATCGCTTCCTCTCCAGCGAGTCAGGGGTAGATACTCAGCGGTTAAGGCTGGATCAGCTTACCGATGGACAGCGCGAGGCGGTGATCGAGGCCATGGGGATCCTCTCCGAGGCACCCATCTGGATTGACGATTCCCCCTTCCTCCGAGACATGGATATGAGGGCCAAGGCCCGCCGCCTGCACAGCGAGAAAAGGCTCGATCTAATCATCGTGGACTATATTCAGCTCATGCGCTCGGCCAGACCGGCGGAAAACCGGGTGCAGGAGATGAGCCACATCTCGCAGTCCATCAAAAGCCTGGCCCGAGAACTCGACGTGCCCATCTTGGCGGTGTCACAGCTTTCCCGGGCGGTGGAAGTTCGCTCACCTCATGTTCCCCAGCTCTCCGACCTGAGGGAAAGCGGCTCGATCGAGCAGGATGCGGATGTGGTGCTGTTCATCTATCGAGACGATGTTTACTATTCCGAGGAGGAGTGGGCTCGGAGGAATCCGGATAAGCCCTATCCCAAGGGCATCGCCGAGATCATCGTGGCCAAGCACCGCAATGGACCTACGGGGAAGATCAACCTCTACTTTCGAGAGCGAACGGCGAAGTTTGAGAACTTGAGTCGAGGTAGTCCCGGCCTATTATGAGCTTTACCGGCTTTTCTTCTCGAAGTTTCACTCCCATCCCGGACCCCTTTTTCAGTCAGGTCCTGCCGGAAATAAAGGACCTGGCCGAACTCAAGGTAACGCTCTACCTCTTCTGGCTGCTCTACCATAAAAAGGGCTACCCTCGCTTTGCCACCTTGGAAGAGTTGCTTTCTGATCGGGCGCTGGTTCAGGCGTTGGGGGAGGACGGGATTCGCCCTGTCTCTTATACACATCTCCGAGCCCACGAGACTAGGCATG
>CBFDTP010000149.1:0-1945 GCA_965612975.1 uncultured Dehalococcoidia bacterium | reverse complement strand
CTGCCATATCTCTTCTCCCGAAGAGGTAGTTCACCGCTTGGGCACCTCCGGCCTGTCGCCCAATATCTCCTCTATCCGCTCCAGCACCTCGGGCTCCAATTTCACCCCCGAGGCCCTCACGTTGTCCTGCAGATGCTCCGGCTTGGTGGCCCCCACTATGGCGCTGCTCACCTCGGGCCTCCGCAGCACCCACGCCAGGGCCAACTGCGAGGGCGTCAGCCCGAGCTCACCAGCCAAGGCCGTCAGTTCCCTCAGCTTTCCCCTCAGCTCCTCCGTGAGCGTCCGGCGTATCCCCTCGCTCCAGGAGGCACGGCTCCCCTCCGGGACGCCCTCGTTGTACTTCCCCGTCAGCAGGCCGCCCGCTAAGGGACTGTACACCACCACCCCAATACCGCTGCGGTAGCAAGTCGGTAGGGTGTCCACTTCCACTCCCCGGTTTAGCATATTGTAAGGAGGTTGTTCGGCCTTAGGGGGGAACGCCCTGAACTCCCTGGCCACCCCCACAGCCCTCTCTATCTGCTCGGCCGGCCAGTAGCTCGTGCCCCAGTACAGAATCTTCCCCTGGCGTATCAGGTCCTCCATAGCCCGGACCACCTCTTCGACTTCCACCTCCGGGTCGTGCCGGTGGCAGAAGTATATGTCCAGGTAGTCCGTGCCCAGCCTCCTGAGACTGGCCTCCACCGCCTCCATTATGTGCTTCCTGCTCAAACCTCTATCGTTCGGCCCGGGACCCACCGGGCGGAACACCTTGCTGGAAAGCACTATGGAGCTCCTACGGACATCCCTCAAAAACCTCCCGAGCATCTCCTCCGCCCGCCCCTGGGCATACTCGTCCGCCGTGTCCACGTAGATTATCCCCAGGTCCAGTGCGGTGAAGAACACCTTCCGGGCGGACTCCTCGTCCAACCTCTCCCCGAAGGTCAGCCAAGTGCCGAGACCCACCTCGCTGACCTTTACGCCAGCCGAGCCCAACCTGCGGTACTCCATCTTCCCTCCTCTCTAACGCAGTTCCTTGCCACCCGGCACCTCATAAAATAAAGAGCTCCCGACAGGAGCCCTGAAGGTAAACCTAATTCGTCAAAGATCATCCATAAGTGATACGATATTTAAAAGGGATGAAAATATAGATGTTAAGATTTGCTTTTAGAAATTCAGGCAGCCAGGCGGCGCCTCAGGCCTACTTCGTCACAGTAGCGTCCAAATAACCCGATCACTTCCTCAGGATGAGCCGCAAAATAGCTCAAAGCCTCCTCAACCGAGCAGACCAACTGCCCAAACTTCTCAAAATACTTGTTATGCGTCGCCCGCCCTTTGGTCTTGCGCCAGAGATACTCTATTGGGTTGTAATCAGGGGAATAAGAGGGCAGTTGATAAACAGTGATTCTATCGCTATGTTCAGAGAAAAATTGCTTCATAGCCTTGCTTGTGTGATAGCGAGCCCCATCATGGATAAGAAAGATTGGCCCCTTTGTCTGCTCAAGCACCCAAAGGAGGAATGCTTGGTAGCTTTGAGAGTTAAACTTCCCCTCTATCCCCTGCCAAAACAACCTCCCAGAGAAAAACTCTATCGCCCCAAATACCTTGAAAGACCTCCTCTTGCCGGAGGTCTTAACTGTGGGTTGATTCCCCTTTCTTGCCCAGGTGTAAGCAAGACTCCCCCACTGAGGGAAATGAGCCTCATCCTCAAACAATATCAAGGCTCCCTGGCGTTGAGCCTTGCGCAGAATCTCCGGCCATTGCTCCTTGAGCCATGCTTCCCTACGGGCATGGTCGAGATGATCGGAGACAAACCTGGCCTTCTGGAAGGAATAACCCAGATTTCTAAGCAGTTGACAGATGTAAAACCTGTTATACAATACCCCAAACTCTCTGCGTATCAGCTCCTGAATCAAAAGGGAACTCCAACAGCCTGTGGGAAAGCCACAAGCTTGGGGGCCAGCATCAA
>CBFDTP010000148.1:0-1950 GCA_965612975.1 uncultured Dehalococcoidia bacterium | reverse complement strand
GATACGGCGACCACCGAGATCTACACCTAAGCCTTCGTCGGCAGCGTCAGATGTGTATAAGAGACAGTCGTAGTTACTAGTAGCACTACTAGTAACGTGACCAAAGTGGTGACCGTAATGACCAGAAAATTTAAGTGCCCAATATGTGACAGGGTATTCGACAGTGAGCAAGCGCTGGGCGGACACATGTCGCATGCCCATCCCAAAGGGGAACAGCCGCCACCTTCTGAGCCGCCGGCAGAAATCACGGATGAGACATCGCAGGCGGACAAGGTCCGTGTGCTCTACAGGGAGGGCTACACCGCCGAGCAGATGATCAAGATTTTTGGCCTTCCCGCCGCCACCGTCTACGATGTGCTCAAGAAAGAGGTTCTTCCAGAAGGGAAGCCAGCTCCATCGGGAGGGAAAGAGGAAACTGGGCTTGCCACCATCAAGAACACAGAGGTCATCCCCCCGGAGTTTCTGTTGCGCGACATGAAGCTTCCCGATGACTCCTACAACGGGGAATCTCTCAAGATCTGGACGAAGGGCATCGAGGACGGCTTCAAGCTCGTTTTTGCCGGGGTGCGGGTCGTTCAGCAGATCGAGAAGTCCCAGCTCGAGATGTACAAGTCGGTGAAGAGCTCCGAGTCGGAGATCGCCGAGAGGGCGGCCAGGGAAGCGGCTGGCCAGGTGGCCGGGTACTTCGAGCGCACCCAGCCCTGGAAGGCCCAAGCAGCACCTTCCGGAGCAAGTCCGTTTGAGCGCATGATGGGTCCGGTGGCCGATACCATAGGCAACATGATGTCCCAGTTGATGCAGCGGACACTCGGCATCATGACCGGCCAGCAAGGTCAGCAGCAGGGAGGAGAGCTGAGTGTACCTCAGGGCTGGACCTTCAAGAAAAAGGAGGGCGAATGATCTTTCCAGGGGGCTCCCAAGAGCAACTTGAGAAGGCCAAGGAGATAGGGCGGCATGTGAGGGTGAAGGTCAGGAGATCAGTCGGTGAACGCAGGATGGAGGTTGAGTTCATTCCCCTCACAGAGCTCGGCGAAAGTGCCTCCGTGGAACTCATGAACCAGCTTATCCAGAGCCTTGCCCAGCAGCTAGCGAGTTTCTTCAGCATTCAGGGGGAGATCGAGGATGTGGGATAACCTCAGGGACCTGGTCTCTTTCATGGTGCTCCTCGCCATGGCAAGCATGGTGGCACAGGCCTCCATGTTGGGCCGGGGGTTGACATGTCAACCCCAGAGCTTGACATCAAACCCGAAGCGTGATAATTCTGAATTAGAGCCTGAGCTGCCGCCACAGTTTCAGGCACAGCGGGACAAATACATCCGCCGCTGGCTCGAAGGCATGTTCGAGCCGAAGTCCTGAAAACTGAATAAGTAAGGTCGAAAAGCCGGCGTCAAGCGACCCAAATAGTTCGGGCGACGCCGGCTTTTCTATTTGGGCGCTTGGCCCGGCGGAAATAAGCGAGAGGAGGTGAGTTAGATGGGTAAGTATGCAAGCTGGGACGAACTGGAGAAACAGGTCCCCAAGAAGTACGAGGAGAAGGCCACGGCCGATGCCTATGAGGAGGGCATGAACGGCATCGCCCCTGCCGGAATGAAGGTGAAGGAGGGGCGTGTAAAGCACTATGCCTCCGGCGTTAAGGGGAAGGGCGAGGTCGTGGTTCGCGAGTACAAGCGGGCTATGTTTGAATAATGCCCGAGACTTCTGACTACCTCGCTCCCGTGGTCTCCTTTGCCGGGGCACTCGCCTCAATGTGCGCTGTGGCGGCAGTGTGCATGATGGTGGTCAAGGCCCTGTTCGACCCGTCCGAGAAGAGGCGGGAGCTCATCGACAGGTACGGCAGGTGGGCGGTCGAGCTGGCTGAGGCCTCGTGCCCCCGAGGAGACGAGGAGTGCGTGGAGCGGGAGGACAGAAGGCTTTACGAGGTGAGAATTGCAAGACTGGGGAGGTGAGAAG
>CBFDTP010000147.1:0-1997 GCA_965612975.1 uncultured Dehalococcoidia bacterium | reverse complement strand
ATACGGCGACCACCGAGATCTACACCTAAGCCTTCGTCGGCAGCGTCAGATGTGTATAAGAGACAGGGGATGGGGTTGGAGAGGATAAAAAGGGCCTTGAAAAGTGGGAGCAGGTTCCGGTGGATGGCAGCAGCTGACTCAATCTCTCCGCCCACCACCCTTTCGATAAGCTGCTTTATCTGCCGCCCAACCAGGTGGGAGGCCACGCTGATCACGCCATATCCGCCGAGACAGAGGAGGGGGAAGGTATCCCCATCGTTACCGCTGTAGAGCAGGAAGTCCTGACTCACTTGGCTCAGCAGTTCGGCTGCCTGGGAGAGATTTCCGCTGGCCTCCTTCAGCCCCACGATGTTATCTATCTGACTGAGTTTAACCATGGTGTCCACGGAAAGGCTGGTTATTGTGCGGCTGGGCACGTTATAGAGGATGCAGGGAAGGCTGGTGCTGGAGGCGATGGCCTTGAAGTGCTCTAGAAGACCCTGCTGGGTGGGCTTGTTATAATAGGGAACCACCAGAAGCACGGCGTCTACCCCGACCCTCTCTGCCTCCCGGGTGAGCTCGATGCTCTCCCGGGTGCTGTAATTTCCCGTGCCCGCTACCACAGACCCCCTATCTCCGATGGCCTCCTTGACCTCGGCGAAGAGGCGCAGCTTTTCCTCCTTCGTGAGCGTGGGCGATTCGCCCGTGGTACCCGAGACCACCAGTCCATCGCTGCCGGAGCGAAGAAGGGCCAAGGCCAACTTCTTGGCCTGCTCATAATCGACCTCACCCTCTTCGGTAAAAGGAGTCACCATGGCGGTGAGAAGCCGGCCGAGCTTTGCCATTTTTAACCCTCCCTAGCAATGATGAACCTAAAGCAAGCCGCGTCGAATCAGCTCCTCGGCGATCTGAACGGCATTGAGGGCGGCTCCCTTGCGCAGGTTATCCGAGACCACCCAGAGGGCCAGGCCATTAGGATGGGAGGCATCCTGACGGATACGGCCCACGAAGACCTCATCCCGCCCAGCCGCCTCCCAGGGCGTGGGGTAAAGATTGGCCGCCGGGTCATCCACCACCACCACCCCAGGTGCCCGGGAGAGGATTTCCCGAGCCTCCTGGGGACTCATAGGTCGGCTGAATTCCAGATGAACGGCCTCGCTGTGCCCCACGAATACCGGAACTCTCACGCAGGTGGCCGAGATGGCGAGGTCTTCGGCGTGCATGATTTTTCTCGTCTCCTGCACTAGCTTCCACTCTTCCCGGGTGTAAGCGTTGTCCAGGAAGGTATCAATGTGGGGGAAGAGGTTAAAGGCGATCTGATGGGGATAAACCCCTGGCTGGGCCCTCTTTCCCTCCAGGATTAGACGGCTCTGACTTTTAAGCTCATCCAGGGCCTCTCTTCCCGTTCCCGAGACCGATTGATAGGTGTCAACGATGATGCGCTTTATAGGAGTGACCCGGTGAAGGGGATTTATAGCCACCACCATCTGGATGGTGGAGCAGTTCGGATTGGCGATGATGCCTTTATGCCATTCGATGTCCTCCGGATTTACCTCCGGAACTACCAGGGGAACCTCGGGATCCATCCGAAAGGCAGCGCTGTTGTCCACCACGACCGCCCCGGCACGAGCCGCTATGGGGCCAAACTCGCGATCAACGGCCGTTCCGGCGGAGAAAAGGGCCAGTTCCACCCCCTTAAAGGATTCCGGGCTGGCCTTCTCCACTGCTACCTCCTCGCCGAAGACCTTGAGCCGCCTCCCGGCCGAAGCCTCGGAGGCCAGGAGACGCACGGAAGCGGCTGGGAAGTTTCGCTGCTCCAGAACCTTGATGAACTCCTGGCCCACCAAGCCGGTGGCACCCAGAATGGCTACATTAAACCGTCGCATACAAACACCTCAAGAAGTTTTTTAGGGGTCTACAGCCCCAGGATCTTTTCCAGCCCGAATACCTGTCTCTTATACACATCTGACGCTGCCGACGAAGGCTTAGGTGTAGATCTCGGTGGTCGCCGTATCATT
>CBFDTP010000146.1:0-2030 GCA_965612975.1 uncultured Dehalococcoidia bacterium | reverse complement strand
GGGGTGTGGGCTTCAATGCCGAACTTGAGGGGACGGAGGTTCTGGAGAAGTTGCCAGAGCTTCTCTCCGGGCAGGGGTGGATCGATGAGCGAGCCATGCTGGAGGTGAGATTGCCCCAGAAGGAGGTCGGGTCCTTTCAAGCCCTAAATGATGCGGTGGTGGGACGGGGAGCCATCTCACAGATCATCGAGGTAAAGGCGGACATCTCCGGACAACCCCTCACCACCTATAGAGCGGACGGGGTGATCGTGGCCACGGCGACCGGAAGTACGGCCTATTCCCTGGCGGCCGGAGGGCCCGTTCTTTACCCGCAGGCTAAGGAAATCCTCCTCACCCCCATTTCGCCCCATCTGAGCCTGCGCCATCCCCTGGTGCTCCCTCCGGAGGCGGTGGTGCGGCTTGAGGCTCTGCACGAAGCCCGGCTCAGCATTGATGGACAGATCGAGTTTCAGCTCGACCGGGGAGAGGCGGTGCTCGTTCAGCGCAGCCCCTACGTAACGCGGCTTTTGCGACTCGGATCAAAGGACTTCTTCTATGCCCGTTTGCTGCGGAAGTTGACCCCGAGGTGATTTGGTGAGAGTGGAGAGGGCCAGACTGAGCGATGTCCCCCAGATTCATCGGCTGATCAATCACTTTGCCGAGCAGGGGGAGCTGCTGCCTCGGCCAATAAGCGAACTCTATGAAAACCTGCGCGATTTCTTCGTGGTGCGGAGCAGCGACGAGGTGATCGGCTGTGCGGCCCTGCACATTTGCTGGGCGGATCTGGTGGAGTTGAAGGCTCTCGCGGTGGTTGAGGAGTGGCAGCATCGGGGAATCGGTCGGGCATTGGTGGAGGCCTGTCTCCAGGAGGCCAGGGAACTGGGGGTGCCGGCGGTCTTCTGCCTCACTCGAACCCCCGAGTTTTTCTACCAGTTCGGCTTCCGCGAGGTGGATCTGATGACCCTCCCCCGAAAGATCTGGGGGGAATGTCAGCGCTGCCCCAAGTTCCCGCACTGTGATGAAACGGCGCTGCTCCTCAAGTTAGAGGAGGCTGATGGAGAAAGCTTTAGAAAGTAACTACATCTATCGGGGGAAGATCCTCAACCTCCGGGTGGATACCCTGAGGCTCCCTTCGGGAAGGCTCACCAAAAGGGAGATCGTGGAACATGAGCCCTGTGTGGCCGTGGTGGCCCTCGACTCGGCAGGGAACGTGCTGCTCGTTCGTCAGCCCCGGGAAGCGGTGGGAAAGCAACTCCTGGAGATCCCGGCCGGGAAGATCGAGCCGGGGGAGAGTCCTCGGGAATGCCTGGAGAGAGAGCTGCAGGAGGAAACTGGCTACTCCCCGGGAGAGGTGGAAGAGCTAGGTGGATTTTATACCAGCCCTGGATTTTGCTCGGAGTATATCCATATTTATTTGGCGAAAGACCTTCGCCCTTCCGGCCAGGGGCCGGACCCGGATGAGATCTCCGAGCTGGTTCGCCTGCCCTTGAAGAAAATGCCGGAACTCATAGCCTCCGGCGAGATCTGTGATGCCAAAAGCATTGCCGGGCTACTTTGGACTATTTGGAGGCTGAGAGAGCGTGGAGAAGACGTATGACGTCATCGTAATCGGGGCCGGACACGCTGGCTGTGAAGCTGCCCTGGCTGCTGCCCGAATGGGCTGTCATACCCTCCTCCTCACCCTGAACCTGGACAACGTGGCCCTCATGCCCTGCAATCCCTCAATTGGTGGGCCGGCCAAGGGGCACCTTGTCCGGGAGATCGATGCTCTGGGTGGGGAGATGGGGCGGAACATCGATAAGACCTTCATTCAAATCCGCATGCTCAACACTGGCAAGGGACCAGCGGTTCAGGCACTGCGGGCTCAGGCCGATAAGAAGCTCTACGGCCTCTCCCTGAAATACACCCTAGAGCGACAGCCCAACCTGGACCTCAAGCAAGCCCTGGTGGAGGAGATAACCCGCGAGCTCACCGAGGAAGGTGAATGCTGTCTCTTATACACATCTCCGAGCCCACGAGACTAGGCATGATCTCGTATGCCGTCTTCTGCT
>CBFDTP010000145.1:0-2039 GCA_965612975.1 uncultured Dehalococcoidia bacterium | reverse complement strand
GCCTAGTCTCGTGGGCTCGGAGATGTGTATAAGAGACAGCTTATCCAGCTCCCCGGTGGCATGGACGATTCTCACCTGAGTCTTGATGCGCTCATCCATCCTGTCGGCCACGCTTACAATTGCCCCGCCGGAGCGGTTCACTGCCGGATAAACCGCATTGAAGATGAATACGGCACACACCACCCCAACTATGGTGAGCAAAACCGTGGTTATAGCCTTATCTATGGCGCTCCCTCCCTGCCATCATCAAACAAGATGGAAAGCAGTGCTCCCTCCAATGAGCCTCCTTTGCCTAGAAGGGCATCAAGCTGAACCAGCACCGCGATGCATTCCCTGGTGCTCACCGGCCCTTCGGGCTTTTCCCCTTCAGTCAGGTTAAGAACCTTTAGCAGCACCTCTTTCTGTTCTGGAGAGAGATGCCCGCTAAGCTCGTACACCTCAACGATGGCTTCTACCTTTTTCCGGCCTATCCTGCCAACAGCCTTGCTTGCCCACTGCATCATCCCGGCGAGGGTGCCCAGTTCCATGGTTCCGTTCCTGTGCTCTTCCACCTTGGGCTCCGAAAGAGGCGAGGTCGGCGGTAACCTTGGAACCTTCCCCGTGCCGGTTAAATTCTCACTCATATCATGGTTAGCTTTCTCCATTGCCTTCACCTCTTCTTCCACCTTGGCTGAGGGCTTCTCCTGTCGACTGCTTACGCTTTGTCCCTCCTCCTCTGCATCAATACCCTCTTCCACCCCGGCGGATGGCTTTTCCTCTCGAAGTTCCATCTCCTCTCTGATCTTTACCTCCTCCGAAGGAGGGAACTCAAACCCGGTGAAGGGATTCTGAAGGTTAAGGAAATGCTCCCGAATGTCGACTAGAGTCTCCTTCACCTCACCCTTCAGCAGCTTTATCTCCTCTTCTAGCTGCCTTATTTTCTGGTTAAGTTCCATCTGACCACCCCCCTGCTTCATAGGTGCCGCCGAGGAGCTTGGTGCTCCCTCGGCGGCACCTTTCCAAAATTCCCACGACTGCCCCCACGCTTTCAGCTTTAGTGGAGGTTCATTACTGTATCCAGTCGGGCCGGCGTTATCCTCTGGATGGTAAGCACAGCCCCATGGGGTGCTTTCACTTCTAGGGTGAACTGCGTGTTCTTGCCAAGAAGATTGTTGGCATCATCTATAAATGGGTCGGTGTCATCGACGCCCAGCTTATACATGTCTGGTGTGCCATCGGGTTCGCTATCTACATAGTTGAGCAGCCACACCGTGATCTCTGCCTTCTCCCCGGTCTCCAGCAGGTAGTCACCAGAGGTCTTCCCGACGAACTCCACGGTCCAGGCCACATCGTTTATAAATTGCTGCTCATCGTTGTAGGAGATCACCGTGACGCACTCCAAGCCGCTGGGGACTAATCCTTCCCCGGAGGTCGTATCATCGTCGTAATCATCGCCTGTATCTTCAAAATAGTAGGGGGGCGTCAGGTCTACCGGCTCCCCGGCAACCGCATTGGAGACCACAAAGGATATCTTCGTCACAGCCGTGCCTGCATCTGCCACCTTAGTTGTGCCAGTGGAGTCATACACATCCGCGTCGTCATACGCCAGGGTGCTCCCCCTTGGCTCCATGGAACTCCTCGCCTGCTGAAGCCCGGCGTAGACCGCCTCCTTGCCCCGCTCCGAGGAGAAGATGCCGGCCGAAAGCACCGTGTAGGCAAATACCGAGGCCACCACCACGAAGGCGATGAGTATTATCGCCGTCTCAAGGCCGGTGATCCCTTTTTGGTCCTTTACTATCCGTGCCACCCGCCCTTTGAGCTTGGATAATCTATCCCGCTCATTCATGCCGTCCTCCTTTCTTTTTCTCTCCGGCACACTTCGTGTGCCTTCTTGAGCATGGCTTGATACCACTAGCCTCTACATCTCTCACCTCCCTGGGGCTCTTAGCCGCACTGCTCCTTAGGGTTCTCCCCTCTCCCTCTGACCGTTCCATGGCAAGCTTTTCACCAGTTCCACGAGTGCCATCACTGTCTCTTATACACATCTCCGAGCCCACGAG
>CBFDTP010000144.1:0-2071 GCA_965612975.1 uncultured Dehalococcoidia bacterium | reverse complement strand
AATGATACGGCGACCACCGAGATCTACACCTAAGCCTTCGTCGGCAGCGTCAGATGTGTATAAGAGACAGGATCTGCTCCCCAAAAACTGGGCCAAAAGTGAGGAGATTTTTTCGGAATGCTAAAATACTTTGGAAGGGAGTATTGGCTTGATGAAAAGATCTCAATTTACCTCGGAGCAGATTGTATTCGCGCTCAGGCAAGCTGAATCAGGGACACCTGTGGCCGAAGTCTGCCGAAAGATGGGCATTGTTGAGCAAACGTTTTACCGATGGAAGAAAAAGTATATTGGGATGGGCGTTGCCGAAGTCAGGCGGCTCAAGATACTGGAAGACGAAAACAGGAAGCTAAAGCAGCTTGTTGCTGACCTGAGCCTGGATAAGCAGATGCTGCAGGATGTGTTACGAAAAAAAGGTTAAGGCCTGCTCAATTCCGGGAATACGGTCAGTGGTTGCAGCTGTGTTACGGGGTAAGTGTACGGAGGGTTTGCCGGGTACTTCAGCACCCACGTTCGGTCTACGGTTACAAGAGCAGGAGAGATGAGCAAGCGGCCTTACGGATGCGAATAAAGGATATTGCCCAGTCGAGAGTCAGCTACGGATACCGGCGGATACATATAATGCTGTTGAGAGAGGGCTGGAAAGTGAACCATAAGCGCGTGTACCGGCTATACAAGCTCCAGGGATTAATGATGCGGCCGAAGCGACCCAGGCGGCATGTATCTGCTTGCCGGCGGATGGTAAGGCCCGCTGCCAGTTATCCGAATGAAAGCTGGTCGATGGATTTCATGAGCGATGCACTCTACGATGGGCAGAAAATCAAGCTCTTAACGTTAGTGGATAACTTTACCCGGGAGAGTCTGGCAATAGAGGTAGCGTGGCATCTTGGTGGACATGGAGTGGTGGCCACATTAATGCAGGTAGCTAAGGAGAAAGGATTGCCGAAATCGATCAGGATAGACAATGGTCCTGAATTCACCTCGAAGGCCCTGGACCAATGGGCATATTTAAATGGCGTAGAACTGGATTTTATACGTCCTGGGAAGCCAACAGATAACGCCCTGATTGAGGCATTCAACGGGCGTTTCAGGGAAGAATGCTTGAATGAGAGCTGGTTCTTATCCTTGGAGGATGCCAGGGAGAAGGTGGAGGAATGGCGCCAGCACTACAACGGGGAGAGACCACACGGATCGCTCGGTAATATTCCACCACTTGAATTCGCAGGAGCACCGATGTCATAATAGCTGAAACAGTCTCCTAATGATTGGCCCTAAGATGGGGGCAAGTCCAAAAGCAGAAACTGTCTCATTCTAAGTGGTACTAAAATCGGGGGCAACCCGCGGGATAGAATATTCAGGGTTCACCCTATGCATGCCCTGGCCGTTCTTGAGGTATCACCTGGCACTTTTCTGGAAGGCAGGAATGCCACCTCGTGCTGGCTAGAGGTGGCATTCTGTTTGCTCTTGCTGCCCAGCATGCCTGCGGAGTTCTAGGGGAGGCGCTCAAATGAGGCAGTTGGAAGGGAAGTCCTTCGGTGAGCTATGGGAGGGCAAGCAGCTTAAGACACTACGTCAGAGGCTTATGGAGATGGCGCCCGGTGACATTGCCGAGTTGCTGGCAAACGTACGTCCCGAGAGAGCACTGGTGGCTTTCCGGTTGCTACCAAAGGGCTTGGCGGTGGAGGTCTTTGACTGCATGGATGGCACCCAGCAGCGCCGATTGCTTGAGTCCTTCTCTGAGCGAGCAGCACGGGCACTCTTAGAGGCTATGGCCCCAGATGACCGTGCCGAATTGTTGGACGAGGTACCGGCGGTGGTGGCCAAGCGTCTGTTCCAATCGCTCTCACCGGAGCAGCGCCGGCTTACCGCGCAGCTACTGGGTTATGAGGAGGGCACTGCCGGCCGGGAGATGACCCCGATGTTTGTCGATTTACACAGTGAAATGACGGTGGAAGAGGCATTAGCACGCATTCGCCAGCTGGCTATCAATCGGGAAACGATATACGAGTGTTACGTCATCGATCCTCACCGTCGCCTCCTAGGGGTCGTGCCGCTTAAGGACCTAGTGTTGGCT
>CBFDTP010000143.1:0-2088 GCA_965612975.1 uncultured Dehalococcoidia bacterium | reverse complement strand
TTCCAGGGCCTTATTTACAGCCATCTTGGCGAACTTCAAGATCAGCGGACTCCTCTGGAGCAGCCGGCCCGCGAACTCCTCCACCACCTCTTTCAGCTTCTCCCGAGGCACCACCCGGTTCACCAGGCCAAGCTGGGCTGCCTCCTCGGCTGAAATGGCCTCCCCGGTAAAGATGAGCTCCTTGGCCTTTTTTTCTCCAATGAGTCGAGGCAAGAGCTGGGTTCCCCCACCACCCGGTATAAGCCCTACCTTGATCTCTGGCTGCCCGAATCTGGCCTCCTCGGAGGCGATGATTATATCACAGGCCAGGGCCAGTTCACATCCGCCACCCAGAGCTGGACCATTGACCATCGCCACAATTGGCTTCGGTATCTCCCGGATGAGCTCGATCGGCCTTTTCTTCCCCTTTATTTGCAGCCCGATTTTCTCCATGAACTCCACCGGATTTTGCGGGAAGCCAGCTATGTCCCCACCGGCACAGAAGTACTCACCGGCGCCGGTTATGACCATGAGGTAGACTTCGTCATCATCCCTCCCCTGCTCTAAGGCCTTGGTTAGCTCCTCCCGTAGCTGGGGATCCTGGGCATTCCTCACCTCGGGACGATTCAGGGTGATCCAGGCCACATGCCCTTTCTTCTCGTAGATAAGCTTCTCGAAGCCTTTCTCCTCGGCTACCATTTGGACCAAACCTCCTTCCAGAAATCATAAATGCCCTTCTTCCCCACACCCCCGGGATATCCCGCCCTCACCATCATTCTTATGAGGGGATGGAGGCGACCCTTCTGCGGACCAAGTTCTCTGATCCTATCCTCCTCCATCTCCGCCCTCCTTCCCCAGCTCCCCAGCATATCTCCCAGCTCCAGCGGTCCGGCTGGGAGGTTATAGCCCAGCTTTAACGCCTTATCGATGTCCTCCGGGGAGGCCACTCTCTCCCAGACCATCTGAACTGCCTCCTCCCGCAAGGCCTCATAGGCTCGATTGGCCAGAAATCCGTAGCTCGTATCCCGGCAGACCACCGGCTCCTTCTCCAGCTTGCGCGCCAATGCCCGGGTTACCTCTACGGTCTCCTCCGAGGTATGTGCCCCTCTTACCACCTCAACCAGCTTCATGACGGCCACCGGGTTGAAGAAGTGCATCCCGACGACCCTCTCCGGCCGCTGGGTAGCTGAGGCTATCTCCGTGATGTTCAGGGTGGAGGTGTTTGAGGCCAGGATGGCCTGGGGGGCGCTCTGGTCAAGCCGACTGAAGACCTCCTTCTTCAGGGCCATCCTCTCGGGGACCGCCTCGACCACGAACTGGGCCCCTCCTGCGGCCTCTTCCAAATTAGTATTTCCCTTTATCCTCGCCAGAATTTCCTTCCTCTCCTCCGCGGTAAGCTTGCCTTTGGAAACGAAGAAGCGCTCCAGCCTCTCCTCTATGGACTGCAGCCCCTTCCTCACCAGTTCCTCATTCACATCCACCAGTTGAACCTCATATCTCCCCAGCCGGGAGAGGAGTTCCGCTATCTGAGAGCCCATCACCCCCGCCCCTATCACCGCGGTCTGTTTGATGTCCTCTAGCTTCATCATCGCCTCCTGCGGGTGATGTTCCTGCCTATGGCTCTAAGGAGGCAATCACCTCCTCTGAATAGCCCAGCTCCCTCAGAAGCTCCCGGGTATGTTGCCCCAGTTTTGGGGGAGGCGACTGGATAGCTGTCTTCCGGCCGGAGAAAATCGCCGGAAAGCCAACAACCCCAATCTCCCCCCGCTCGGGGTCGGCGATCTTCTTCACCAACCCCCGGTGAACGATCTGGGGGTTGGAGAAGGCCTCCTCCAGCGTGTTAACCGGATCCAGTGGCACATCCACGTTTTGGAGAAGTTCGAGCCACTCATCCCGCGTCCTCTGTCGAAAGATTCGCTTCAGGGCCTGGGAGAGTTCCCTCTTGTTCTGCAACCGCCTCTCATAGGTGGAGAAACGCTCCTCCCGGAGCATCTCCTCCCCCACCGCCTGACAAAAATTCCTCCAGAAGTGCTCTTCGCTGATGATCCCCAGGGCCACCTGCTGGCCATCCCTGGTCTCAAACACGTCGTTGGTGGCCAGGACATGCTC
>CBFDTP010000142.1:0-2091 GCA_965612975.1 uncultured Dehalococcoidia bacterium | reverse complement strand
GAGACCTCCTATCATAGCCTCAACCATAGTCTTAAACGACAACTAACCTCCGGTCAACATTTCGGGATAGCTTCTAGATAGGTGTTCCGGGAACTTCTCCCAGAGCAACTCCAATAACTCTATCCGCCGCCCCGTAGTAAAGGACGAGGTTCTTCTCCACTATGGTAGCGCCGCAGGAGAAGACTATCCCCAGCCCATCGCGGGTGAACTCGTACTCCTCCTCCGGCTCCAGGATGGGCGTCTCGCTTCGGAAGATCACCACCTCAGGGTTTTCGCGATGAAGGATGGCAAAGCCAAGGCGGTAGGTCCAGGTTTTTGCCTCCACGCCGTGATAAATGATGAGCCAGCCCTCCTCCAGCTCTATGGGTGGGCCCGCTATGCCCACCTTGGCATCATCCCAGAATCCGGGCCGCGCCTTGAGGACCTCCTTGTGGTCATACCAATGAATGCCATCATAGGAGAAGGAGAGCCAGATGTTCTCCGCCATCGTCATCGGCCGATGGAGAAGGGCCAGTCGGCCTCCTATCCTTCGGGGGAAGAGCGCGGCATTCCGGTTATGAATTCCCACCATGATGGGAAGGATGAGCCGGTGTCTGCTCCAGGACCATCTTTTCCTCTCAAAGTCCGTCCGGGAAATGGAGGACTCACAGACCCGGGCCATGTCCCGCTCCTTCCCGGCATAGAGCATCACCACACGCCCTTCCTCGCTCAGCTCAATTAGCCGAGGATCTTCCACCCCTTGAGGCTCAAACCACTCTTGAGGGAGGAAAATCGGGTGAGGGAAGCGTTCCTCAACCTGGTCAATGTTCCTCAGGCGAACATAGCCCAGGCGAGCGATGTCGTCCTCCCCTTTGGCAGTGTAGACCAGATGAATGTCCTCCCCGGTACGAAGAACACCGGGGTTGTACACCAACTTGCTCTCCCACCAGTTGTCGGTGGGTTCAAGCAGGGGATTCCGCGGACTTCTCTTAAGTCGGAGTTGATGAAGGGCCATTTTCCGGACTTGGCTTCTTCCATTTTAATATTATACCCTAAAATTGAAAGGCCCCAGTTCGTGAGGAGGAGAGAATGTCCAAGCTCATCTTCTTCGATTTGGAAGGGCCGCTGACGCCCCAGGACAATGCCTATGAGCTGATGAAGCTTATCCCCCGCGGTGGGGAGATCTTCGAGGTCATCAGTCGCTACGATGACCTGTTGACGCTTGAGGGGAGGGAGGGGTATGAGCCGGGAGATACCCTGGCGCTCATTGCCCCGTTCCTGGCATATCATGGGATTACTGAGCAGGACATCAGCTCCCTGGCCCAAAAGGCCGGGCTGGTTGACGGAGCTAGAGAGCTCATCGGGTGGCTTAACTCCTCAGGCTGGGAGATCTTCTGCATCAGCACTAGCTACGAACAATACGCCCGGGAGATCTGCCGCCGGGTGGGGATAGAGCTGAAAAATCTGGCCGCCACTCATTTCCCCCTGGATTCTTACCGGCAACGGCTGGCCGGCAAGACCCTGCCCGAAGTAGAGGAGGTGGAAAGGAAGGTCTTGGGGCTTGAACCCTTTCGAGACGACGCCGAGATCGAGCGGTGTCTTAACGAGTTCTTCTGGGAAAAGCTGCCTGGGACCGAATTGGGAAGAATAATAAAGGAAGTAAAGCCGGTTGGTGGAGGGCGCAAGGTAGAGGCGCTGCTGCGGTTCGCTGGTGAGGGTAGCCTCCCCGAGGCAGTGGCAGTAGGGGACAGCATCACCGATTTTAAGATGCTCCACGCGGTGAACGAAGCGGGAGGGCTGGCCATCGCCTTCAATGCCAATGAATATGCCCTGCCTCACGCTACTATAGGGCTCGCCTCGACCAACATCGGCGACCTCCGGCCGGTTCTGGAGGCCTGGGAGAGAGAAGGGAGAGACGGGGTGGAGCTTCTGGTAAGGAGCAAGGAGGAGACCGGTGGAAGAGGTGATCGGGAGAACCTCTTCTGGATTCGGGGAAGAGAAGACCTCTCAGAGCCCCTTAAGGTCCATAAGCGACTCCGGCAAAAGGTGCGGAGGGAGGCGGGGAAGCTGGGGTAATAGCCTATCTAAGTAATCTGCCTAAATTAACCGGGG
>CBFDTP010000141.1:0-2110 GCA_965612975.1 uncultured Dehalococcoidia bacterium | reverse complement strand
CGTCCAGGTGGATCAGTCGGTGGTTCATCGCTCCACCCTTGGGGAAGGGGTTGAGCTGATGGGCACCGTGGAGGCGCTTCAAAAGTATGACTGGCTGGAAAGGTTTCTCTGGCAAGCGGTGAGGCCCGACGCCGATGAGTTCACCGCCTATGTGAAAAGCCACCACTTCAACGGCTACTTCATACGTGCCCTTCCCGGGTCCCGAGTGGTCTATCCCGTCCAGGCCTGCCTTTACCTTTCCCAGGCCCGGCTGGCGCAGAGCGTGCACAATATCATTATCGCCGAGGAGGGCTCCGAGCTTCACATAATCACCGGGTGCGCCACGGCTTCCGAGCAGCTTTCCGGCCTGCACCTTGGCATCTCGGAGTTCTACATTAAGCGAGGGGCCAAGCTGACCTTCACCATGATCCATAGCTGGGCTCCCGAAGTAGAAGTGCGGCCCCGCACCGGAATAATAATTGAAGAAGGGGGGATTTTCCTCAGCAACTACGTCTGCCTCCGCCCGGTAAGGTCAGTGCAGATGTATCCTGCAGCGCGATGTGTGGGGGAAAATGCCATAGTACGCTTCAACTCCGTTGTCCTGGCTCCCCCGGAGTCTTATCTGGACCTGGGCAGCAAGGTCCTGCTCGAGGCAAGAGGGTCTCGGGCAGAGATCATCTCTCGCGCTGTCACCACCGGGGGAACGGTTATTGCTCGGGGCTATATTGAGGGTAAGGCCCATGAGGTCAAGGGCCATCTTGAATGCCGGGGCCTTATTCTCTCTGGAAAAGGCGTCATACATGCCATACCTGAGCTTAGGGGCGACCTCCCCGGGGTAGACCTATCCCATGAGGCAGCGGTAGGGAAGATCGCCGAGGAGGAGGTAGAATACCTCATGGCCCGCGGCATTTCCCGGGATGAGGCCGTGGCAATGATCGTACGCGGCTTTCTGAGGGTGGACATTGAGGGCTTGCCTCCTCAGCTCGCCGCTGAACTCCAGCGCGCCGTTAAACTAGCCGAGGAAGACGCACTTTAGTCGTCCTGCCTTCCACCCAAGATAACAAAGGAGGGGATGGAGGGAAATCTAAGGACCACCGCCATGGGCATCATGCCCCATCGCGACATTGAGCGAGCGCTTGAGCTTGCCCTGAGCCTGGACATCCCCTTCTTCCCCCAGCTTCCCAACGTAAGCTTCTACGAGGACATGTATGCCCAGGTCTCGGCCGGCTTTCCCGGAATCACCCTCGACGTCGAGGGAGAAAAGGTGCTCTTCAGCCGGGCCAAATTTGAGGTCGAACTCGAGGATTACTTTGAGCGGATGGAGGAGGAAGACCCCTTCCGGCTCCGACCGCCCTACTCGGTGGTCTACGAGCGCTTCCTGGAGCAGGACCTCTCCAGATGCTCCGCCATCAGGGGACAGGTGACCGGTCCGGTGAGCTTCGGCTTTCGAGTGCTGGATGAGGAACTCCGGCCAATTATCTACGACGATGAGGTGAGGGGCATCCTCTTCGACTTCATCCGCCGGAAGGTAAACGTCATGTTCAAAGAACTTAAGGCCAGGAATGAGAACGCCTTTGTCTGGATTGACGAACCGGGCCTCGGCTGGGTCTTCAGCGGCTTTTCCGGCTACAACGACGACCTGGCGAGAGAGGAGTTGCGAGATTTCTTCGCCCGCGTAGAGGGGATCAAAGGAATGCATCTCTGTGCCGAGTTAGGCCTGTCATATCTTCTGGACCTGGGGGTAGAACTCCTATCCTTCGATGCCTACCAGATGGGCGAGCTTTCCCCCCGGCATGCCCCGGCGGTGGCCGAGTTCCTTCGGAGTGGCGGGGTCATCTCGTGGGGGGTGGTGCCCACCGAGCCGGCGATCCTGGAGAAAGAAACTGCTGTCTCGCTGGCCGAGAAGGTCAGCCAGTACTTCGAGGTCATTGCTCAAACGACGGGGCTGGCTGAGGAAGGAATTGCCCGAGGTTCCCTTCTTGCCCCGGCCCGCTGCTGCGTCCGCATCACCGAGCCCGGCTCCGGCGTCTACCAGTCAGAAGAGCAGGCCGTAGAAACCGCCTTTCAAATGCTCAAAGAGGTCTCCCTTATCCTTAAGGAAAGATACCAGCTCAACTGAGCCATCCCTCTG
>CBFDTP010000140.1:0-2167 GCA_965612975.1 uncultured Dehalococcoidia bacterium | reverse complement strand
CCTAAGCCTTCGTCGGCAGCGTCAGATGTGTATAAGAGACAGCCTTCGTGGCCGGGATCATGATTTACATCAGCCTGGACGAACTCCTCCCCCTGGCCCATAAATATGGTCGGGAGCATCTGGTCATCCTCGGGATAAGCAGCGGCATGGTGGTCATGGCAGTGAGCCTCCTGCTCCTGCGCGGCTGAGGAGAACATGAGGAGGTTCATCCGAGAGGAACTGAGCCAGTACGATGGCCACAATGGCCTGACCTGCGCGACCTGCGAGGGCAAGGTATATGATGTCTCCCAAAACTTCCTCTGGAGGAGAGGCACACATCAGTTCCGACACCACGCCGGACAGGATCTCACCGAGGCCCTGAGAGAGGCCCCCCATGGCCCGGAGATGCTGGAAAGGTTTCCCGCGGTGGGCGAATTGATCGAACAAGAATCTTAAGGAGGACGGAGATGGGACTTTTCTTTTCGGCAAATGAGCTGCTCGACATAGCCATCGGCCTGGAACGGCAGGGGCTGGCCTTCTACCAGGCCAGAGCAGAGCGGGAGGGAAAGCCCCAAACCAGGGAGGTCTTCCGGCAACTGGCCGAGATGGAGAGGAAACACCAGCGGACCTTCGAGGAGATGAAAGGCTCTCTGGCAGGGTTGCCTCCGCTCCAGCCACCTTCAGAGGAATACCAGCTTTATCTTAGGGCCCTGGCAGAATCCATCCTCTTCTACTCCGAGATGCGCGAGCTGGTACATCAGCCGCGTCACGAGGTGCTGGAGCAGCTCATCGAGGAGGAGAGAACTCACCTGAGGCAGCTCACCGAACTCAAACAGGGCTTAATCAGCCCAAAATAAAACCCGAAGGTTCGGGATGAGCGGCATACCCAGAGAAAAGCCCGCCCGGGGTCAAGCCAGGGGGAGCGAATTCTTAGGATCAAAGAGGAGTCTGGACAATACAGGGTTTATGTTAGAGAATCTAAGTAGAGGAGGGGGCTATCATGGGCAAATTACTTGAGGTTCAGGATCTGAGGGTGGAGGTGGATGGGAAGGAGATATTGAAGGAGATTAACCTCAGCCTCGACGAAGGGGAAACCACGGCCATCTTCGGCCCTAATGGGAGCGGGAAAACTTCCCTCATCATGGCCATCATGGGGGTGCCCAGATACCGGATTGCCGGGGGCCGAATAATTTATAAGGGGAGGGATATAACGAACACCCCCATGGAGGAGAGGGCCCAGATGGGAATAGGCCTCTCCTTCCAGCGACCGCCGGTGGTGCGGGGAGTGAGGCTGAGGGACATTCTCCTGGTCTCATTACGGCAGCGCGAGGATGAGAAATTTATCGAAAGCCTGGCAGAGAAGGCCCGGATGAATGACTTCCTCGACCGAGAGGTAAACTATGGCTTCTCCGGTGGGGAGATCAAGCGAGCGGAGCTGCTCCAGCTTCTAGCCCAGGACCCAGAACTGGCGCTTCTAGATGAACCGGAGTCGGGGGTTGACCTGGTGAACATCGCCCTCATCGGCGAGCTGATCAACCTGGTTCTCCAGAAGGAGCAGCGGCGTCAGCGCCGCCATGCCGGTTTGATCATCACCCATACCGGTCATATTCTGGATTATGTTCACGTAGACAAAGGCTGTGTGCTTCTCAACGGAACGATATGGTGCCAGGCCAACCCGCTAGAGATCCTGGACACCATCAAGAAAAGCGGTTATGAGGAGTGCGTCAAATGCGGGAAACAGGAGAGAAAATAGATCTCAGTTCATACGTTGCTGAAGGAGAGGAGCACCCCTATCAAGAGGACCCCTCTCGTCTGCCCGAGCCTGATAAGCAGCGGATGCTGGATGTAGGCATCGTCCTCGACGGGGCAAAGGAGAGGGCAGGCACCTTCGTCCAGATGGATCAATCAGTGGTTCATTGCTCCACCCTTGGAGAAGGGGTTGAGCTGATGAGCACCCTGGAGGCGCTTCAAAAGTACGACTGGCTGGAGAGGTTTCTCTGGCAAGCGGTGAGGCCCGACGCCGATGAGTTCACCGCCCATGTAAAAGGTCACCACTTCAACGGCTACTTCATACGTGCTCTCCCCGGGTCCCGACTGAGCTATCCCGTCCAGGCTTGCCTTTACCTTTCCCAGGCCCGGCTGGCGCAGAGCGTGCACAATATCATTATCGCCGAGGAAGGCTCCGAGC
>CBFDTP010000139.1:0-2267 GCA_965612975.1 uncultured Dehalococcoidia bacterium | reverse complement strand
ATCTCCAGGGTCTCGGGGTCAACGGGAAGGACCCTCATCCGCCGGCTCTCCACCGCCCTCCGGACAGCTCTTTCCACCCTTTGCCCGCAGCCGGGCTGACTCAATTACCTACAAGACACTGCTCAGGAATAAAGGCATAGAGGTGATCTCCATTAATGAGCCCATTGACGACAGCCCTACGGGAAGGCTACTTGAGGGCGTAATCGAGTCCATCGACGAGTTCTACAGTGCTAACTTGGGACAGGATATCAGGCGGGGCATGAGAGAGAACGCTCGCCGTGGTTTCTTCAACGGAAGCCGGCCACCCTATGGCTTCCGCAGGGTGCCGGTCCGAGACGGGGCGAAAACTCGCTACAAGCTCGAGCCGGAGCCAGAAGGCTCTGTTGCTGTGCAGGTGGTAAGGCGTATCTTTGACATGGCTGCTAACGACATCGGCTGTAAGGAGATTGCTAAGACTCTGAACCGGGAGGGATTCCGAACGGCCAATGGTCAGAGGTGGGGGAGGGTAACGGTGCATAAGGTGCTCACCAACGAGGCATATTGTGGCACCCTCGTTTGGGGTGGTAGGCCAGGCCATCCGGCTATCCACAGTGGTCTACCGCCGGTGAGAGTCGAGAATGCCTGGCCAGGCATTATTGACCGCCACACCTTTGAACTGGTGCAGCGTAAACTGGCCGCAAAGAAGCCGATGGTGGTTCACCCGCGCACCGTGCCAAGCTTTTACCTCCTCAGCGGTCTCCTCTTCTGCTCCTGCGGTGCCGCCATGTTCGGCCATAGCGCCAAGTCGGGGAAGCATTTTTACTACCTGTGCTCCAGGAAATTCAAGCAAGGTCGGGAAAGCTGTGACGCACGTATGCTGCCCAAGGAGAAGCTGGAGCGTCTGGTCATTGACCAGCTACGCTCCCGGGTGCTCACTGACGAAAATCTGGAGGAGCTGGTGATGCTGGTGAATGAGGAGCTCCGGTCAGCCTCAGCGAACCTCAAAGATAAACTGGATGCCATTGATGCCGAATTGAGAGACGTTAAAGTCAGGCTGTCTCGGCTCTACGATGCCTTTGAAACAGGGAAGCTTACCTTGGATGACCTTGCCCCGAGAATTAGAGAGTTGAGGTCTCGGCAAGACGACCTCAGCCGCACCAGGGTTCAACTGGAGGCCGACATCGCCGCTCAGAGTGCCGATGAGGTTGACCTTGCTACAGTAAAGGCTTATGCTAATGACCTCAAGAGCCTTTTGGAAGAAGCTGGGTTCGCTGAAAGGAAGGGTTTCCTGCGCTCATTTATCGAGCGGATAGAGGTGGATGGCGACCAGGTAACCATACGCTATAGACTCCCGCTACCAGGGAAGGGAAACCCAAGGGAAGACGTAAGAGTTCTACCTATTGATACCCCTGGTGGAGCTGGGGGGATTCGAACCCCCGACCTCCTCAATGCCATTGAGGCGCTCTCCCAGCTGAGCTACAGCCCCACCCGTTCAAATATTTTTCCCACTCCGGGGGCGTCTGGAAGGGGTGAATAAAGTAGCTGGGGGAAATGGTCGGCCGGAAGGGTTTCCGCAGCAGCTTCATGCCGGCCTGCTGTGGAGTTCGCCCGGCCTTACGGTGGTTGCAGGTCTTACAGGCACTGACCACGTTTTCCCAAGTGTGCTCCCCTCCTAGATGACGGGGGATTACATGGTCCAGGGTTAACTCCCGAGTTTGCTTCCCACAGTACTGACAGGTATACCCATCCCGGAGGAACACCCGGCGTCGAGTCAACTTCCACTGGGGAGAGGGTCGCTTGACCAGGTAGCCCAACCGAATCACTGAGGGGATGGGGAGGGTATAGGAAGGGCTCCGGATCACACCGGAGTTGTTCTCCACGACCTCCGCCTTGCCAGAAAGCAGCAAGGCCACTGCCCGGCGGACCCGGGAGATGTTTAGCGGCTCATAATTCTGATTCAGGACCAGCACCGCCGAGTTTATCATCGGCCCCCATCACAAAATTAAGGAAGCTCTGCATTATCGCCCCTAGCTAGGATTATATCAAACCCCTTATGTCGGTGCAACAAATTCCGACCAGGCTCATCCACCCCCAGGCCAACTCCGAGAAAGCTTCTCCTCGATCATCTCCGCTGCCGAATAGGGGTCCAGCTCGCCACTTGCCACCTTCTCAGTTAGGGAAGCCAACCCGCCTGCCCACAGCAGATGACGAAGCCTCTCTTGGAGTCTCTGCTCCACCCTCTGCCAAAGCTCCTCTTTGCGTTGCTGCAGCCTTCGGCGTTCCAGTTC
>CBFDTP010000138.1:0-2303 GCA_965612975.1 uncultured Dehalococcoidia bacterium | reverse complement strand
TTTTTTTTTTCAAGCAGAAGACGGCATACGAGATCATGCCTAGTCTCGTGGGCTCGGAGATGTGTATAATAGACAGGCCAGGAGATCAAGCTGAAGTCAACCTCCCCCTTCGCTATGGCATCGGAGTAGAGCTTCTTTTCTACAGGTCTTATCTTGACCTCGATACCGAGGTTCTGCTTAAGCATGGTCGCAATCATTTCAGCTGCAGCCTTCGTCGTGGTAGAGGGCCCACGAAGCCATAGCTCCAAAACAGGGAACCCTTCCCCGTCTGGATAGCCTGCCTCAGCCATGAGCTCCTGAGCTAGCGCAGGATCGTAGCTCTGGAGGTCCTTTAAGGCCTCACCCTGGTAACCTGGCATCCCTGGCGGCAGCATCCCGTAGGCGGGTGTGCCCAAGCCTCCAAGAGCCACTTCACAAATAGCTTTGCGATCGATGGCGTGGCTGAGGGCCTGCCTTACCTTTAGATTGTCGAAAGGCGGATGGAAGGTGTCAAAGAAGAGGTACCAGGTGCCGAGGTATGGGAAGATATATACCTCTTTGCTAAGCTCCGGATCCTTCCTTATCACCTTTAGGTCAGCCGGCGTGATAAGGGTGGCGTCACTGGTGCAATAAACGGCGTCTATTTCACCTGCTTGATAAGCAGGGAAATGCGTCTCCGGCGCTCCAAAATAAAGGATGATCTTTTCTAGATAAGCCTTATGGATACCCTTGTAGTAAGGATTTAGGGTTATGACTATCCTTTTACCCTTGGTCCACTCCTCCAGCTTGAAGGTAGAATTGGTCAAGCACCACTCTGGCTTGGTTGTCCAAAGGTCGCCATGCGCTTCGACCATTTTCTTCGGTACTGGGGCACTGCTGGGGAAGGCCATCAGCATCGGCAGATACGGGCAGAATGTTTCAGTCTCAATAAGTAGGGTATGATCGTCTAGGGCTTTAACGCCGAGTGCTTCTGGACCAACCTTACCCTCGTTGTATGCCTTGGCATTCTTGATGTCATAATAGAACCAAGCCCATGAGCTCGCTGTTTCAGGGGCGAGTTGTCGCTTAAGAGCGTATTCGAAGTCGTGCGCAGTAAGCGGCGAGCCATCGCTCCAATAAGCTTCCCGCAAGTGAAAGACCCAACCCAGGCCATCTTCAGTAAGCTCCCAGCGTTCAGCTACCCCAGGAACCACATTGTAATTCTCATCGAGCATCACTAGCCGCTCCCACAGATAGGCTGCCCCACATGAGGTGCTAGCATCATAAAGGTCACAGGCAACGTCTAAGTGTCTCCGCTCTATGCACATAGTTCGCAGTACTTGCTCTTCGGGAGGTGCCGCATCTTGGGGCAACACAACACCAATGGAATTGACATATTGACCGCCTGATGCCGGAACCTTTACCATTAGAGGGATACAAACCAGGAAAGCCAAAACCGTAGCCATCACCAACCTAGACAACCACCTCTTTCCCTTAAACATCTTTTCTCCCTTTTTCCTGATGAGTTTCTTGAAAATTCAGCTACCTCCGCATCCTTATGATATTACATCATCACATCATAAGACCACCTCCCCTCCGGGCAAGGACAAGATAATTATGACGATAGGCAACGTTCTCCAACCTGCGGAGCAGTTAAGAGAAGAAGGGGTTGGAGATACCCGGAGCGAGCACCCGATTACATTGGTGCGCTCGTTCTTCAGAATGGGGGCATTTCTATTAGGGCTGTAATCGACCTCCCGAATGACTTGAAGGACCCACTCCTCTGTCTCGGGGCGCATGTACTCCTTGGACTTGCCGTTCAACACCCGTGAGACGGTACTGATCGAGACCCTGACCCTCTCGGCAACATCTTCAACCATTACCTGCTCCATCTCGATAACCCTTTGAGCAACGTTTTCGGAAAACATTCTCAACAATTTTATAGCACGCCTCACCCTGTTGTCAAGATGGCAAAGTAGGTGCGCCAGGACATGGTGACCCACCCCGGGTGCCGGACCTTGGGGCCTTCGAGGAGTTCTTGAAGATGTGCGGCATCCCTCCTATTGGTGAGCTGCTGAAACAACTGCAGGAAGGAGGGATGCCGCGGTGTTTAACCACACCCTACCACAACTTTACGCCTTGTCTACCCAGGAGGGGAAGCTCGTGCTGAGGCTCGAGATCGTGGCGGTGTACCGGGAATGCGGGAGCATCCGGGAGACGGCCCGGAGGCTTTCTATCTCCCGCAATACCGTGAGGAAGTGGGTGCGGCGGTACAGGGAGGAAGGGGAGGCCGGGCTTTACGACCGCTCGCGGCGGCCGAAACGTTCCCCCCGCCGCACCCCACC
>CBFDTP010000137.1:0-2463 GCA_965612975.1 uncultured Dehalococcoidia bacterium | reverse complement strand
ATCTTCGTGCCTGCCATGAAGGTGGATGAAGTGTGGGCGAAGATCAAGCGAGCTACTGAGGAAGGTAAGCTGGGGGGTAGTTCTAAAGTGGCGACTGCCAAGCCAATTTCCTTGCCTAACCAGAAAGCAAAGCATCCAGAAATAAGGGTAATTTGTGTTTACACATACGACTGGGCTGATGAGGTGGATGTCAGGAGGATTCGTGAGGAACTGAGGCGGCTGGGGATCACTTGGAAGATCCCCTACAAGGCCGATGAAGATACGATAAAGGGTAGGTATGGGAAGGGGGTCAGCAAGTATTATCTCTGACTTGCACCAGAGGCTACCTCCCCCTTTCTGGGGAGGTGCTGCCCTTCCCTGTGGGTATGTTGCCAGAGGCCCGGGCGGGCCATTAGGGGAAGCCGGTCAAGTCCCGGAACCGTTCCGCCAAGGCGTCTGCCAAAGAAACTTCGGTACCGCGGAGCTCCATTCCCTCAAGCGCTTCCCCCAACCACTGCTCGGCGAGCTCCTTGTTGCCGGCCTCGTGCTCCAGTAGTCCGAGCATTCCCATGGCGAAAAGCCGCTTCAGCTCCATCCCGGTCTCCTCCGCGATTTCCATTGCCTTCCGAAAGGCGTCCCGGGCCTGTTGGTACCTCCCCACCCGCCAGTGGAACCAGCCCAGGGTCATTAGACCAGTGATGTCCAGCCTGGGGCATTGGAAGCGCGCGTTTTCCTCCAGCATGGCAACAACCCTTTCTATGGCCTCGGGCAGTTTAGTTTGGTCTTCGAGCACTTTCAGCCGTACTCTATCGAGCTGGATGTATCTTAGGGGGAGAGCTTCCCCGCTTCCGCCTATGATCTCCGCTGCCCGGGCCAGAAGCTCTTTGGCGGCTTTGAGGTCTCCCTTTCCCATCAGACAACGTCCCAGGTTGGCCATCGCGTGGCCGATGGTGAGCGGGGTCCCAACTTGGTGTGCCAGGTGCAGCGCTTTTCTGAACAAGCTTTCCGCTTCATCCCCTTGCCCCTTGAGACTCCTGATGATCCCCAAGCTCTGGTATATAGAAATGAGAGAAATGTCAACATCATCTCGTCCCTTTTCTTTCCAACGAAGTAGACGCTCGTGTACCTTGGCTGCAGTCTCCTCGGCCACGTTGATCTTCGCCTCGTCAACCCACAAGCTCACCTGCAATTGGTGACACCCCACCCGGGCCATTTCGTTCTTCGAGGTGAGCGTTTGCTCCACTACCACGTCCAAATGACGGGCGCCTTCCTCGATCTGACCTCTTTGCATGTTTAGCCGGAACAAGGCCGCTCGGGTCTCGATATTCTCCCTCTCATTAAGGGCTTCCAGAGCTTTCCTCTCCCACTCCTTGGCCCTCTCCGGTTCTCCCAGAGTGAAATAGGTGAGGGCTAGCTGGGCATATACCGACCCTTTCTTCGAAATAGCGGCCAGTTGTTCCCGGCAGCTGGTCGCCTGGCTCCTATTTCCCAGCCAGTCGTAGCACTTCGCCTCTATCTCGAGAGCGGTTTGGTGGAAGCGGTGTCTACTGCTTTCGGGTAAGTTTTCCTTGACCGTGTGAATGATACTTAGGGCTTGTCCGGCTTGCCCCAGGCTCACTAGCACATCCGCCTGGCCGAGCAGACAAAGTAGCTGGGCCTCCTGGGCTGGCTTTTCCTCCTCCCTGTCCGAGAGGATTCGTTCCGCCTCTTGAAAGCGGCTCAAAGCCTCCTCCAGCCGCCCCAATTGGTGCAGAAGTAGGCCTTCCTTTATCCAAATATGTGCTTTGGGCACAGGAGCATCCCCCAAGGAAGTGATCCGCCGGTAGCCATCGGCCAATATGCGGAGGGCCTTCTCCGGCCGCCCTTGTGCTGACCAGGTGTCTGCTTCTTCCGTTAGTGCCAGCAGCAAGATCGGGGCTTCACGAGCGGCTGCAGCCGCCTCCACCGCTTGAGCCAACTGGCTGTGGGCGGCCTCCAAAAGCCCTCTGGCCCTGAGGGCTTTCCCCTTGCCAATTCGGGCAAGGGCGGCTAGCTTGGTGTCGTTAACCTCTTTGAGCAGTTGGTCGAAGCACAGCTCGGCCAGATGGGGTTTCTGTTGCTCAAGGAGGGCTTCACCCAAAAGAAGTTTCTGCACCAACGGGTCACGGACCTGCTGGATTGACAGAAGTCTCCTTTCGAAGTCCATTAGCGATCACCTGCCTCCCCACCGGCTGGGACTGGGGACTCAGGGATGACACCTCGGGAAGTGAGCAAGGCTATTAACTGATCTGGAAACGTAATCCCGTGCTTTCTCTGCATCAGCAACACCGGCTCATATAACTGCTCCACCAGCTCCTTTAGCTCATCCCAGCCCAGCTCATCGATTCCGGTCTTCCCGAAGAAACCCACTATCTCCCTGAACCCTTTGTCCTTGAGCTGGGTGAGCAGTATGCGCTTAAGACACGCCCGGGCGGCCCAGAGGAGCTCCTCTTCCCTTGCCAGCTT
>CBFDTP010000136.1:0-2469 GCA_965612975.1 uncultured Dehalococcoidia bacterium | reverse complement strand
TTTTCAAGCAGAAGACGGCATACGAGATCATGCCTAGTCTCGTGGGCTCGGAGATGTGTATAAGAGACAGCCCTCAGCCCACTTCCCCCGCTCCGCCTTCGGCCGCTGCAGCATGTTGTCCTCTTTCTTCAAGCCCTCGATCACCAGCATCAGCGGCAGGGGAACCTGCCCCACCTCCACACACCCCGCCCTCACCTCATGCTGCAGCTCCACGATGTCCCGAAAGTCCACCTCGGCACACATCTCCCCACAGGCCCCACAGCTGGTGCACCGATACACCACCTCAACCAGCGACTCGCCTATCCCCAGCCTCCCCTCGTGCACCGCCCGGGCCAGCTGGGCCATCCCTCCCAGGCTGTAGGTGAAGAACTTGTGCCTCTGATAAATGGGACATACTTCCTCAAACCCGATGTCCTCGTAGCCCAAGGCACACTCAGCGCATCTGACACACCTCGTGGTAAACTTATAGAGACGCTCGTTTAACCTCATTGTCATTCCCGCCTCCTAAAACAGATTGACCCCGGGATGCATGATGTTATTGGGGTCAAGCAGGCCCTTCATCTTTCGCAAAAGTTCCCCATACTTACCGGTCACCGCCAGAAAGCCGGGGTCCTGTCGAAAGCGGAACATCACCGCCCCGTACTTCTTCAAGAAGTCATAGTAGAAGTTCTTGTAGGCCTCCTTCAGACTTTGCATGTATTCCTTCTCCTTATCAGGAGGCCCAGCGATGAGGATCACAAAGGCGAAGAAGAACTCCCGGGCATGGTGGAAAGGCAGGGATCGGAACATGTAAGGGGGTCGAGCATGCCGCTCGGCGAACTTCCACATCTCCTGCTCTACCCTCAAAACCTGGGAGGGTTCGGCATTCACCAGGCAGCCCGATAGCCAGGAGGCAATCCTCATGGTGGAATCCTCGCCTGGCTTGGGATGCATGCCCTCCACGAAGTAAGAATAGAGGTAATCCCAGCTCCCGGGATGAATGGCCTTGACTTCCTCCGGAGGCATGTAATCCCCACCGAGTTCTCGGGCCAGCCTGATGCAGACATCCTGCTGAACCTCGACCACCTCCTTGTAGCCACTGAGCCGCGCTGAGGCGATGCCAAACGGGATGCCCGGGGGAGGGGTTCGCTGATCTTCCTTCATCATCTCCTCTGGCAACTTCGTTGTCTTGGAGACCATGAGGTCATGGAGCATGTTCCAGACCCAGGTCCAGAAGGTCACGCTGTCGGCCAGGTTTCGTCTCACGATGCGCTTCATGTATTCCAGGGCCGGGGGGAAGCTGTCGAACTTGGTGACCAGCAGCCTCTCCTCCTCCCCTCTCTCGTAAAGCTTCACCGCCATCTTGGTTATGATCCCCAGCGTCCCATAGGAACAGGCGAACAGGCCGGTGAGATCAGGGAAGGGCCCATAGCGAGCACGCCAGCCAGCAGTCCCAAAGCTGGCCGAGCCGGTCCGAATGATATCACCGCTGGGGGTGACCACCTCCAGGGAGAGTATCGGGTCGGGGTCCCACTTGGCCGACAGGTTCCCGGAAGGGCGCATGAGGTAGTTGGCCACCGGGCTGCCCCCACCGGTGGCGGTCGGCAGGTGGTTTATGAATCCTCTCTTCCTGGCCTCAAGGCTGAGTTGCTGGTGAGTAACCCCAGGCTCGACCACAGCGTAGGCGGCGTCGGTGTTTATCTCCAAGATTTGGTTCATCAGCCGCAGGTCAATCACCATCTCGCCCCTGTGTGGCAAGGCCAGGCCGGCCAGGTTCGAACCACGGGAAAGGGGAACTACCGGAACGAGGAAGCGATTGGCCGCTACCAGGATCTCCCTGACCTCCTCTGCCGTCTCCGGCAGGACAACAAGGGCCGGGAGGGTACCCTCTCCCGCAAGAGAGGAGCCATCCGTGGCGTAACTCATAAGGACAGCTTCGTCTCGGCTGACTCGCTCCTCCGGAACGATGGACAGAAGTTCCCGATAAAGCTGATCAACGTTGTGCATCGCCGCACCTCCATAGGAAGCATGAATCCAAAGCAGCAAGCTCTTTGAGGCTTAACGGGGAGGATATGAGCTGAGGAGCCATCAGGCGGAATTATAGCATGGGGGAAAAATTAATGTCAAGTCGGACTATACGATGTTAGAGTAATAAACGGTTTGTCGAATCTTCACGCATGTCGAGGGAAATTGGCGATCAGCTCATCCAACTACGGGGCTTCCTGCTCCAACCAGAGAGCTTCCGGCTCCTGAGACAACACCCAAGAGACCACCTCTTCAGAGCTCAAGTCCCCTCCAGAGCCTCCAGCGGCATGAGCTGTTGTTCCCCGAACACCGGGACGTTGAACATCATGACCAGGAAGGGGAAGATGAAGAGCAAAGCCAGGATGGACACCGTTCGACAGGCGAAGGCAAAAATAGAAATCTAGAACTACTCGCAGCTTAAACAATGGCCAAAGATCGCCAAGTGTCTTACTGTCTCTTATACAC
>CBFDTP010000135.1:0-2519 GCA_965612975.1 uncultured Dehalococcoidia bacterium | reverse complement strand
ACGGCATACGAGATCATGCCTAGTCTCGTGGGCTCGGAGATGTGTATAAGAGACAGTACTCGAATGTTCGGCCTTCGCCCCGAGCCGAGATGCTTCATCTTTCGCACCAGGGAAATGATCCCTTCGACGTCTTTTTCCTCCTCCGTGGGAAGATCCAGCATGAAGTAAAGTTTGAAGCTATTCCATCCGGAACTCGTCGCCAGCTCGATGGTCCCCAGGATCTCCTCATCGGCGATGGGCTTGTTGATCACCTGGCGAAGGCGCTCGGTGCCCGCCTCCGGGGCGAAGGTGAGGCTGGATTTCCTCCCGAAGGCCACCTCGGCCAGCTTCACCGAGAAGGCATCGGGACGAAGGCTGGGAAGGGAGAGATTGAGTCGGCTCCTCCGGTAGCGACTGGAAAGTTTGGAGACCAACTCCTCAATCTGCGGGTAATCCGTGGTGCTGAGGGAGAGAAGGGAGAGTTCCTCATACCCCGAATTGCTTAAAATCTCCTCCGTGGCCGCCAGGATCTCCTCTAGAGTCCTTTCACGAAGCGGGCGGTAGATGACCCCCGCCTGGCAGAAGCGGCAGCCTCGGGAACAGCCCCGCTGTATCTCTATGGCCGCCCGATCATGAACCACCTCCACATAGGGCACCACGGGGCAGACCGGGGGTGGTGGAAGGGGGAAAACGAAGCGACGTTCCACAAACCGCGCCGCCTCAGGAATTTTGGGTTCTATCTTGGAGAGATATCCGTCCGCCTGGTACCCCACCTCGTAGAACTGGGGAACATAAATGCCTGGGATCCTGGCCAGCTCGCGAAGCAGCTCGGCCCTCCGCCCATCCTCCTTCTTCCAGCGGCGAAAGATCTCCACCAGCTCCAGCACCACCTCCTCCCCCTCCCCGATGACGAAGAGGTCGAAGAAGTCCGCCATCGGCTCAGGGTTGAGGACGGAGCTACCACCCCCCACCACCAAAGGGTGCGACTCATCCCTCTCCTCGGCAAGCAAAGGTATTCCGGCAAGGTCGAGGATGTTGAGCACATTGGTGTAGGTAAGCTCATATCCCAGGGAGAATCCCAGGATATCGAAGTCCTTCAGCTTTCGCCTTGACTCCAGGCTGAACAGAGGGAGACCGTGCTGGCGAAGTTCGGCTGCCAGATCCACCCAGGGGGCATAGGCTCGTTCGGCGAGAACATAAGGCTGCCGGTTCAACAGCTCGTATAGGATGGCCAGGCCCAGGCTTGACATCCCGATCTCGTAGGCATCAGGATAGATGAGCACCACCCTCACCTCCACCTCCTCCCAATCCTTGACCACGCTATTCCACTCTCGCCCGATGTAGCGGGCCGGCTTGGTCACCCGACGCAGGATTTCATCGATGTCCATTTCCTGAACCATTATAGGTTCCTAAGATGTGGGGTGCAAATCGACACCTTATGAGTTGACCGAGGGGGTTGGACTGTGCTAAAAAGCGTTAGCTTAAAATCTCCGGAGGATTAATGGAAAGGCTGGAAGAGGTGCTCTCTCAAATAAAGCCTCTGGATGAAAAGGCCATGCAGGCTGCCCGGCTCCGGCAGGATAATCTCACCAAGCCCCGGGGAAGCCTGGGGAGGCTGGAGGGGCTTTCGGTCAGGATAGCCGGGATGAAGGGCAGCCCCCGGCCAAAGCTTGAACAGAAGGCCATCATCGTTATGGCAGCTGACCACGGCGTGGTGGCCGAAGGAGTAAGCCTCTATCCCCAGGAAGTAACCCGGCAGATGGTCCTCAATTTCCTCGCCGGGGGTGCCGGGATAAACGTCCTCGCTCGCCATGTGGGGGCTCGGGTGGTGGTCGTGGACATGGGGGTGGTGGGAGGATTTGAGCCGCGACCTGGTCTTATCTGCAGGATGATTGACTTCGGCACGAAGAACATGGCTCGGGGACCAGCCATGACCCGCCAGCAGGCCTTGGAGGCGGTCGAGGCAGGGATCGAGGTGGTGGAGGCGGAGGTCGCCAAGGGGCTCGATATCGTGGGCACCGGAGACATGGGCATTGGAAATACCACCCCCTCAGCCGCCATCTGCGCCGCCATCACCGGCAGGCCGGTGGAGGAGGTCACCGGGAGGGGCACCGGCCTGGAGGATGAGCGACTGAGGCACAAGATCGCGGTGATCCGCCGAGCCCTGGAGGTAAACCAGCCCGACCCGAACGATGGCCTCGATGTGCTGTCTAAGGTTGGAGGATTCGAGATCGGGGGCCTGGCGGGGGTAATCCTGGGGGCCGTGGCCAGAAGAATCCCGGTGGTGATCGATGGCTTTATCTCGGGGGCGGCTGCCCTCATTGCCACCAGACTCTGCCCCCGGGCGAAGGACTACCTCATCGCGGGGCACCTCTCCGCCGAGCCCGGACACCGGAGGGTGCTCGAATACCTGGGGCTGGAGCCGCTGCTGAGCCTGGGGATGAGGCTGGGGGAGGGGACCGGAGCAGCCTTGGCGATGGGGATTGCTGAGGCTGCGGTAAAGGTCTTGAACGAGATGGCTACCTTTGATGAGGCCGGTG
>CBFDTP010000134.1:0-2532 GCA_965612975.1 uncultured Dehalococcoidia bacterium | reverse complement strand
GGGGAGGGAAATTCCACGAACCGACTTCATCCGGGTTCTTCTGCCCGAGCTCGAGTCGCTTTACCGCCGGCTGGTACAGGAGGGCTTTGAGCCCATTCGCCAAGCCTGGAGGGGACTCAGCTCCACGCTGGGCTCAAGGGTTATGGTGAGCAGCTTGGGTGAGGTGTTGCAGGGGGAGGCACTTGACATAGATGAGGATGGGGCCCTCATCCTGCGGACGTTCGACGGGCTCCAGAAAGTAGTTGCCGGGGATGTTTCCCTGCGGCCTTTGGAGTGATTCCCGATGGCTTTATTCACCTTGGTCGTCATCATCATCGCCTATCTCTCCGCCATGCTCGCCATCGGGATATTAAGCCGTCGGCGGGTGGGCCGGCCAGAGGGCTTCTTCGTGGCTCACCGCCAGGGAACGCTGGCGGTCATCACTGGCTCATTGCTGGCCACCATTATTGGGGGATCGTCGACCATTGGGCTGGCCGGACTGGGATTCGAGCAGGGATTGGTCGGCGCCTGGTGGCTCCTGGTGGGGGCCATCGGCCTGGCGGTGCTGGGACTGTTCCTTGCCCGGAGGGTTCGATCCTTTGCCCTTTACACCCTCCCCGAGCTCTTGGAAAGGCAATACGACCACCGAGTGGGCCTGGCCGCTTCGCTCCTCATCGTGGTGGCCTGGGTGGGGGTGGTGGCCGGGCAGATCGTGGCTGCCGGAAAGCTCTTCTCCGTTCTGGGACTTGGCTCGGCCTCCCTCTGGATGCTTATCTTCGCCTTGGTAGCCGTGGCCTACACCTTTCTCGGGGGGCAGTATTCCATCATCCGCACCGACTTCGTTCAGGCGATCATCCTCTTTGTCGGCATCCTGGCCGCCCTGGCAGCCGTCCTCCCGCTGGTGGGAGGAATCAGCGGCTTGAGTTCCTCTTTAAGTCCCGACTTTTTCTCCTTTCCACTCAGCACCAAATTTGGCTTAAAGCACTTGCTGTCCTTCCTGCTGCTCGTCGGGGCCACCTATGTGGTGGGGCCGGACATCTATACCCGGCTCTTCAGCGCCAATGATGAGTCGACGGCCAGAAGCTCGGCCTTAATCTGTGCCCTTTTCCTCGTCGTGGCCGCCTTCATCATCGTCCTGTTGGGGATGTGCGCCCGAGCCCTCTATCCTGAGGTCTCCCCGGAGCAGGCCCTGCCCCAGGTTATCCGACAGGCCCTGCCCCTTGGACTCAGCGGGGTGGTCTTTGGAGGGCTCGTTGCCGCGCTCATGTCCTCGGCCGACACCTGCCTCCTTAGCCAGAGCGTGATCTTGGTAGAGGACGTGATCAAGCGCCGGCATCCACTGGGCGACCGGGAGACGGTACAGGTCACTCGAGCAAGCGTAGTGTTGCTGGGAGGGATAGCCCTGGCCCTGGCCCTGACCCTAAAGGGAGTGATCGCCTCCCTCCTCTTCGCCTACACCGTCTTCACCTGCGGACTGGTGCTGCCGACGGCGGCTGGCTTCTTCCGAGAGCGGCTGGGCCTCACCTCGGAAGGGGCCCTGGCGGCCCTCATCGGCGGGGGGATGGTGGGGTTGCTGGGAAAAGTGCCCGGCCCAGCCTTCCCCCTCAAAGGTGACCTCCCACTCATAGGGTTTGCCCTGAGCGCGGTTCTCCTCTTCGGGGTGAGCTTCTTTAGGGTGACCAGGAAGGGTTGAACTATCGGGTTGAAACTCGTAAGATTCTCATAGAGAGGGAGGACTTTCTTGGCCAGCGTGGAGATAACCTGGTTGGGCCGCTCCTGTTTCCAGCTGAAGGGCAAGGAAGCCATCGTGCTAACCGATCCCTTCGAGGGCCTGCGGGAAGGTAGCCTCGAAGCTGACATCGTAACTCTGAGCCATGAGCACCCGGGACATAGCTGCGTTGGTGCAGTGAGGGGAGAGCCAAAGCTACTCCGGGGGCCGGGAGAGTATGAGGTCAAGGGGGTTTTCATCTATGGGCTGCAGACATTCCATGACGGGGTGAGGGGCAGGGCCCGGGGGAAAAACACCGTCTTCCTCATCGAGCTTGATGGAATCAAGGTATGTCACCTGGGCGATCTGGGACATGTGCTCTCCGCCGAACAGGTTGGGGAGATAAGCGATACCGATGTGCTGCTGGTTCCCGTGGGCGGAGGCACCACCATCGGCGCAGCCGAGGCGGCCGAGCTGGTGAACCTCATCGACCCGAAGCTGGTCATCCCGATGCACTTCCACCCCGAGGAGGAGAAATCAAACTTGAGCCTGAAGGCCTTCCTTCAGGAGATGGGCCTTAAGACCCTCACACCGGTTCCCAAGCTCGCCATTACCAAGACGAGCCTGCCGACGGAGACCCAGGTGATCCTGCTAAAATCTGGCCAGTAGGCCAGGCACTTGGCTTAAGGCTGAGAGTTAAAGGTCGTCAAGTCACTCTAAGTCTTGTCCGAACCTATATCCCAGATGAGAAAACGTTGGTCGAGTTGTGTCAAAATAAATGGTTACCGAGAAGCATTGGTTGCCTCATATATCCTGGTTACCAGGACCTCTGCTTTTGTCGGCTC
>CBFDTP010000133.1:0-2547 GCA_965612975.1 uncultured Dehalococcoidia bacterium | reverse complement strand
TTCTCCCTGAGGGGGTTGTTTGTAAAGAAATTGAATTGGTGGCCAGTTAATCAATTCCTCAATTATTGTTATCCCATCACCAAAAACAGGCAAACCAGCAATCTGGAATTCAAAGTCGCTTTTTGTAGCAGTTATATAATAAAAGCCAGGGTCTAAGTTTGGGATAACAAAGCCACCATCAGAAGTTGTTTGAGCTGCTGGGGAGACTGAGGTAGAGCATAGAATTTGCCCGGGTAAAGGCGGCTGGGGACCACGTAATCCCGGGCACCTTCTGGGGTGCTCTTGATGAGTATGGGGGTCTCCACCTCCACAAACCCCCGGGCGCTGAGAAAATCCCGGATGAACTTCACCACCCGATGTCGCAACAGGAGGTTCTCCTTGAGCTTTGGCCGTCGTAGGTCGAGGTAGCGGTATTTCAAACGCAGGGACTCATCTACCTCCGTCGACCGGAGGGAAAAGGGCAGGGGCTTGCAGGCATTCAGCACCTCGGCTTGATGAGCGGTGACCTCGATCTCACCGGTGAGGAGTTTCGGGTTCTCCGTCCCCGGGGGGCGCCGAGCCACCTTCCCGGTGACTTGAATCACATATTCCAGTCGCAGCTCGGAGGCCACCCGATGAGCTTCCGGGGACACTCGCGGGTCAAACACCACCTGGACCAGACCATCACGATCCCTCAAGTCGATGAAGATAATCCCCCCATGATCCCGCCGGCGGTCAACCCAGCCGGCCAGGGTCACCACCTGACCTACTTGCGAGGCAGTGAGTTCCCCACAACTATGCGTCTTGTATCTCAGGCTCATCCTCATTCCACAAAGCCTAGGCCCCTTCAATTATACTGGGACAAGTTTTGCTTTTTCAAACGCAAGTTGACTTCAAGCTCTTTTCCAGTTACCATGTATTTCGAACATTCCAAGAATCTGGAGGTAGATGAAAAATGCTGCGCATTCCTGGTCCTACACCTTGCCCGGAGGAAGTACTCCAGGCACTTGCCCGGCAAATGATCAACCATCGGGGGGGAGAGTTCAAGGAGATCCTCTACCGGGTAACCGAGAGGCTGAAGGAGTTCTTCCAGACCAAGAACGATGTACTGCTCCTCACCTCCTCGGGCACTGGAGGCCTGGAGGCCGCGGTGGTCAATACCCTCTCCCCTGGTCAGAAGGTGCTTGGGGTATGCAGCGGCGTCTTCGGTGAGCGCTTCGCCGAGATCGCCGAGAAGTTCGGGGCCGAGGTGAAGCGTCTAGACTTTCCCTGGGGTAAACCGGCCGATCCTCAGGCCGTTGCCCAAGCCCTGGATGCAAACCCCGAGATCGAGGCGGTTCTGGTGACTCACAATGAGACCTCCACCGGGGTAACCAACGACCTCGCCTCCATTGCCCAGGTGGTGAAAGGGCGAGGCAAGCTGCTGCTGGTCGATGCCATATCTTCCCTGGGGTGCATTGACCTCCAGACCGATGCCTGGGGCTGTGATGTAGTGGTCACTGCTTCACAGAAGGGCTGGATGGTGCCACCGGGCTTAGCCTTTGTGAGCGTAAGCCAAGAGGCCTGGGAGGCCCACCGAAGATCCCGGATGCCTCGTTTCTATTGGGACTTTTCCCTGGCCAAGAAATACTTCGAAATTGGGCAGACTCCCTGGACACCGGCGATCTCCGTCTTCTATGCGCTGGACACCTCCTTAGACCTAATGGCCCAGGAAGGGTTAGCCAACATCTTCTCCCGCCACGCCCGCGTGGGGCAAAGGACGCGAGAAGGGGTAAAATCACTGGGCCTTTCCCTCTTCGCCGAGGAAAGCCATGCCTCCAACACCGTAACGGCAGTTAAATTGCCTGAGGGAATTGATGGGGCAAAGCTGCTGCGGAAGATGCGCGAGGAACATGGCATCGTCCTCGCTGGCGGACAGCGGGAACTTTCGGGGAAGATATTCCGCATCGGGCATCTGGGCTGGGTTACCGAGCAGGATATTGAGGTCGTCCTGGAGAAGCTGAAGCTCACGCTCACTGAGCTTGGCTTCGCAGCGTGATGCAGGAACGAGCCTCTTCCCAAAATCGCAGGGGGCTGTTTGATGAAGGTTCTAGTTGCTGAGCCAATTGCCGAGGAAGGAATCAGGGTGCTCCAGAGTAAGGCCGAGGTGGACCTCAGGCTGGGCTTAAAGTCTGAGGAACTTCAGAACGTGATCGGTGAATATGAGGGTTTGATAGTGCGCAGCCAGACCCGGGTTACCGCCGGGGTCATCGAGGCGGGACAACGGCTTCAGGTCATCGGCCGGGCCGGGGTGGGGACGGACAACATTGACGTTGAAGCGGCTACCCGGCGAGGGATAGTGGTGGTCAACTCCCCCGAAGGCAACATTGGCTCGGCCGCCGAACATACTATTGCCTTGCTTTTAGCCCTGGCTCGAAACATCCCTCAGGCTCACCTCAGGCTGAAGCAGGGTGTGTGGGAACGGGAAAAGTTTACCGGCGTGGAGGTGCGCAACAAGATCTGTCTCTTATACACATCTGACGCTGCCGACGAAGGCTTAGGTGTAGATCTCGGTGGTCGCCGTATCAT
>CBFDTP010000132.1:0-2553 GCA_965612975.1 uncultured Dehalococcoidia bacterium | reverse complement strand
CAGCGGGTGCACATCGCCACCGCGGAGGCCCCCGAGGGCCGGCTCGCCCCCCAGCGGGCGGTGGTCCTCCCGAACGGTTACCGGGTGTGGGAGCGACATCCCACCTTCCAGGGGCGGCTGTCCCTGGCGCTTGAGGGAGGGGCCCTCGATCTCGGCTACCACAGCCGCCGCGGCTGGATGGTGGGGCTCTCCCTCGAATTCTGAGGGAAAGGAGGCGGTCCCCGGGTGAACTGAGCGCCTAAGGGCTCGGGGAGGAGTGCCCGAAGGGTCCTGCGCGCCTTCATCCCTTGCCCGAGGCTTTTTGTAACTCCATAATAGCGTGCCCGGCTTGGGGAGGTGGCCGGGTGGAAGGTTTTCCTCTCCCAGTTGCCCCGCCGAGCCAGGCAAGGAGATGTGCTGGATGTGGAAGACTGAGACGGTGTTCTCTCCTTTCTCCCCACGTTGGACAACGCCCGCGATCGAGTGGCCGGGGCGCTCCCCCTTCCGGGGGGCCTCAACCCGGCGGGGTGAGATCGGGCCGAGGGATGAGAGACATGTGAATGACTTCGATCTGAGTAGCTCCGGAAGGAGTATTGTGCAAGAGAAGATAACCGAGGAGGTGGATTGAGCAATGCGGCAGACTGTCAAGTATCTCGGATTGAGCCTAGCCTTGGCTGGGGAGGGTTCAGGACATCTCAATTCAATTGAATCGAAGGAGGTGAGGTGCCCGGTTTAAGCCGGGCAGTGCAAATGGGATACAGAAAGACTGTGTTGAAAATCGTCGGTGTGGCATTTGTGATCTTACTACTGGCCGCAGCAACCAGTTGGGCTCCCAGTTCGGCAAAGATCCGATGCCGCATATTCCCTACAGAACTCTTCTTTCATCCTGGCCTGCGCTCACCGAACGAGGAGGAGGCTGATGCGATCTCCAAGGTGATTGAGCTGCTGACAAACCTGGAGGATGCTGGTGCAATTGGGACAGATTACCGGCTTCAATTAGATGATGTGATCCATAGAGGAAAGCTTTGCATAGACGAGGGGCTTGCTGGAACTGGCACCGAGGGAGATACAAGAGTAACTCACGAGCCGCTCTCAGAGCGATATATCGCCTTGAACCCAGATCTGTTTAAAAAGTCACTCTCTTGTGATCCGAGATTTGAGGAGGACTTCGTCAATCTGGTATGGCTTGCAGCTACGATCTTCCATGAGCTCGTGCACTACAATCAACCTCTTGTCATGTTTCTGTACCCCAAGGACAAGGAATACGAGGCATATACCCGGGAGATCGCTTTCCAGATTCGTGTGGATAATTTCCTCGATAAATATCAGCCTGGACGGGTAAAGGGGTACTCGCTCTCCCGCGAGCAGCGTGCCAGGGTCAGAAGACTCCTGAAAGAGGATATCAGGGCTTCCTGCGCTGCTGGAGAGAGGGAGTCCGGCCGACCACTTTCCATTTGTAGGGCCTGGACACTAGAAATATGGGTATCCCCTCGCGTGTGGCGGAGAGGTAGGCCGGCTGTGATTGGCATCGCTAACAATACTGCCCTCCCTGCTACTCTCAAACTTGTGGAGGTGAAGGACCCCACAGGCAAAGTGGAGCAGTTGCATGCCGGGGAGGTGATCCTCGGAGAAGGAGCGCAGGTTGAGTTCACCTATGACGCACAGGAAGTCGGGAACTACTGGGTGAAGGTCATAGCGGATCATGTAGTGGTAGAGGATGAATTTAGCCGGGTCGCTAATATGCCCCCAAGACCGACCTTTGTTCCCCACCCTCTACGGCCAAAGGTGTGCTCATCAGGGGACAGGGTTACGATCCAGCTTGATGCTTCCGCCTCAAGGGATCTCGATGGCCATATCACACGATACAAATGGGACTTTGGGGATGGCTCTACATATGAAGGGCCAGAACCTATAGTTTCCCATGAATATGGGGTAGGGAAGTATCAAATTACCCTGACAGTTACTGATAATGAGGGCCTTTCAAACACTACTGTAGGCAGGGTTGTGGTCTCCGTAGCGGAAGAAGCCCTCCGCCTAAGTCCTGGGCAGTCAATCCAAGAGGCGATCGATCGGGCAAAAGAAGGGGATGTAATCTGCCTAAGCGAAGGGACTTGGGAGGAGAACCTCGTGATCGAAAAGAGCGTGACCCTTCAGGGGGCAGGGCCGGGGAAGACCGTGATCAGGAGCGCCGAGGAGGACCGACCGGTGGTGCTGATTGAGGGCTCCGGGATCGAGGTGGTCCTAGAGGGCCTCACCATCACCGGCGCTCGGGGATACTGTCCAGTCTGGCCGGATCGCTGCCCCATCGGCCTTGTGGCCAGAGGCTCCGCCTGGGTGAGCCTGACAAACTCCCGAGTTTCAGACAATGAGCTTTGCGCCCTTTGGGTGTGGGACTCCGCCCAGGTGAGCCTGACAAACTCCATAGTCTCAAGCAATTGGCACGGCCTCATTGTGTTGGGCTCCGCCTGGGTGAGCCTGACAAACTCCCAAGTTTCAGGCAATGAGGAGCACGGCCTCGTTGTGGGGGAATCCGCCCAGGTGACCGTGGAGGAGAGCCTCATCGAGGGTAACTAC
>CBFDTP010000131.1:0-2605 GCA_965612975.1 uncultured Dehalococcoidia bacterium | reverse complement strand
TGATACGGCGACCACCGAGATCTACACCTAAGCCTTCGTCGGCAGCGTCAGATGTGTATAAGAGACAGGGGTGAAGGGAGAGTCTCCCGGGATTTCCCCGTAGACCACGGGGTAGCTGGAGGTGGGGAAGACCTGAGGCTCCACCCCATATTTGCGAAGCAGGCTCGCCAGCTTCTCCACCGCCTCCTCCATTCCCACCCCCTGGGCACTGATGCTCGGCTGACGGCCAAACTCGAGCAGGTCGGCCAAGCCGTGCTCATAGTGTTCCTCGATCCACTCAAATACCTTTTCCATGTTCAGCCTCCTAACCACTTCCTGACCGCGGCCGGCAGGCCCCGGGAGCTTCCTCGTACCACCCGACAGGGGGGCAGCGAGCCCAGAAGATAGGCCCCATACTCTCGGGAGTTAAGCCGACTGTCCAGCACCACGACCACCCCCCGATCAGTCCGGGAACGGATGAGGCGACCGAAGCCCTGCCGGAAGCGAAAGGCCGCCTGAGGGAGGGCATAGTCGTGGAAGGGATCGTTGTAGGTCTCCGAGCGAGCGGCGAAGATGGGCTCGTTGGGCACATTGAAGGGGAGACGTACCATCACCAGCACGCTGAGGGCCTCCCCCACCACGTCCACCCCCTCCCAGAAGCTGGCCGTGCCCAGGAGGACGGTACAGGGGTTGGAGATGAGGGCGGAGAGGAGTTGTTGCGGCGAGCCATCCACTCCCTGTCCCAGAACAAGAATGCCTTCCTCCTCCAGAGGAGGTCCGATGGCCTCCCGGGTATTGCGAAGCTGGGCATGGGAGGTGAAGAGGATGAGGGTTCTCCCCCGCACCGTATGACAGAGGGAGAGCAGCACCCTTTCCACGGCCTCCTGATAGCCGGCCTTGCCCGGCTCGGGGATGTCCTGTGGCAGGTAGAGCAGTGCCTGGCGACGCCAGTCGTAGGGCGAGTCGAGCAGCAGCTCCTCAGCCTCCCTTAATCCCACCCTCTCCCGGAAATGCTGGAAGCTACCACGAAGGCTGAGGGTGGCCCCGGTGAGCACCACCGACTCCTTACGAGCGAAGAGAAACTTCCTCAGAAACTCCCCTACGTGGAGCGGGGCGGAGCAGAGGGCAAGCTCCCCGGTACGGCGATAGGAGAGCCAGAGGACCCAATCAGGCTCGGGGCGAAGGAGGGGTACCAGAGCCTGGGCCAGCTCCTCCCTCGCCCCCCACAGGGTGAGGAGCTCCAGTTTGAGGCTTTCCAGGGCCTCAGCTTCCCAGGGGGCCAGCTCCTCGAGCAGGCCGTATAGCCGGTCCAGCCCCCCGCTCAGCCGGTCCAGCTCCAGCTTGAAATGCTCGGCTGCTCGCTTAACTTTTGACCAGGCCGGCTGCGACCGAATCTCAGGCGTCAGTCGTAGCTCGAATTCATCTTGGGTTTCTCCACCCAAGCGGAAAAGCCTCTGAAGGCTCCCGAAGAGCTCACCGCTGGCCGAACGGACCTTCTCTGCGCGCCACTCGAGCTCCTGCCGGACTGTCTGGAGCTCGGCTTTCCGGGAGGCCGGGACTCCCAGTCGAGAGAGAAGGGAGGTGAGGTACTGAAGGAAGTCCTGAAGGTTCGGCTCGGAAAACTCCCGGCTCAGTTGTTTGGTTGCCTCGTCCTCCAGGTGGTGGGCCTCGTCAATTATGAGGTAACTGTGTTCGGGGAGGATTTGACCTCCTGAGGCCAGCTCGGAGAACAGCAGGGCGTGATTTACGATGATGAGGTGGGCGGCTGAGGCGGCCTTGCGAGCCTGCAAGGCGAAGCAACTTTCATAGTGAGGACATCTCCGGCCGGGACAGCCCGAAGCTTGGGCGCTTATCCTTTCCCATAGCTTGAGTTCCCGCAGGTTGAGGTTGAGCTCGGCACGATCACCGGTGCGGGTGGTGAGGAGCCAGACCCGAACCTTCATCAGCAGCCGTACCATATCGGGGGAGAGCTCATCTGCCTGGATGAGGTCGAGGCGTCTGGGGCAGAGGTAGTTTGAGCGTCCCTTGACGGCGAGGGCTTGCAGTCCAGCAAAGCCTTCTTCCTCCAGCGCCCGAGTGAGCGCCGGGATGTCCTTGTGCAGTAGTTGTTCCTGAAGGTTTATGGTGTTGGTGGAGATGACCACCGGGGTATTGTTCTCCAGGGCAAAGATGGCTGCAGGGAGGAGGTAGGCCAGGGATTTTCCCACTCCGGTCCCCGCCTCCACCAGAAGCGTTCGCCCCTCGGAAAGTGCATGGGCCACCTCCCGCATCATCCTCACCTGCTCCGACCGGTATTCATATCGGGGGAAGGCCCGGGTCAGCGCTCTCCCGGGACGGAAGAAGGAGGTCAGTTTCTCCAGGTCAAGCGGCCTCCTCCGAGGTGAGGGGCGAAGTGGCTGAACGGGGGCAAAGCGGATAGGGGACTGCTGGAAGGTGAGTGTGCCAGCTCTCTCCCCCGCCACCTGGTGGAGGAGGTCGGACAGCCAGGCATCGGCCTTCTCGGAGAGTCGCAGGAGCTCCCGGAAGGTGGGCTCATCAAGCTCGGAGATGAGCTTCAAGATGGCGGTGAAGACCTCCTTGGTGGCCAGGGCATCGTCGAGGGCGCGGTGGGCTGGGGGGTGAGGAA
>CBFDTP010000130.1:0-2772 GCA_965612975.1 uncultured Dehalococcoidia bacterium | reverse complement strand
ACGAAGACCTCCTCGTTCCTCAGGATATATTGCTTTTGTCTCTTCACAGCAGGTTACCTCCTTTGACTTTGATTTGGTCTCCGAGCTCTGCCAGAAGGTAGCCTCGCTGCAGTTCGCTGTCAAGCCCCTAGCATAGCAAACCTTTTTGATGATTCAATTAACTCGTCTTGGGTTACATTTTAGATGATTTAAATCGGCTTATTGACAGAGAACCAAAGCATATGTTAAACTTTGTAATTTATTAACCACGTGCTTGAATGTCGTAACCGCCAACATGTCCATGGGCGGTCATTGCGGAAAGGGGGTGTATAGTGAGAATACTTTGCAGAATGGCCACCCTGGCCCTCGGGGCAGTGGGCAGGCTGGCCAAGCAAGGGAGAGGGGCTCTCTGGATCGCCCTTGGCAGCGCATTATTGCTTCCACCGTTATTGCTCCCCCCAAGTATAACGCCCTTTGGGACGGCCTTACATTCTTCCTCTGTGGATGAGGGGTGGTGTTATGAATTCGTGAATGTAACGAGGAGGGGAGATTTGGGGCAGCGGGCTGACGTCAGTGGAAGGACCCATTTCGTCCAGCGCTCGTGGGACGCGCGTGATTGGGGGAGAGGCTATAATGGCAACATCTTGATCAAGTGGACCGCACCTCCCACCAGAATCTGTAATGGGGAGTCGGTTTCCTACACCCTAGAGGTTAGGAACCTCATCCCCAACCCGGAGGATACACTTCTTCGCGTACTCGGCCGCATCCAGATGGGACCTCCGGGGCATTCCTGCCTAGAGTTAAAGGCCACCAACCCGGCGCCATTTACTCCAATAACCAGCGTCTCTGTCCCGCCGTGGGAACCTGGCGGGTCGAATCAGTGCACTGCGGTGATCCGCGTCCTTCCTGGAGAGGGCCGTGTAGTGGATGTCTTTCACGTAGGTCTCCAAACAGGGCCTTTCTGGGGGGAGCTCATCTACAATTATAAGATCGTAAGGTCGACGTCCCCGACGGGTGAGCTGGACTCAGATCATGATGGACTCACTGATGACCAGGAAAGGGATCTGGGAACTGATCCCAATAACCCCGACACCGACGCCGATGGGCTTAGCGATGGTGAAGAGGCCCGACTCGGCTCCAGTCCCAATAACCCGGATACCGATGGCGATGGGCTCAATGATGCTGAGGAAGCCCGGCTCGGCACCAACGTCAGCAACCCGGACACCGACAGCGATGGCCTTAGTGATGCCGAGGAAGTTCAACTTGGCACCGATGCCAAGAATCCCGACACCGATGGAGGGGGGAAAAGCGATGGGCGTGAGGTAGAGGAAGGGACAAACCCGCTAGACCCCAGCGATGACATTGTACCTGGTCCAGCTGCTCCCCCAAGGCCCATCCCCACAGGGATGATGCTCATCGCCGAGGACAGGACCGTGTCCCCTGGTGGAACAGTGCAAGTTCCCATCCGCTTAGAGAAGGCCGAGGACATCGCCAGCATAGGCTTTAACCTAGCTTATGATTCATCGGTAGCTCAAGTCACTGGCGTTCTCAAGGGTTCTCTTCTCGCCCCAGCCACCTTTACCTACAACGACAAAGTACCTGGCGTCATCCGCTTCGGCTTTGCCACCCCTGCCGGGATCAGCGGCAACGGCTCGGCGGCCGTGGTGGTGTTCAAGGCCATCGGTGCCCGAGGAAGTAAAAGCTCGCTCACCCTCTCCGAGCCCTTGGTCACCGATTCCTCCGGCAGACCACTATCTATCCGCCTAGTTAGCGGCGAGTTGACTATTGAGCCAAGATTAGCCGGGGATGGCAATGGGGATGGGCGAGTCTCCGTACTCGATGCCCTAATTGCCCTCAAGATGTATGTGAAATCCATCCCCGAAGATTTGGTCATGGATGTCAATGGGGATGGGCGAGTGACCCCGGATGACGCTCGCCAGATCTTGGTGATGGCTAGGCCATCATGAAAAGGAGTTAGCATGAAGAGGACGAAGATCTTAGCAAACTTGCAGGTCTTCTTAATTTTAATCCTGGTCCTGGTGGTGACTTCGGTCGGCTGTGCCGGGAAGGAAGAGGCCCCCACACCAACATCCACCCCGGAGCCAACGTTGACTCCTACTTCCAAGGAGATAAGGGTGCCCATCAATGCCATAGGGGCGAACAGGCTAGGCAGCCTCGAGTTTGTTCTGGTCTACGACCCAGCGGTGCTGGAGGCAACAGAGGTGGATAAGGGAAGCTTGGCCAGCAATGCCATGATGGAATTTAGTATCGAAACCCCCGGTCGGGTTTGGGTGGGAATGATTGACGCCAACGGCATGAATGGGGACGGTTCCCTGGCCGTAATATCCTTTCAGGTGATAGGAAAGGATGAGATGACCACCTCTTTAGCTCTCGAAAAAATAGAGGCCTATGATGCCGAGACCTTGCTCGACATCATTACAGAGGCTTCCCTAGGGAATTTTACAGCTCAAGACGGCTCATTCACTGCCCCAGTTCTGAACTTCACCGGTAGGTAAACTGGAGCCTGCCTCAGATTCGGCCGGTTGAGGGACTTTAAGAGGTCTCTTGCCTATTGGTGAACTGGGCGCTCTCCTCTGCCTTCCTCTTTATAGAGGTGAGCAGGTCTATATCCTGGCAAAGTGAGTCCTTCTTCTTCTCCAGCCGTTCGATCTCCTTTTAGAGTTTTTGCTTGACCTCCACCAGGGTATTGCCCTGTTCAAGGAGCTTCCGCAGGTTTTCCCTCGTATCAGGCGAGTTCTTAAACTCCGATTTTACCTTTACGAACTCTTCCAC
>CBFDTP010000129.1:0-2887 GCA_965612975.1 uncultured Dehalococcoidia bacterium | reverse complement strand
ATGATACGGCGACCACCGAGATCTACACCTAAGCCTTCGTCGGCAGCGTCAGATGTGTATAAGAGACAGCTGTAGAATGAGCATGGGCAGCTCGAGTTCCTGAGCGGTCCTCACCGGGTCATAGCTCAGCAAATCCGCCCAGTAAGCTTTGGAAGCCCCCAAAACCTGCTCCCCCTCCTTGATGTCCAGTTCTTTCACCTTCCTCACCTGCTCATTGAGCTCCGATAGCTGTCTCGCCTCCCTTTCGTCTATTTGACCGTCCAGGGAGAAGATGTAGCGGGTTTGCTCCAGCATTAAGTCCGGGAGGCTTCTGGTATTGGCCGCCATAAGGATTAACCCGGCCAGCTTCTTATCCTGTAAGGCTATTCGCGGAGCGAGCATGCCGCCGAGGCTGTGCCCCAGGAGAAATATCCGCTCGGGATCTATCCGCGGGTTTTGTCTCAGCAGGACCACTGCCGCCAGGGCATCATCGATGGTCTCCTCCCTCACGGTGAAGCTCTTGAGCTGGCCGAGGACGGCGTAAGGGTACTGCTTGGTTCGCTTCTCATACCGTAGCACGGCTATGCCTCGGCTGCCCAGACCCCAGGCCAGGTCCTTGAACGGCTTATTCGGGCCGATGGTCTCATCCCTATCCTGGGGACCGGAGCCATGAACCAGGACCACTGCCGGGAAGGGCCCCTTACCCCGAGGGAGGGTCAGCGTGGCGGGGAGCTTCCACTGATCCTCACCCACCCAGCATTCCACCTCGGTGAAGGAGTTTGGCTCAACATAATCCGGGGGCCGATAGAGGTTCTCAGCCTGATGGGGGAAGAAAAAAGAGCCCGGCTACCTTCCCCTCGCTGTCGAAGGCTATTTTAAGGTCTAAGGAGGTCTGAGCGAATTCACAGGTCACATAAACCACCTTATACCCACCCTCTTCAGCCACCCGGGTCTTGGTGATGCCCTTAAGCTCTCCAACCTGGCTCGTTACCTGTGTCCAGATCTCCTTCAACTTCTCCAGGGGCAGGGCCTGAGCCATCACCTGATTGAAGGACTGGTAAACGGCTTCAAATTCGCCCTTCTTCAGCTTCTCCGCCAGCTCCCGAGCCAGGGTCTCCGGATCAAATTTCGGGGCGACGGTGATATACGCCTGCTTGGTCACCGCAGCGGTGTGGCCCTTGGCATCGGTCACCTTCAGGGAGACGGTGAAGGTCCCCCCTTTGGGGTAGGAGTAAACGGGATTGGCTCCCTGACTATCCACATTCCCATCACTGTCAAAGTCCCACTCATAGGAGTAGGGAGTCACCCCTCCGGTGACACTGCTGGTAAATTGCACCGGCTCCCCGGCCTTCGCCTTCAAGGGCGAAGCACTGAAGTCGGCACCAAGCGGCGGAGCCGGCTTACCGCAGGCAATCGCGGTTAGCAGCATCATCAGGATGAAGAAAAGGTCGATCTTCTTTTTCACTGCCCACCTCCTCACGGGCTTGTTCCAGCAACCGTAGCTGGTCCAGGTAACCCTGCAGAATAATGGCGGCCGCGGCCGCATCCCGGCGCTTCTTCAGCTCCTTCCGCCGCCGTCCAGCAGCGGAAAGAGCCTTCTCGGCCGCAGCCGTGGAAAAGCGCTCATCCCAGGTCTTTACCGGGACTGAGGTTTGCCGGGAGAGGGCCTCGATGAACTCCTCAACCTTCTTCGCCTGTGGTCCGATTCGTCCGGAAAGAGAGCGCGGCAGCCCTACTACAATACAGCCTACTTCACAGTTCCTCACCAGCTCTAGGATGGCCGCGAACTCCGAACCGGACTCGCTTCGCTCGAGTGTAGTGAGCGGGCTGGCTAACAAGCCCTCCGGATCGCTGAGGGCCACCCCGATCCGGCGATCTCCTATATCAAGTCCCAAAAGACGCATCTTCCTCACCCGGCTTTCGAGCCCTGCAGAGCCTCTTTAACCAACTGGGGAACGATCTTCAGGGCCTGGTCAAGCTTGGACCTATCCTGACCACCCGCCTGTCCGATCTCTGCCCTCCCCCCACCACCTCCACCGGTCACTTGGGCTACCCTCTTGACCAGCTCCCCGGCATGGAGGCCCCTGGCCGTCAGATCCGGGGTAACCATGCACAGAAACCTGGGCCGGTTATCCCAGATCACCGCCAACACTACCACCACACTGCCCAGCTTCTCTTTGAGAAAGTCCCCCATCTGGCGCAACAGTTCCATGCTGGAGGCGGAGGCTCTGGCCGCCACCACTGCCACCCCATCAACCATCTCAACCTGAGAAAGAAGATTCTCCGCCGACCTTCGCAGCAGCTCCAGCTCCAAATCTTTTGCCCGTCGGCGCACCTCCCCAAGCTCGGAGAGGAGCCCGGAAAGCTTCTCCGGCACCTCCTCCGGACTGCTCTCCAGAAGGACGGCTGCCTTCTCCAGCGCTGAAAGTCTTTCGCGCAGGAAGGCCTCCACCCCCCTCCCGGTCACGGCTTCAATTCGCCGGAGCCCGGAGCCAATGCCCCGTTCGCTCACCACCTGAAAGAATCCGATCTCGCCGGTGTTCTCCACGTGTGTCCCGCCGCAGAGCTCGGCGCTCACCCTCGCACCATCCGGCGCCTTTATCTCCACCATCCGCACCCTATCACCATATTTTTCGCCAAAGAGGGCCAGGGCCCCCGACTCAATGGCCTGGGAGTAAGGTACGATGGAAGCTTCGACCTTCAAATTGCGGCGAATGTTCTCGTTGACCTGGCGTTGCACTTCCTCCAGCTCTTCTGAGCTGAGAGGAAGGGGATGCGTGAAGTCGAAGCGAAGTCGTTCTGGAGCCACCAGTGAGCCGGCCTGACGTACGTGAGTTCCTGTCTCTTATACACATCTGACGCTGCCGACGAAGGCTTAGGTGTAGATCTCGGTGGTCGCCGTATCATT
>CBFDTP010000128.1:0-3066 GCA_965612975.1 uncultured Dehalococcoidia bacterium | reverse complement strand
TCCCGAAACATCTCCTTGGCACCTGCCGGGGGAAGGGTACCAGTACAGTTGAGGCCGATGAGGAGCAGGTTATCCAGGTTGATTTGCTTCCTCTTCGCCAGCTCGATGATCGCTCGAGCATCGCAGGGCTTACAGACTACGGCGATCCTGATATCGGAGGCCCCATCGAGGTATTCCTTGAGGCAGCGGGCGATGTTGGGAGAGCTACAGTGCAGGGCACCAGCGGTCCCAATTAGGTCCTCAGGATTTGTAAGGAGTACCGGTATGCCATCATAACGATTGCCCTCCCTGGCCTCGATGGCCAGGACCGCATCCACCGCCTTGCTCTCCAGGGCAAACTTAAGCAGGGAGGTAACCGCACCTCCATACTCTGCCCTCTTTAAGATCTCCTCATCAGTTGACCGGGCAAGCCACTTATCTCCTTTCATCACCTTACCTCCATCCTGACGGCACATACCTTGGTTTCGGCACACTTGCAGCCGGGATCAAGGGCGGGGTTGGTTAGCACATTGGCCGGGGAATCGGCGAAGTGGAAGGGAACGAAAAGCAGTCCCGGTGGTACCTCATCGGTCACTTTAGCCTCAACCTTTATCTTGCCTCGCCTTGTCTCTAAAGTGACCATCCCTTTATCTTAGTATTCTCCATTCCAAAAAAGAAGGTTGTTAATGAGGAATCCCGACCGAACCTGACCGAAAATGTCCGCTGGATTATACCCAACGGGGGTAGGGTATGTCAAGCTTTGTTCTGATAATAGAGGCTGCAAGTGCCAGGTGGAAGTTATAGCTGATCAGCGGGGATGATGCGGGCGGGCTAGAACTCACCAGCCCGGATTCTGCCCCAGATAGCTATCGCCCGCGCCAGGGAGGCCACCTCCTCCGAATCCGCTGGCCTCTCCTTTTTGAAACAAATCTGCATGTAATTATTTAACAGCAATGCCCCTACACCCTCCACGGCGGAGCGAATGGCTGCTAGCTGCACCACCAGGCTTTCACAATCCCGCTCTTCCTCGATCATCCTTTGAATCCCCCGCACTTGACCCTCGATCTTCTTGAGTCGGTTGATCAATATCCTCTTCGAGATCCGTTCCGGCATTTCCGCCCCTTATTTCCGGCACTGAAGCTGTTTGACTAAACGTAGTATACTCCTTTTGAGAAGTCTGTTAAAGGTAAAGCTGATAGATGCTTTTGACTTACCTTCCTTTGCGGAATATAATAGACGGCGAGTTGTGCCAGTTGCTGCCCGGTTTCTCCAGATGACTCAAGTTGAACTGGTGCCAGATCTCGATCACTGCATTGAGACAGCGGCCCGGCTGGAATACCGCCGGAGCGTGGACGAGTACCTCAGGCAGGGAGGGGGAGGGCAAGAGCTTGAGGCCAAGATAGAGCTGCTGCGTCAATTTCTGGAGACGGCCAACTTCCGTGAGCTTCGTCGGGAGAGCGAGAGGTACCTGGAGGAAGGGAAAAAGGTAAAGTTCATCATCCGCTGGCATGAAGGAAAGCTGACCTACGAGCTGAAGACCCTCTAAGTAACTCCCCAAAAGTCTTACGACTTTTGGGGACCCTGTAAATTCAATTTTTAAATTTGGGGGTCCCCACAAAATCTTTGGATTTTGTGGGGTTCACTGAGTCACGGGTTTTGCCTTAAAGACGTACTAGAAGAAGAGCGAGAAAGACGGCCAGCAGATAAGGACTTAGAATCCTATACGCTCTCCTCAGGTTTTCCCTCCTCCTGCTCCGCAAATGGCTGACGAGGGTGTATGTCAGAGGAAGGGACACCAGGAGAGAGATCAGGAGAGGTAGCCAGTTGCTGAGGTGAAGGGTGAAAAGGGAAAACAATGCCAAGTTCATGACCAGGAGGATGCCCAAGCATGAGAAGACGGTCACCTTGATCCCATGAATAACGGGCAGCATGGGAACCCCTCCTCTCCGATAGTCCTCGATGTAATAACTGGCTATGAGCCAGATGTGGGGTAGTGTCCAGAGGAAGACAAGTAGGAGAAGGCAACCGCCCAAGAGATCGATCTTGCCGGAGAAGGCTGCATACCCAGCAAGCGCCGGCATCCCGCCCGCCAGCGCGCCTACCACTATGTTCCAGATCGTCTTCCTCTTTAACAGAACGGTGTAAAGCACTAAGTCTATAAAAAATCCGGAGGCTACACAAAACCCCACGATTGTATTTATTCTGAAGGCGAGAATCAAGCCAGCGGAAAGGAGGAGTGAGGAGAGAAGAAAGGCGCTCCTTGGAGAAACCCTCTTCGAGGGAATCGGCCTCTTCCTGGTTCGGAACATAACTGAGTCAATGTCCCGATCAAAATACATGTTCAGGCCAGTTGTTCCGGCCACCGCCAAGATCAGCGAAAGGATGACGAGGTATAAGCCTGTCTCAATGCTGCCATGCGAGGCTATCAGGTAGCCCAGGATGCCGGTGGCGACCAGGAGGGCGGTCTGCCGCGGTTTGAAAAGCTCCAGGTATGAGACCCAGCTCCGGCGAACAAACCCGGCCCGGCGGCCGGTGATCGCACCGAACAGGTTGGTCAGCATCTGGAAGTACTCGCTGCTCATTGGCAATTAAAAGTTAGGCATCAGCATAGCCAACTCGGCAATGTTATACCGAATATAAGTTCATCTGTCAACCTTAAAAGCAGCAGAAAGTCTTGACAACGAACAATTCGATATGCTATACAATATGCAACATTGTTTCATATTGTGACAAAGGAGGCAATGGTGGCCAGGAAATGCTTACTATCCGCCCTTATGGTAGTAGTGGTTACTGCATTGATGGGGATGCTTGTGGTTGGCTGCGCTAAGCCTAAGCCCACACCCACGCCAACCCCTTCACCGACGCCGTCACCAACTCTTGCACCTACGCCCACACCGACTCCAACGCCAGCTCCTATGCCAACATCAACTCCAACTCCTACACCAGCGCCAAGTCCTGCACCCGAAGAAAGGGGGAAAATCATTAAGAAATATGGGCCGGGATTTTTGGAGGAGAAGGCAAATGGTCTCAAAGTTCTGCATCTTAGAGGAACTGCCTATGAAAGAGGCTATCAGCGTGGGATACTAC
>CBFDTP010000127.1:0-3125 GCA_965612975.1 uncultured Dehalococcoidia bacterium | reverse complement strand
GCCCAGCTAAGGAGGAGCTCCTGGAACTCCGGGTTCGTGATGTCGGGGAAGTAGGCCGCGGCCTCCGCGGGGTCGTATAGGCTGCAGTCCATGTCCCGGGGCACCCAGAAGTGGGTCTTCCCGAAGCGACACTGGAACTCCTCCTTGGACATGGGGAGGCCCCATTTCGCGGGGTCCAGGGCGAGCTCCCAGGTGCGGGGGTACCTGATGATCTCGCCGGTTTTTGGGTTCCAGACGACCCCCCTCTGGACGATCTGGGCCGGGACCGCCCCGACGAAGATCACATGGGGAAGCTCGGCCTTGATCCGGGAAATGGCCTCCTCCAGGTGCGCGTAGCTGTAGCCGCCCAGCTCACAGCGCTCCTGTGCCTGCCAGGTGGAGAGGTCCCCACAGCGGTTGGGGCAAGGGCTCCACCTCCAGAAGCCGCGGAAGACGAGCTCGGCGTGGGTCTCCTTGAGGATCCCGATCACCTCGTCGAGATCCCGGACCCCGTCGGTCACCCGCTCGTAAAGCACGGCCACCTCCACCCGGGAGAGATTTCCCCCTGCTTCGTCTTCCTTGACTGCGGGCATGTCGGAGGGAAGGACTGCAACCGCAGGCAACGCCGCTGCCAAGAAGAAACCGATCAGCCTCACCATACTATCTCACTCACTTCACCTCACTCTCTCAAACTACCAAGCCTCTGTTCTGTAAGGCTGAAGCTGGCACCTCGGACATCTGATCCCTAGATGCAGAGATGCAAAGCGCAGTATATGAGCATGCCCACCTCCATTCCAGGGTCTTTAGAGAAGTCCGCTTTTAGTGCCACTGAATCAAGCAAGCCCTTGGATCTGGCAGGAAATTAAGGTCACTCCTCTCTTCTTAGCCTCTTCCTTTCAGCGAGGGAGCTGAAGATCACTGCACGAATGACCTTAATACGACCCTAGGACGGAAGACATTTGTCCCTTAATCTCCTTTCACGGTTACCAAATTGTTTTGAAAGATATCAGCTTATTGGACTATTTGAACGAGCTTTCTCACTAATGGTAAAAGTCCTTCTCTCTCAAGCTGCTGTTTTAAATCTTCTGTAAACGCTGCTTTGACAATGATCATTTCACCACTCCTATCAACTGCGATACGCCATGGATCTTTTGCAGCTTTAAGAAACTCTGGGAAAGTTTTCTCGATCTTCCATCCAGAATTACTAAGGCGCTGCTCTAAAGTGCGGTTATTAGGTAATCTCTCAACTTCCGCTCCAAAATTAACAAGCCTGGGCCCCCATCCTCTAACCTCCGGATCATTATCAAGATTAAGTTCGGAAAAGAAGTCCTTTTGCTTTAAAAGAACAGATAACTTGTGGCCGTTTTCATCGTCAGGGATTGAGAGAATCATTTCGCCACCCACGTCACCTTCAGGCGACATCTCGGAATGAAGCCGGGCCTCTGTTCTTTCTGCAAAGGCACGGGCGGTTACAGCAAAAGGGCTGTCAGTAGAAAGCTCCTCTTGAAGCTTTGCACCGTAAACCTTTCTCAGGAGGTCTCTGACATGTTCAAAAAGCTTCTTGCCCACTTCATGTCCCAACGATTGCTCTTCCGGTTCCACCCCCCAAGCCCATCTCAAAATAGCCTTCATCTACAACCACCTCCTCTGGATCCAATAAAGGTCCAGCCGTTCAGTTCCAAGGATAAGTTATATTCCAAATTCTTCTCCGATCTGTGGCACATGAACTTCGCCGGGAAGGTCAAGGTCTTTCCAAGCTTTTTGGGCCGCCTCCTTCCATTTTTGATCAAGCCAGCCCCATCCTGGATTACCTTCTCCGTCTTCATGACCGCTTAAATGCACGAGAAGAGTTAAATCTGGTTCAAGGATTTCTACATAACGTTTGACGGTCGAGAAGGCTATATGGCCGGTATTCTTCCCATTTACTATCTCAGCATTCCATGTATTACAATCAACAAAAAGATAATCTGCATTAGACAACAATTCGACTGTCTCTTCTTGTTGCACATTTGTCGGTTTCTCAATCCAATCATTTTTATTATCGACATCCCAAAGCAACACAGCTTTTTTATCCTTGGTCTTGATAACAAACGAAGCACAACAATATAGCAATTGCCTCGTTTCAGGATGCATATCGGCAGTGCAATGAGAGACCGTTATAGGCGTAATCCTTAAACCATCGATGCCGACTTCGATAGTACCGAGTTTGACACCAGGATCGATGCCAGGCGGAATGACTTCGCCTGAAAGATGTGGTTCCAGTAAGGTCCACTCATAAGCTTGGTTTCTTTTAAGCCATTCTGCTGTTCCACTACGACACCACGTCGGTATCCGCTTCCATTGCTCGCCTCTCCGTTTCAAAGTTCTCCGCCATGTCTCGCATAGCCGGTTCAAATCAAGTACATGATCGGGATGCCAATGTGAGATGATCAGCCAATCCAGGCGTGCTCTATCGCCGGAGAGATAGGGGGAATCAACAAGGCTATTTACAACTCCCATTCCGATGTCAAAGAGTACGTGGCGTAAGACTCCGTCATTATCATCAAGGCTTATCAATGACACCGAGGTGTTTGCTACTCTTCTCCGCTCAGCACATCGATTGCATGAACACCCAAATTCTCTCAGAAAGGCATGATCCAGTCCGTTAAGGATCAACAAGTTCTTCATAACAGTATCCTAGAGTTCGCCGATACTGCCCTCTCTTTCTCCGGCCTAGCCAGCCATGAACGCATCTGATTTCACCCTGCACGGTTTCCCTAGCATTCAGCAAAATTCTAAGCTGTATCTTAGTTCTCGCGTTGTGTAAAGTCAAGGAACAGGGCTCAAGCCGGGTCAGCTCTGCAAGGCCGGGGTGTCCACCTTGATCAACTCCCCATCGAGCGTGATGGTGCCCTCCCCACTCACGTAGAGCCAGACGAATGAACCCCTCCAGGGAGTCCCCTCCTTGATCCAGCCGTGCCACCACTTCAGCGTCTCGGTGAGCCGACCTCGCCGCGCTCATACCGTCCGTGCAGCTCGTAGGCCTTCGGGACGAGGACCCGGGCGGTGTGGGGCGACATCCGGATCGCCAGGTCCCGCGGGTCGCCCCCGAGCTCCTCCCCCTGGAGGAGGTCCACCAATTCCACCCGCTTCCCCGCGAACCTCGT
>CBFDTP010000126.1:0-3278 GCA_965612975.1 uncultured Dehalococcoidia bacterium | reverse complement strand
CTCGACCTTTATGCCTGTCTCCGTCCCTGCCGGAGCTTTCCGGGGGTGCCCTCTCGCTTCGAGAACGTTGACCTGGTGGTCGTGCGGGAGAACACCGAGGATCTCTATGCCGGGATTGAGTTTGAGAGGGGGACATCAGAGGCCTTAAAGCTGATGGAGTTTATCGTTACTTTCGGGGGGAAGAAGTTAGATCCCGGCAGCGGGCTCAGCATCAAGCCCACCTCCGAGGCAGCAAGTCGTCGGATTGCTCGATTTGCCTTCCGCTACGCTAGAGAGAATGGACGACGGAAGGTAAGCGTGGTGCATAAGGCCAACATCATGAAGTTCACCGACGGGCTTTTCCTGGAAGTTGCTCGGGAGGTGGCCCGGGAGTTCCCGGAGATCGAGTTTGAGGATGTGATCGTGGACAACCTCTGCATGCAGTTAGTGCGTCGCCCCGAGCGCTTCGATGTACTCCTGCTGCCCAATCTCTACGGGGACATCGTGTCCGACCTCTGCGCCGGTTTGATCGGTGGACTGGGCCTGGCGCCCAGCGCCAACCTGGGGGATGAGGCAGCCATATTTGAACCAGCTCATGGTAGCGCTCCCAAATACGCCGGACAGAACCGGGTCAACCCGGTGGCCATGATGCTCTCAGGGGGACTCATGCTTCGTCACCTGGGCGAGAGGGAAGCGGCACAGAGGTTGGAGCGAGCCATCGCCCAAGTTTTGGCCGAGGGGAGAAAGGTGACCTATGACCTCAAACCCGATCCCAACGACCCTACAGCCGCCACGACTTCGGAGATGGCCGAGGAGATAATCCGGAAGCTTAAAGAAGCTTAACTCTCCTGAGCCTAAAAGGGGTCCCCGCAAAATCCTTGGATTTTATGGGGCTTATCTAGAATTGCTCCAGGAATCTCAGGTCGTTGGAGTAGAAGAGGCGGATGTCGTCAATCCCGTATTTGAGCATGGGGATGCGTTCCACCCCCAGCCCGAAGGCAAATCCGGTATAGACCTCCGGATCGTAGCCAACGCGTTCCAGAACCTTCGGATGAACCATCCCGGCCCCTAGGATTTCCACCCAGCCCTGCCCACTACAGACCCGGCAGCCCTCCCCACCGCATCGAAGACACTCGATGGCCATCTCTACGCCCGGCTCCACGAAGGGGAAGTAATCGCAGCGGAAGCGCGCTTTCCTCCCCGGACCAAAGAGTCGACGGGCAAACTCATAGAGCGTCCCCTTAAGATGAGCCAGGCTTATGCCCTTGTCCACCGCCAGCCCCTCTACCTGGTAGAACATCGACTCATGGGTGGCATCGGTGGCCTCATAGCGGTAGACTCGCCCCGGCATGATGGCCCTTATCGGCGGGCGCCTCTTCTCCATGAGTCTGATCTGCATGGGTGAGGTATGGGTGCGCAGTAGCATTCCCTTTTCCGGGTCTATCCACAGGGTGGCCCACATGTCCCTCGCCGGGTGCTCCGGGGGGATGTTCAATGCTTCAAAGTTGTAGTAATCCCATTCTACCTCGGGCCCCTCCACTATCTCGAAGCCCATGCTGGAGAAGACCTCGCAGATCTGGCGCAGGGCCTGGGTGGTGGGGTGAAGACGACCTAGCTCGATGGGGCGGCCCGGCAGGGTGACGTCAAGACGGGAGCGCTCGACATAAACCGAGAGCTCGACCTCTTGGAGTTTCTTCTCCCTTTCGGCGAGCCTTTCCTCCAGCAGCTCCTTGAGTTCATTGGCGGCGGAACCTATCTCCCGGCGCTGCTCTAGGGGCAGATCCTTAAGCGAACGGAGGATCTGGGTGAGCTTGCCCTTCCGACCGAGGTAGCTCACCCTCCAGGCATCGAGTTCCTTTAAGCTTCCAACCCTTTCCAGTTCCGAAAGGGCTTGGGACCTGATTTCCTCCAGCTTTGACTGCATGTGCTTCTATGGAACCTCAGGTTCGATTCAGGCGCAATGGTCACCGGCTTGGTCTTGCCTGGGTCACTTTGAGCATTGGCGGGAATCCAAATGGTCAGCTTCCTTGTTGCTTGGCCAGCTCCACCAGCTCGGAGAAGGCCGCCGGATCGCTTATGGCAAGATCAGCCAGCATCTTCCGGTTGATCTCCACCCCGGCTTCTTTGAGACGGCCGATGAACTGGCTGTAGGAAAGCCCGTGCTCCCGCGCCGCGGCATTGATCCGGGTTATCCACAGTCGGCGGAAGTCCCGTTTGCGCTCCCGCCGGTGGCGGTAGGCATAGCTCAGGGCCTTAAGCATCGACTCATGGGCACGGCGGTAGAGCCGATGCTTTGTTCCACGGTGTCCTTTGGTCAGCTTTAGGATCTTCTTGTGACGTCGCCTGGTGTGAGGGCCACCTTTGACTCTGGGCATCTTTTCCTCCGGCTTCGATCTTGAATTTAGACCGGGAAGACCTTCTTTATTCGGGCAACATCTGAGGGATGGAGAGCCATCGTGTCGTGGTAGGTCCGCTTGACCCGTTTGGGTCGCTTGCGCCGCAAATGACTGCGCCCGATCTTCATCCGCAGTAGTTTGCCGCCGCCACTGACCTTGAGGCGCTTGTATAGTGACTTGTTAGTCTTTAGCTTCGGCATCATCCTCCTGCCTTCGGTTTCTTGGGCGAGGAAAGGAGCAAGCTGAGATTGCGCCCCTCCATGGTGGGCGGTCTCTCCACCTTGACCGCCTCCAAGGAATCGATCACCTTCTGGAGAAGCTTATGCCCCAGGTCGGGATGGATGATCTCCCGGCCTCGGAAGGTGATCATAACCTTCACCTTGTCTCCCCTCTCCAGTAGCCTCTTAATGTGTTTGATCTTACATTCCATATCATGGGGATCAATTCGGGGGCGCATCCTCACTTCGCTCAGTTCCCCCACCTTCCGATGTTTGCGAGCGAGCTTTTCCTTTTTGGCCTGCTCGTATTTGAACTTGCTGTAATTCAGTAACCGACAAACCGGTGGAGCAGCATTCGGCGCCACTTCTACCAGATCAAATCCTCTCTCGCGGGCAACCCGGAGAGCCTCCCTTGACGGCATAATTCCGAGCTGCTCCCCGTTTTCCCCAATTAAACGTACTTCGGCAGCCCTTATCTGCTCGTTAACGCGATACTCCTTGGCTATCCCCCACCACCTCCTTCTAAACAACCGAACCTCTCATTTGTTTCACTTCGCCGCTTCTTGGCTTAAATGAGCTTACCATTTTCCTTAGAAGAAGTCAACGAGGATGTGCTGGCTGACCACATAGGTAACACTTTTTCAATATACTCTATCGGCGTAAGATAGCCAAGTGATTGGTGTGG
>CBFDTP010000125.1:0-3281 GCA_965612975.1 uncultured Dehalococcoidia bacterium | reverse complement strand
GCCTGATAGAGGCCATCGGAGGCAAGCCTACCCCCGGGGTGGGGTTCGCCACCGGGGTGGAGCGGATCATCTTGAACCTGAAGAAGCAGGGTATTCCCGTCCCCAACATTGCCTCCCCAAGGGTCTTTCTGGCCTACCTGGGACAGGAGGCCAAGGAGAAGGCTCTGGAATATGCGGCCAGACTTCGTCGAGCGGGGATCGGGGTAATCCTGGCCTCGGATGACCGCAGCCTCAAGGCCCAACTGAGGCAGGCGAACTCCCTGGGCGCCAGTTTCGTCCTCATCCTGGGAGAAGATGAACTCCGGGAGGGGAAGGTGGTCTGGCGAGATATGAAAAGGGGCGAGCAGCAGCGCCTGAGCTTCGCCGAGATACTTGAGAACCTGGGCAAGGCTGAGAACAATCAATAAGGGCGAAAGCTTCAGCCTCCCCCAGCCCGATGGACTCCGAGGTACCAGCCCACCTGGACATCGATGATTCCCTGTTCAACCTCAACCGTGTAGCGGTAGGGTTTCCCCGGCGTGTAGGGCTCCTTGCTCAACGGAGTCAAATCATGAACGTCAACCACGATGCCCTGACCATCGGCGCAGATGAGCGTCAGAGGAATATAGCAGTCCTTCATCCAGAATGGGTAGTCGACCTCCTCACCCCAGTCGATGGCCCAGGCCCAGCCCGGGGGCAGCTCACGTATGTTGGCCAGACCTTTCAGGTAATTGGGCGAGCTCGGGCCAGGCGCCCAGGCATGGAAAATACACAGGTCTACCCCGTCGAAGAGCACCACAAATCCTGTCTCCTCTGGGGCTACCCAGGAGCCAGTCAGGCTGCCCAGGATCAATAACATAAGACAGAGAAGGTTCAGCATCCTTCAGATGGTAGCGTTGCTTCGGCAGTTCTTTGTCACCTCAACTGCTTTTCCAGATATCAGTCTTCTCCCTTAGGCTGATGTAACCTTCGCCGCCGATGATAATGTGATCCAGGACATCAATCCCCAGGATTCGGCCGGCCTCGAGAATCCTCCTGGTGAGCTCAATGTCCGGCCGGCTGGGCGATGGGTCGCCGGAGGGGTGGTTGTGTACCAAAATCAGGGCGGCTGCCGGGGTCTGGATCGCTGGCACAAAGACCTCCCTCGGTGAGCCGAGGCTCTCGTTCAGGGTGCCGATGGTGATGATCTCATCCCTTATGAGCCTATTCCTGGTATCCAGGTAAAGTCCCCTCAGGTGCTCCTTTCTCAGTCGGGCCATATTCCTGGCATACTGGAATACCTCTTCTGGAAACCTCAGAAAGACCTCGGGCTGCCTTCCAAAGAGCCGGCGCCCCAGCTCAAAGGCGGCCACCAACTGGCAGGCCTGAACTGGAGAGAGGCCCAGCATCCTCTCCAATTTTTCCACATCTCCCTCGGCGAAGATGGCTTGATTCCCATACTGGGACATGATCCGCTGCGCCCGTTGCAGGATGTCTTCCTTCACTGTTCCCCGGCCCAGGATCACGGCCACCAGCTCATAGTTTTTCAGCGCTGCCGGCCCGTATTTTCGCAGCTTCTCGCGAGGCTTCTCCTCTTCCGGCAGGTCACGGATGCGGAGTTGATACGGCTTTTCCATAGAGCTCCCTTCAGGCCAAAATTTGACTTTATTTTAAAACCTTCCCTTGCTTTTGTCAGCTGATCAAGGAACATTTCATGATGAACTCCCTATGCGGAGGCTGAGATACATGGGTAACACTCATGGTATGAGGAGAATTAGATGAACGCACAGTGTACCTGCCTGTTAAAGTAAAGGGTGGCAGCATAAATGAGCAGGAGGTGCACGGTGCAGAAGGAGAAGTATATAGGGGTAGATTTTCACAGGAGGCATTCTTACATCGTAATTATGAACAACCAGGGCAAGGTCATAAGGGAGGGACAGATAGCCAACGATAAAATTTCTCTGGCAGGATTCCTGGAGCGCGCCCAGTGTAATGGTAATGCCGCAGCTGTTCTGGAGGCAGGCCGCAACTGGACGGTGATGTATGACTGGTTGGAGGAGATGGTGGACGAGGTACATCTGGCTCATCCCCTCAAGGTTAAGGCGATCGCTGAGGCGAAGATAAAGACAGACAAGATAGATGCCAGGATTTTAGCCCATCTGCTGCGCTCTGATCTTCTTCCAGAGGCTCATGTGGCCAGCCGAGAGGCTCGTCAGGTCCGAAACATCCTTCGGCAAAGGATGTTCTTTGTCAGGTTAAGGACAATGGTCAAGAACAGGATCAGAAGCCTTCTTGATCGTTATCCTGAGCTGGACGAGCTTAAGCCTTGCCGGGAGCTCTTCGGCCCCAGAGGTTTAGCCTGGCTCAGGCAAATCCCCCTTAAGGAAGTGGACCGCAGAATTCTGGATGAAGACCTGAGGCTCTTGGAGGTGCTGGAGGAACGGGTCTCTCAGACGGAGTCTCTAGTTGAGGAGCTTGCCCGGGATGACTGGAGAGTGAGGCTTCTAAAAACCATTCCTGGCATTGGGAAGTTCTTTGCTGTTCTCATCGCCCATGAGGTGGATGATATCTCTCGCTTTGCCAATGAGAAAAAATTCTTCAGCTACATCGGCATCATCCCCTCCACTTTCTCCTCTGGAGGAAGGACTTTCCACGGGAGGATTACCAAGCAGGGCAACAGATATCTCAGATGGGCCTTTATAGAAGCCGTGTGGCCTGCCATTCGTACTGACCCGGGGCTCCGGGATTATTATGACCGGGTAAGGGTTAGCAAAGGTCCCAATCCGGCTAAAGTAGCCACAGCAAGAAGATTGGCCACGATTGTTTATCGGGTTTTATCTCAAGGGAGACCTTATTGGGTGGGTGGTCCCGGGCTGCCTTCATATCACCTTGGTGGGTCCGGATAGGATCGCACCCCTGTAGGAGAATAGGGGGCCTGGGACCTGATCAGATGTAATAATGTGTTCCGTAGCTTAACCGGAACCAATGGGAGGTTGGTCGAAAGCCCTAACAGCAGTAAAGCGGAAAAATCAAAAAGAGCGCATGGGCTTGACAGCACTGTGCGTTCATGGGAGTATGAATGGCTTTACAACAGCAACCTGTATTTGGACCGGAGGAGCTAAATCCCTGGCTAATCGAATGGCTCATAGAGTACAACTCCAATCAACCACACCAATAACTGGGCTACCTTATGCCAGTAGAGTATATTGAAAAAGCGCCACCTGTGTGGTCAGCCAGCACACCTTCCGAGTTGCGTCAAAATAAATGGTTACCGAGAAGCATTGGTTGCCTCATATATCCTGGTTACCAGGACCTCTGCTTTT
>CBFDTP010000124.1:0-3324 GCA_965612975.1 uncultured Dehalococcoidia bacterium | reverse complement strand
TGATACGGCGACCACCGAGATCTACACCTAAGCCTTCGTCGGCAGCGTCAGATGTGTATAAGAGACAGTCCTTGAAGAGCTGGCTCAAATCCTGGGGCCAGCCCGGTTACCTCAAGAGCCAAAGAAACCCTTTGAGAAGGCCAAATCTGGCCAAGTCCGATAAAAGCAGGCCTCGGCCATGAATCATGCACCGCTTCTTTGTTCCTCCTAATTGGATTGACCATGGGCGAGTCATTGTCCAGGGAGGGCTGGCCCATCAACTTTGGAACGTGCTGAGACTCAAGCCGGGAGATGAGATCACCCTTCTGGATAACAGTGGCTGGGAATACCGGGTCAGGTTAGAAAAGCTGGAAAAAGACCAAGCTGAGGGAAGCATAGTGGGTGAATTACTCGGTCACGAGCCCACAGCCAGGATCGCCCTCTATCAGGCCCTCCTAAAGGGCGAGAGGTTCGAGTTCGTGCTTCAGAAGGGCACCGAGATCGGGGTAAGCGACTTCATCCCCCTGAAGTGCGAGCGCTGTGTTGCCGGCGAGCCGAGGGAAGCAAAGCTGGAGCGCTGGCGAAGGATCATTCGGGAAGCAGCCGAACAATGCGGGCGAGCAAGGCTTCCTCAGCTCAGCCCCCCGCTCTCCCTTGAAGAGGCCTGCCAGATGGCGCAGGGCTGGCGCCTCCTGGCCTGGGAGGGGGAGAGGGGCAGAGGACTCAAGGGCTACCTAGAGGAACTTCGGTCCACTGGTCGGCTTGAGGAGAATAAGGAATTCAGCCTCTTCATCGGCCCCGAGGGAGGCTTCTCGCAGCGGGAAGTGCAAGTGGCCGAGGATCATGGGGTGATGCCCGTCAGCCTGGGACAGCGCATCCTCCGAGCCGAGACCGCCGGACTGGTGGCTGCCGCCGTCATTCTCTACGAGCTCGGCGAGCTGGGATAATCTGATTGACATAATGAGTGAGACCAAGACCATCTGTGTCAACCGGAAGGCCTACCACGACTATCACATCGAGGATACCTTCGAGGCCGGCCTGGTGCTCACCGGAACGGAGATAAAGTCCATCCGGCAGGGTAAGGTGAGCCTTCGCGATGCTTATGCCCGGCCGGAGGACGGTGAGCTCTGGCTGGTAGGAGCCCACATCGCTCGCTATCAGCAGGGAGGCAGATATAATCATGAGCCCACCCGGCCGCGGAAGCTCCTGCTGCATAAGGATGAGATCCTGCGCCTGAGCTCGGCGGTGGAGAGAAAGGGCTTGACTTTGGTGCCGCTCAGGCTATATCTTAAAAGGGGAATCGCCAAGGTAGAGCTGGCGCTGGTCAGAGGAAAAAAGCTCTACGACAAGCGTCGGGCCATCCTGGAGCGGGAGGTTGAGAGGGAGCTGGCCCGGCGGATGAGAAAAAGTCGTTAGCACCTTAAAAGGGGACGAGCGGGTTCGACAGGGGAAAGTCGGCTCAGGATTGCAGGCCGAGGTGCCATCAACCTCGTAAAACAGGTGGCACAAAAGTAACTGGCAACGTAATGGTTGCTGCCTAAGCCTAAAAGTTTAGGCTTACGTCCAACCCTCCTCCCCCGGTGGGAGGGCTTGGGCGCCGAGGAGCCGGGGTGCCACAGTCCTGACGCCGATAAGGACTGCCAAGCTCTCATCGGCTGGCTCAGCAAGCTTGGCCAGCAAGAGCTTGCTGGGCGAGAAGAAATTGCTGGCTAAGCCTGTAGGATATCCTGGGATACTTTCCTCTGGACGGGGAGTTCGACTCTCCCCCGTCTCCACCACTGAATACAAAGGGCCTCCCGAGATATAAGGAGGCCCTTTTTAGGTTTTCCGGTTACGCGAAGGGATTTCCTAGCTACCTTTAGGTTCTGCTGCCATTTCTGCCTCTATCAGCCGCTTCAGATTCTGAAATGACCGTTCGCACATTCTCCCAAATTGTGGCTTCACCAAAAGCGCATACATTATCTGGCCAATCAAGGGACGCGGTTCATACTCCAGGGTAAAGGTCACCCGCGTGGAGTCATCCACTGGGGCAAAGCGCCAGCGCTTTACAGCCCTTCTCCCCATGAATGTTCCAACGAAAGTCCAGCCCACGTTCTCTAGGTGCTCAGTCCCTTCCCATTCGACATCCGTCATCCGGCCCAAGAACTTTATCCTCAGGGCAAGTCGGGCCCCCTCCCCTACGGTCTTCTCGGTCATCGGTTTGGCCTCTTGGATATACTCGAAATAACGTGCCAGGTTTCGCCAGTCCATGGCAAAAGCATATACCTTGTCCAGGGGTGCTCCAATAACAACGCTCTTCTCAATCCTTAACATCCTCGTCCTCCTTTAAATTGAATGATATCGGTTTTAGCACCATACCCCTTCAGATTCAATGAATTGTGCAAAAGATGCCCGGTATCGCACAAGGTGCTGTTTTTAAGCAGCAGGTGTAGGCTCTCTTAGGGCTTTCTCAAAATTTCGTGGGTGCCGACCTTTCTCAAGATATAAACATCTCCTTCTACCTGGAAGGTAAAGCGATAACCTCGTGAAATCCTCCCCTCCCAAATTCCTTCAAAGCCCTTCATTTTCTTAATGCGCAGGGAAGGATGACGGGGACTTGATAAAAGGAGGTTTAGTTTTTCATCTGTTCTCTTCTGGATAGCAAGAGGTAATTTCTCATAGCCTCGGATGAAGCTATCGGTGAAGAGCAATCTCATTTCCGGCTCTTAAGCCAGGACTTGAATTCCTCTATATTCTCGAAGGGGCCTCGGACTTTCCCCTCCCTGATCTCTCTCTCGGCCTCTCTTTCCCCCTTTTGCCACTCCTCAGTCCACCACCAGGCTTGATCTCTTGGGATTAGACCCACCTTTACCGCTACCTCTATTTCCTCCTGACTTAACCCCTGAGAGCGGAGGATATCTCTTTGAATGCTTTCAATTTTTTCCTTGGCCCTCAGGAGCATTTTCTGCTCCTCCTCAGTTAGCGGGACAACCTCCCCCTTAGGAGCTAACTTCTTAGGGATCATGATGATCTTTCCACCTTCAGCCTTTGTTTCAACAAAATCCCCAACCTCTAGATGGAGCTTTTCGAAGACTTCCTTTGGGATGGTAACTTGACGCCTTGGCCTGATCCTCACCACTGACATTTTCCTTTCCTCCTTAACCCTGCCAAATATTTGCTTATCAGAAAGTCCGAAATTCCTACAAATCAATATAACATAGAGGAGGTTAGGTGTCTACAGAGACAACCGACCCGTTTTACTCGCGAGCGGGACAAAAAATGCGGAGGCTGAGATACATGGGTAACACTCATGGCTGTCTCTTATACACATCTCCGAGCCCACGAGACTAGGCATGATCTCGTATG
>CBFDTP010000123.1:0-3394 GCA_965612975.1 uncultured Dehalococcoidia bacterium | reverse complement strand
TCTCTTCACCGAAAGTTCCATTGTCCAAACTCATGTCCCAAGGTCAAAAATCCCTTTCTGCGGTAAGCAGTATTACACGGTAATACCATAGAGGGCACTAAGCTTTATTTTTGTCCGAACTCATGTCCTGAGCTCAAAAAGGGGCTTGACATGGTCGGCTTCTTCAGAGATGTGTGGCCTGAAAGGGCTTGTCAACGGGATACATTCCCGGCATCACCCAGGAGCAGCTGAAGAAGGCCGGGAAAGATTTCCCCCTGCTCTAGACACCTAAGGTTGTGCCAGAACGCAGGAGGATCCCTTTCAACTCCTCTTCGTCCATATTGGATGCATAAGTGAAGTATTTGGTGATCATTTCATTTAATCTCCCCTGTCCCAAGTTTGACATCCCGAAGCTATATTGTAGCTGAAAAGGGGCACCTTAGCGAGGGCTTCAAACGCCGCTTGATCTTTGATGCATTGTGTGGGATGATGCAATTCGAGTATTTTGGCCGGCACTTCTGTGGGTGTTAAAATATGGGGTGGTTAGCTCCCATCTCCATTAACCTGCTGCAGGGGGACTGATGAGCAGGCGCAAACCAGTCACTTTAAGACACCCCATGACCCCTGAGCTGGCCAGTGAGAGTCGGCGGCACACCCAGCTTGGCCTGCTGGAGAGCCTGGAACGGTTGCTAAGGGCCGAAAGGGCCAGGGGGTACGATGATCAGGCGGTCTCAGCAGGCCTGGAGCACTTCCTCGAAAATCTCCTCCAGGGAGAAGATGAGCTGGCTCGAGCCATTGGGCTTTATCCCCTTTCTTCATTCAGCTATGCCGCCATGAGCCAGGAAGAGAGGGGGCGCTGGGTGCTGAGCCTGCTTAGAAGGGTGGAGCAACTGAAGGCAAGCCTTAGCACGGCCCCGACAGGCAAGCAGACCACGAAGAAGCCGGAGGTTGAGGCAGCCGGGCGAAGAGAGACTTCGTTGGTCAGTCCGGTAACCGCCCTTGCTGGAATTGGCCCAAGGCTGGCCCGGAAACTGGACCGGCTCGGCGTAAGAACCGTGCGCGACCTTATCTACTTCTTCCCCCGCCGGCACCTGGACTACACCCTCAAGCGCAACATCGCCGAGCTTGAGCCGAACCTGGAGCAAACTGTAGTGGGCGAGGTCAAAAAGGTCTTCCTGAGGAAAGGCTCTGGGAGGGGTCGAGCAATTGTGGAGGCAGTGATATCTGACCCTACGGGGACCGTGAAGGCCATCTGGTACAATCAGCCCTATCTGGTCCAGGAGCTCCGGGGTCAGGATGAGGTCATGTTGAGTGGGAAGGTGACCTGGTGGAGAGGTCAGAAAACCCTTCGGTCGCCGGAGTACGAGCTTTCCTCCTCAGACCCCGTCCATGCTGGCCGCCTGGTGCCGGTCTATCCCTTGACGGAGGGCCTCTCCCCGAGAACTGTGCGCCGGATAGTGAAACAGGCTCTCGACGCTGTCCTTCCCAGGCTGAGGGATTTCCTGCCGGCCGAGCTCAAGGGCGAACTCCAGCTACTTGACCTCCCGGAGGCGATAAGGCAGGCCCACTACCCTGAGGACATGGCCTCCTGGGACAGGGCCCGCCGGAGGCTGGCCTTCGACGAGCTTTTCCTGCTCCAGCTTGGCCTGCTGAAGCAGAGGCAGGAGTGGGAGGGAGCTGTGGGCATCAAGATGGAGGTGTGCCCGGAGCTTCTCAAAGGCCTCCTTTCTCGACTTCCCTTTAGCCTCACCTCGGCCCAGAGGCGAGTGCTTGAGGAGATAGTGCGGGACCTGACCAGTCCCCGACCGATGAACCGGCTTCTTCAAGGTGAGGTGGGAAGTGGCAAGACGGTGGTGGCCCTCCTTGCCATGCTCCTGGTGGTGGCCAATGGCTACCAGGCCGCCCTCATGGTGCCCACGGAGATCCTGGCCCAGCAGCACTATCAGAACATCTGCTCCCTCCTCGCTCACGAGGCTCCGGCCGATCCGCTATCCTTCTTTCCCGACCTTCTTCCCCGCCCCTTTGCCGTTGGCCTGCTCACCGGAGGCCTAAGGGGAAGGCAAAAAAGAGAGCTTCACCGCCTCCTCGCCCAGGGCAAGATAGACCTCCTGATTGGAACTCACGCCCTCATCCAGGAAGGGGTCGTTTTCGACAGGCTGGGGCTGGTCATAGTTGACGAGCAACATCGGTTTGGGGTAAGGCAGAGGCTAACCCTGCGAGAGAAGGGCTTCAGCCCGCATGTCCTGGTAATGAGCGCCACGCCCATACCCCGCAGCCTGGCCCTGACCATCTATGGAGACCTTGATCTCTCCGTCCTGGATGAGCTACCGCCGGGCAGGAAAGAGGTGAAGACCAGATGGCTCGGGCCAAGGCAGAGGAAGTACGCCTACGATTTCATCCGTCAGCAGGTTTCCGAAGGCCACCAGGCATTCATCGTCTGTCCGCTGATCGAGGAGTCAGAGGTGATCGAGTCTGCGGCAGCTGTGAGGGAGTACAAGCGGCTCTCCGCGGAAGTCTTCCCCGACCTCAGGCTTGGCCTCCTGCATGGTCGTATGCTCCCTGCCGAGAAGGAAGATGTGATGCAGAAGTTCCGCTCCGGCGAGTTAGACATCCTGGTGTCCACACCAGTTGTGGAGGTTGGGATCGATGTGCCCAACGCCACGGTGATACTCATTGAGGGAGCTGAGAGGTTTGGCCTGGCTCAGCTGCATCAGCTTCGAGGGAGGGTATGGCGAAGTAGCTATCAGGCTTACTGTCTGCTACTGGCCGAAAAGCTGTCGCCAGAGGCGAGGGCGCGCCTTTCCATCATCGAGAGAACCCATGACGGCTTTGCTCTGGCTGAGGAAGATCTCAAGCTGCGCGGGCCGGGGGAGTTCTTCGGAACTCGGCAGACCGGGTTTGCGGAGCTCAGAATGGCAAGGCTGTCAGATATTCAGCTCCTTGAAGTGGCCAGGTTGAAGGCTCAGGAAATCCTCTCAGCCGACCCACTGCTGGAGAGATATCCACTCCTGGCACGGGAAGCCCAGCAGCTGTGGCGGGCTTCCATGGAACCAAGCTAAACATCAGCGGACGCAAGAGCCGCAATTGAACAAATTGTATCTTCTGTTGGATCTAACAAATTTGTTTGGTAGCTCAGCCGGGTGAGCCTCGTCTTGTGCAGCGGCCCGGCAAAGATACCAGTTTGCCAGGGTCAGAGATGCCATCAAGCTCCAAAACAACCACTGTAGCTGCAAAGCAGCTTTCCGATCACTCCTTAGGCTCCTCTTTGCCTTATTGGGCAGGGATTCGGTGGCGAGACACGCCGGGTCTGTTCACCTGCCCGTATCCCACAAGGGCTGCCAGGGCCTTCACAGCGAGCTCCGGGGTCGGAAAAGTCGGGATAAAGTTCTCCTCCAAGGTCGACTTCTCCTTGTCC
>CBFDTP010000122.1:0-3533 GCA_965612975.1 uncultured Dehalococcoidia bacterium | reverse complement strand
CCCCAGCAGTATCCCCAGGGTTGACTTCACCCCGTGGGAGAGCGCCCGGACGTTGTACCCCCCTTCCAGGGTGAAGATGAGCCTGCCCTCACATAGTTCCTCTGCCAGGCCCTTCAAAAGCTCCACTATTCGGGCAAAGCCGGAAAGACTCAGCTCCATCATGGCGATCTGATCAGCCCAGTGAGGGTCAAAGCCAGCGGAGACAAGTATTAGCTGGGGCCCAAATCGGCGAGCCACGGGGACCAAGATCTCCTCGTAGACTCGGAGGTACTCCTCATCGCCACACCCGGCCGGGAGGGGTACATTGACAGTGGTCCTCCTCCCCGCCCCATGTCCCACCTCGTCAATGGCCCCGGTGCCGGGGTAGAAGGGATACTGATGGGTGGAGAAGTACAGCACACTGGGGTCGCTGTAGAAGGCCTCCTGGGTGCCGTTCCCGTGATGGACGTCGAAGTCGGCGATGAGCACCCGCTCGAGTTTGTGGGTTATCCGAGCGTACTTGGCCGCTACGGCCACGTTGTTAAAGAGGCAGAAGCCCATGGCTCGAAGCCTGGTGGCATGATGTCCCGGTGGACGCACTAGGCAGAAGGCCGAGCTCACCTCCCCCTGAAGCACGGCGTCAACCGCCTGCAAAACCCCTCCGGCAGCGTAAAGCGCTACCTCATAGGATTCTGGGGAGGTGACCGTGTCCCCATCAAGCCATCCGCCACCCTGCCCGGATACGGCTCCCACCTGGGAGATGTGGGAGGAATCGTGCACCAGCAGCAGATCCTCTAGGGTTGCCTTTCGGGGCTTAAGAAGCTTGAGCCTTCCTAAAAGCCCGGAGCTCTCCAGCAGGTTGATCGTCTCCTCCAGCCGGCGCCGATTCTCCACGTGGGCCCCGGTATCGTGCTGGAGATAAATTGGATCATAGACCAGTCCTACCTTCATTTTTCTCCCCTTTCTCCACTATAATGCTAGCAGAGCCAAATCTCAAATACAATTGCGCTGAGCTAAGGTGGAGCGCAGCCCATTGCTTAAGGGTTTGCTTCAAGAAATAGAGGAGAGCCGGATATATCAGCGGTTCTTATGCTCCTTGCAAGCATACGGCATCGGGCAGATATGTGATTTCCACGCCCATATCTCTTCGGGAAGACATGATTTCCTCCCCACCGCCTCCCCGGAGGAGGTGGCTGAGCTTCCAAGCCATCCCTTCTCCCTAGAAGACCTCTACGAGTTCTACGAGGCCTTATTTCGGAGTCGAGGCCTCAAGGCTTCGGCTGTCGTCTTTGATACTCCCCTCTTAGCCTATGATATCTGGAAGAAGAATCTGAACCTGCTGGAGAATCTCCGCCGGCTCGAGCCAGCAAAAGCAGCCAATCTTTTTCCCTTTGCCATCGTCACCCCGGAGATGCGGGAGGCGGAGCTTGAGGAATACCTGAAGCTGGGGACGAGAGGCTTCAAGGCCACTCCCCGGGTTTCGCCAACCTACCGCAAGCGGAGAAAGGTCACCGATGTAAAGCTGGCGGAGATGTTAAGTCCTTCTTCTCTCAGGCTCGCCCAGGGCCACCGAATCCCCTTCCTCATCCACTTTCCCCAGCTTATGAGCTCCGAAAAACTCGACCCGGGCCTTAAGGAAGAGCTGGGGCGAATCCTTCTAACCTACCCCGATTTGAAGCTTGTCCTGGCTCACCTAGGCCTCTGTCAGACCCCCTCCAAGCTGGCGGACCTCCTCGGATGGGTGGAGGAGGAAGACCTCGGGGAAAGAATCTGGCTGGATGTCTCGGCCATCACCCTCCCCGAGGCCTTTGAGCTTGCTCTCCTAAGCCCTGCCCAGCTCCTCTTCGGGACAGATATGGACTTCTGCCTTATGGAGAGGGGAAGGTATATCCTGATCGGGCGGCGGGCAGTTCTGGTGAGCCAGTCCTTCGGAAGGAGGTTTAAAGGCCTGGCCCAAGAGCAAGGCATTGAGCTTAATGCCCCTCTCTTTCTCTTCCAGCTTGAGGGCCTCATGGAAGCCGTGGAAAGGCTAAAAAGGAAAGGGATGGGCGAGGAGGAACTGGGGCAAAGGCTTAAGGCCCTTTTCTACCGGAACGCGGAGAAAATCCTCAAAGACAGGGTTTGAAGTTGCTCAAGGGGCGCTTAAGCCTTAGAATAAGCCAGGAGGTCTGAGAGACATGCCCCTATCTAAGAAGCAAATCCTAGATGAGGTAGCCTTAAGCGAGGAGGAATACCGCCTCATCGTGGAGCGGCTGGGAAGAGAGCCAAACCTGGTGGAACTTGGGATGTTCGGCAGCCTCTGGAGCGAGCACTGTGGGTACAAGCATTCCAAGCCCCTGCTCAAGCTCCTGCCCACCCAGGGCGAACGGGTGCTGACCCGAATTGGGGAGGAAAACGCCGGTGCGGTGGACCTCGGCGGAGGCCTTGCCCTGGTGATGAAGATGGAGTCCCACAATCATCCCTCGGCCATTGAGCCCTTCCAAGGAGCGGCCACCGGGGTGGGCGGGATCGTGCGAGACATCTTCACCATGGGGGCCAGGCCCATTGCCCTGCTTAATTCTCTTCGCTTTGGACCGCTGAGAGAGCCCCGCAACCGTTACCTCTTCACCGGGGTGGTGGCGGGGATAGCCTCCTACGGGAACTGCCTGGGGATACCCGATGTCGGCGGAGAAGTCTTCTTCTCCGAAGCCTACTCTCAAAACCCGCTGGTCAACGCCATGTGCGTGGGCCTGGTGGAGGCAAACAAGCTCCTCAGATCCCGTACCGGCGGGGCCGGGAATCGACTGATGCTGGTTGGAGCCGACACCGGGAGGGACGGAATCTATGGAGCCTCCGGGCTGGCCTCACGAACCTTTGAGGAGGAGCGAGAGCTCCGTCCCACGGTCCAGGTGGGCAACCCCTTTCTGGAGAAGCTCCTCATCGAGGCCTGTCTTGAGCTTGGGGAGACTGACTGGGTGGTGGGGCTGCAGGACCTCGGCGCGGCGGGCCTTACCAGCGCGGCCATAGAGTCCGCGGCGAGGAGCGGGAATGGGGTGCTTCTCGATGTCTCAAAGGTACCCCGCCGGGAGGAGGGAATGACTCCCTACGAGGTCATGCTCTCAGAATCCCAGGAGCGCATGTTGGTGGTGGTAAAGCGTGGCCATGAGGACGAGGTCAAGGCCCTCTTCCAAAAGTACGACCTCAATTGTGAGGTCATCGGCGAGGTCACCGATGATGGACTGGCCCGCATCATGGAAGGGGAGAACCTGGTGGCCGAGGTCCCTGTCGGGCTCCTCACCTCCCCTCCCCTTTACCGCCGCGAGGGGAGGAAGCCAAGTTGGCTCTCGGCGCGCCAAGAGCTCGACTTCTCTTTCCTCCCCGACCTTCAACCGAATGATTTGCCCTCAGCCCTCCTTAAGCTCCTTTCTTCACCCAATGTAGCCAGCAAGGAATGGGTCTACCGCCAATATGACCATCAGGTCCAGATAAACACGGTGATCCCCCCTGTCTCTTATACACATCTCCGAGCCCACGAGACTAGGCATGATCTCGTATGCCGTCTTCTGCTTGAAAAA
>CBFDTP010000121.1:0-3558 GCA_965612975.1 uncultured Dehalococcoidia bacterium | reverse complement strand
TCCTTAGCGTTCTCCCTCTCCTCCAGCCTGGCCGGCATCTCTGCCTCCGACCGGCGGTAGACGATGTAGACCTCCTCCGCCCCCATCCGCAGCGCCCAGCGGGCAGCATCCATGGCCACGTTGCCAGCTCCCACCACCGCCACCCGCCGCCCAACCTTTATCGGGGTATCGTATTCAGGGAAGAGGTAGGCCTTCATGAGGTTGAGCCGGGTGAGGAACTCGTTGGCCGAATAAACTCCCTTTGAATTCTCCCCCGGGATGTTGAGGAACATGGGCGCTCCCGCTCCGATGCCCAAGAAGACCGCCTGGTAACCATTGCTCAGCAGCTCGTCCACGGTTATCAGTCGGCCCACCACGTGATCCAGCCTGATCTCAACTCCCAGAGCGTTTGCCAGATAATCCACCTCGGCCTGAACGATGCGCTTGGGCAGCCTGAATTCCGGAATCCCATATACGCATACCCCGCCGGGAAGGTGAAGGGCTTCAAAGACGACCACCCGGTGCCCCATCTTGGCCAGATCAGCCGCCGCCGTAAGGCCGGCCGGGCCTGAGCCGACGACGGCCACCCTCTTGCCGGTGGGCTTGGGGAGCTCTACCTTGAAGACCCCGGACTCCTCCGGGTTTTCCCGGGCCCAGTCGGCCACAAACCTCTCCAGCCTTCCGATGGCTATCGGGGCTCCCTTCTTGGCCAGACTGCACCTTCCCTCGCACTGGTTCTCCTGCGGGCAGACCCGTCCGCAGATCGCCGGGAGGCTGTTGGTGCTCCAGATGATCTTGGCCGCTCGGGGCAGGTCTCCCTCGGCCAGGGCCTTAATGAACGCCGGGATATCCACGTTTACGGGGCAGCCGTCAACGCAGCCCGGCTTCTTGCACTGGATGCAGCGCCGGGCTTCCTCAACTGCCTGCTCATAGGTGTAGCCCAGGGCCACCTCATACGGATTATATCGCCGGACCTCCGGCTCCTGCTTCGGCATGGGAACTCGATTCAGGTTCAGCTCAGCCAAGTCAGCGCCTCCTCTCCTCCCCACCTACTGGGACAAATTTCTCCCCCAGCCTCTTGTAGGAAAGGAAGGAAATTCGTTCCTCAGGGGCATACATCCGCTTCCTCGACTCCAGGAGCTCCCAGTCAACCTCGTGGCCATCGAACTCCGGGCCATCCACGCAGGCGAACCTGGTAGCACCGCCCACCACCACCCGGCAGGCTCCGCACATCCCGGTCCCGTCGAGCATTATCGGGGTGAGAGAAACGATGGTCTTGATGCCGTAGGTTCGGGTGAGCTCGGAGACGGCCTTCAGCGTGGCGGTGGCCACGCTCATGACATAGACCCGATCAACCTTTTCCTTCTCGAGGAGTTCCTTCAGAAAATCGAGCCCCTGGTATCCTTCCGAGCCGTCGTCGGTGCAGATGTAGAGCTCGTCGCTCACCGCTTTAGCCTCATCCCTGAAGAAGAGGAGTTCCTTATTCCGGGCCCCCAGCACCAAGATGACCCTGTTCCCGGCCTGGCGGAAGGCCTCGGCGACATAGAGAAGAGGTCCGGCCATCACCCCTCCCCCGAAGCAGAGGACGGTCCCGAATTTCTCGATCTCGGTGGCGTTCCCCAGCGGACCAGCCAGGCTGGGGATTTCCTCCCCCTCCTGCAAGGTACCAAGCTTGCTGCTGCTCTTCCCCACTTCATTGAAGACCAGCCTTATGGTTCCCTTAGAGGTGTCCGCTCCGGCAATGGTGAGGGGGAACCTCTCGCCCTCCCCACCCAGGCACAGTATCACGAACTGGCCTGGCCTGGCCTTGGCGGCAATCCCGGGGTTTTCCACCTCGAGCAGCTTTATCTTTGGAGCCAGCTCCCGCTTCAGCATGATCTTATTCATGGTGGACCCCCGTTAAGGAAGAGATCCGGGCCAGGAACGACTCGAGCCTGGCCTCGAAGTCTCCCACATATCTGGGCGACGTCTTATAGACCTCGAAGCGCTCATCCAGGCCCAGCTTCTTAAGCGTCAGCTTCAGGGCAGCCGCGTTTTCCTCGGCTGCTCCTCGTCCCTCCCCCGACTTGCAGTCCTCATCGGAGCACACCACCGCCAGCACCCCATCAAAGCCGGAGCGGAAGGCCTGAAGGACATAAATCGGGTCGAGCTTGTTGAAGCAGGGAATTTCGACCAGGAAGGCCGTTTCCCCCAGCAGGCCATCCCGGCGATCCGGCGGAGGAAAAACAGCCCACTGGCAGGCAAAGACCAGCACTGCCGGAGAGGTTCCCTGCGCTTTGAGCTGCTCAGCTTTAGCCCCGTAACTTTGGATCAGTGAGGACAGGCGCTCATATTCGAATCCCTCGACTTCGATGGCCAGATGAGGGCAGACGAGGGCACAGGCCCCACAGCCCCGGCAGGCCTCAGGTTCTATTCGGGGCGTGGCCAATTGCTGGAGCTTTACCGCCTCATAGGGACAGATGAATTCACATTTGCCACAGCCGACGCATTCCGCCGGATTGTATATTGCCCTGAGGCTGTTCCTCTTCAGGGTAATAACCTCTTCGCCGAAGCCGAATTGCTCCAGCAGGAGGTTGAGAGACGTGATCCTTCGTCCGCTGACCCTGCTTCCGCGCTCAAACCGGCAGAAGTCCTCATCGCAGGCGAGAACATATACCTTTTTGATGTCGAGATCAGCTATAGCCTTCAGATACACCTCTTCTGAGACGCGACCCACGCAGGGGACGGAGAGGGGTATAAATTTGGAGAGCCCGAACAATTCCTCTACCTGGTTGAAATCCTGGATGCTACCCTTGCACGCGATGACCAACGTGTCGGAGTCGTGCCTCTGCTTAGCCTGCCGAATATACCTGGTTAGCGAATCTAAATCATAGTAGAAGATATCAATAGCTTTGGCTGGGCAGGAGGAATAGCAGAGGCCACATACCTGGCACCTTTCAACTTGAAGGACTACCTTGCCTTCTTCTCTTTTTAAGGCTTCAAAGGGGCAGAGAGAAGAGCAGATCGAACAGCCAGAGCAACGCTGCTCGTTTACCTCGACCGCCGTCCGGATTTCAACCTGAGCCAAATCGACCTCCCCTGGCATGATTTCACTTGAGAAGTGGGACTCCGGGGAAATAAAAGGAGCTAGCGCCGAGAAGGAAAAACCTGCTCCACATAAAAGAACTTCGCTCCATCCTTTAGCAAGGAGCCCGAGGCGAGCCCAACTGACATTATAATCGGCGAAGAGGCATAAGTCAAAAAGGTGTGCTGGCTGACCACACAGGTGGCGCTTTTTCAATATACTCTACCGGCGTAAGGTAGCCCAGTCATTGGTGTGGTTGATTGGAGTTATACTCTATGAGCCATTCGATTAGCCAGGGATTTAGCTCCTCCGGCTCCAAATACAGGTTGCTGTTGTAAAGCCATTCATACTCCTCATACCATGGGTGTTACCCATGTATCTCAGCCTCCGCATAGGGAGTTCATCATGGAATGTTCCTTGATCAGCTGACAAAAGCGGTGGAAGGTTTTAAAATAAAGTCGAATCTGTCTCTTATACACATCTCCGAGCCCACGAGACTAGGCATGATCTCGTAT
>CBFDTP010000120.1:0-3584 GCA_965612975.1 uncultured Dehalococcoidia bacterium | reverse complement strand
TAGTCTCGTGGGCTCGGAGATGTGTATAAGAGACAGCCCCCCGGCGAAGACGCCGGGGCGAGAGGTCTCCAGGGTGAGCGGATCGACTTCAATGGTGCCCTGGTCACTGATCTTTACCCCGGCTCCTTCCAAAGGGGAGAGGTCGGGCACCTGACCAATGGCGGTGATGACCATGTCGGCGTCTACCGTGAACTCGGAGCCCGGGAGGGGCACCGGTCGTCTTCTCCCCGAGGCATCGGGCTCACCCAACTTCATCCGCACGCACCTGATTCCCACCACCCGGCCATCTTGGGCGAGGATCTCCACCGGGGCAACCAGGTACTCAATTTTTACCCCCTCCTCTAAGGCGGCCTCGATCTCCTCCTCGCTCGCCGGCATCTCCGCCCTCGAGCGGCGGTAAAGGATGATGACCTCCTCCGCCCCCAGCCTCACGGCGGACCGGGAGGCATCTATGGCCACGTTCCCCCCGCCGATGATGATCACCTTCCTCCCCACGCTGGGCTTCCGGCCCAGGTTCAGATCGCGCAGGAAATCGACCCCTTGAACCACCCCGGTGGCGTCCTCCCCGGGAACTCCCAGCCTTCTACCCCGATGGGCGCCGACGGCTATAAAGACCACCTTGTAACCCTGCCGGAACAGGTCATCCAGGCTGAAATCCTTCCCCAGGCTGGCATTCATCCTAAATTCCACCCCCAGCTGCTTCAGAGGTTGAACCTCATCTTCCAGAACCTTTCGGGGCAATCGGTATTCGGGTATACCCACCCGGAGCATTCCGCCAATCACCGGCAGGGCTTCGAAGATGGTAATGGGATAGCCCTCCAGAGCGAGATAATAAGCTGCGGTGAGTCCGGCCGGTCCCGAGCCGATGATGGCCACCCTCTCCTCCCTCTCCGCCTTCTTCGGCGGCAGAGGCCCGATCCCCACCCGGTCGGCCACGAACCTTTTGAGGTCACAGATGGCCACAGGCTTATCCACCAGCCCCCGGCGACACTCAGCCTCGCAGGGATGGGGACAAATTCGCCCCAGTATTCCGGGGAAGGGCAACTCCTCCCGTATGAGCTGGTAGGCCTCCGCAAATTTACCCTTCGAGATCAAGGCCACATATCCCTGGGCGTTCACTCCAGCAGGGCAGGCTTGAACGCAGGGTGGCCGGTCTCTCTTATCTATGGTGAAGATGTTGGGGAAGGCCTGAGCATAGGGCCGATAAGTGGCCTTCCGGAGGCCAAGGCCGAGGTCGAACTCGCTCTCCACCTCCACCGGGCAGACCTCAGCGCACTCCCCGCAGCCGGTGCATTTCAAGGGATCGATGTACCTCGAGCGTTTGAGCACCCTGGCCTTGAAGTTCCCCGGCTCGCCCTCAAGCTCAAGGAGCTGAGAGTAGGTGAGGAGCTCTATATTGGGGTGTCGGCCACATTCCACCAGCTTGGGGGAGAGGATACACATGGAGCAGTCGTTAGTGGGGAAGGTCTTATCAAGCTGGGCCATGCGCCCGCCGATGGCGGGGGATTCCTCCACCAGATAGACCTTGTAGCCTGACTCGGCCAGGTCCAGCGAGGCCTGAATGCCTCCAATGCCTCCACCCACCACCAGCACTGCTCCCGGCATCTTGTCCGGCTCTAGATTAGGAAAGGTCAAAACCGACTCCTTTCCATCCTGGAAGTGGGGGAAGTTGCAAAGCACCACACTCCTCGGCCATTGGGTTCAAAAATGTGAGATTGGAGGCAAGAGGGAGGGTGGCAAAGCTACCAGACAATGACCACATTGAGTTAAGACGCATGAAATGCTCTCGACCTCAAAAACTTGCCCGGCTCATCGCCTGGGCAAGCCGCCAACATTATATACTGCCTCATCTCGCCTGGCAAGACTTTGGAGTCTGACAACCGTCAATAAAGTTGACAAATGGCTTCGGTTGGACTATTTTATTAATCGGGGCTCGCGTGGTGGTCTTTTTCTGGGGAGTGGGGTGGTGTTCATGGAGGTAGGGTGGCAAAAGCTGGTTAAGGTCGTAAAGTGACTCCGAGTTCCGAAGTTCTAGAGAAAAGGGACTCCCCGATCGAAACAGTAGCTTTCATCATTCCCAATTCTTCTTTCCTCGGTGAGGTTGAGGAATTTGGTGGCGAGCGGATTTCCCTCTGCTATCAGTGCAAGAAGTGTTCCAGCGGCTGTCCGGTGACCTTTGCCATGGATTATCTGCCCCACGTTATCCTGCGCATGGTTCAGCTTGGGCTAAAAGACCGGGTGCTGAGCAGCACCACGATCTGGGTTTGTGCCTCCTGCGAGACCTGCACCACTAGATGCCCCAATGAAATCGATATCGCCGGGGTGATGGATACCCTCAGGCGCATGGCACTGGCCCAGGCTTCCCCGGTGTCCCCGGCGGTGAGAGACGTCCCCAAGTTCCATCTGGCCTTTCTTGAATCCATCAAGGCAGGTGGCCGAGTACATGAGGTAAGCATGTTGGCCAGGTACATGCTTAAGAGCAATTGGTGGGCTAAGCTAAAGAGCAGAGAGCTTCTAAAAGAAGCCAGGCTTGGCTGGGAGATGTTCCGCCGCGGTAAACTCAAGCTTCTGCCTCATGGAATGCATCGGAGGGACGAAATCAAGAAACTTTTCGAGCGAGCCAGGAAATGAAGGTCTCTTACTACCCCGGATGTTCTCTCCTGGGTACGGCGAAGGAATATGACCAGTCCACCAGGGCAGTTTGTTCCGCCCTGGGAGTCGAGCTGGAGGAGCTGGAGGACTGGAATTGCTGTGGAGCCACCTCAGCCCACAGCACCAACGATTTTCTTTCCCTGGCTCTGCCAGCCAGGGATCTAAGCTTGGCTGATAAGAAAGGGCAGGATCTAATCGTGCCCTGCGCCGCCTGCTTTCAAAGGCTGAAGGTGGCGGAGAAAAAACTCTTAGAGAAGCCCCTTCCAGATTTTCCCTACGAAGGTAAGGCTAAGGTCAGGCATTTACTAGACCTCTGTTCCGAGGAAGAGGTCTCCCAGCAAATAGAGGTGAAGATGAAGAAGCCTCTATCCGGGCTGCGAGTCGCTTGCTATTATGGTTGTCTAGTGGTCCGTCCCCCGAAGATCACCGGGGCAGCCGACTACGAAGACCCCCAAAATATGGATAAGCTGATGAAACAGCTCGGAGCTCAACCCGTTGACTGGTCCTATAAGACCGACTGCTGCGGTGGCAGCCTGGTGTTAACTCGCCCCGATGTCATTCAGAGGCTCATTCAGAAGATACTGGATATGGCTTTGGAAGCCGGAGCGGAATGTTTAGCCGTTTGTTGCCCCATGTGCCATTCGAACCTGGACATGTATCAGGGCAGGCTCTCCAAGGAATCAGGGAAAGATTATCAGGTCCCCATATTATACTTCACTGAACTCCTGGGCCTGGCCTTGGGCTTGCCTGGGGTGGAAGGGTGGCTGAAACGACATCTGGTCAGTCCCCTGGAGCTGCTAAAGGCTAAGGGTTTGCTCTAAGGCGCGAGCGTATGGCAGCAAGCAATGACTTTACCGGGGCGGTGCTGGTGGTGGGTGGTGGCATCGGGGGCATTCAGGCCTCGCTCGACCTGGCGGATTCAGGCTACAAGG
>CBFDTP010000119.1:0-3599 GCA_965612975.1 uncultured Dehalococcoidia bacterium | reverse complement strand
CAGACCGGCGTATACCATCTTGCCACCTCCTTAAGCATATTTTGCCTCAGGAGGTCGGCTTCTTCATGATATCAAAATTAACTAATTGTCAAGCATGTTAGACAACTAGCACCCCTTAAACTTGAGCTCCCCTTTGAGCCATTCTAGATAGTCCTGACTGCCGGCGGTGATGGGCAAGGCGATTATCTCCGGCGTTTCATATGGGTGTACCTGCTTGATGGCCTTCTCCAGCTCCTTGAAGAGCTCCCTTCGGCTCTTGATAAAACACAGCCACTCCTTTCCCCTCTCCACTCGGCCCTCCCACCAGTAGGTGCTCAGCACCGGTCCAACCACCTGAACGCACCCGGCCAGCCTTTTCTCCACCAGCAGTCTGGCTATCTGCTCGGCTTCCTCCTCTCTTTCCGTGGTGGTAATAACTTGAATATATTCCTCCATCATGGTTCAACCTCCATCAGTTTCCCTTCAGCGTTGGGAAGGTCTACATGGTTTCAAATACCCGCCTTAGCCTTTCGGCCACGTTTCGCTTTAAGACGAATCTTGTTACCAGAAACGCGGTCAGCAGGGAGACCCCAATCACCAGTATGGCTCGCGGGGCCACCACTTCAGGGACTAGAACCGTGGGCGGGGGGGAAATTAAGTTCTGGAAGGTAGCGTTGAACAGCGTGGCAAGGTGCCAGCCCAGTGGCAGGCCCAGCAATACGCCGATGAGGGAAAGGAGCAAACCCTTCGAGAGATCACCTCGGAGGATATCCCCGCTTGAAAAACCCAAGGCCTTCAGGATCACGAACTCCCACTCCCGCTCCATGGCGGAGATGAAGGCAAACACCCCTATAACTATTAGCACCAGCACCAGCGTCACCAGATCCATGGCGTAGACCATGCCGTAGTATTCGTCCATCAAGTAGAACCATCCTTCCTGTAGTTCCTCTTTGCTCACCCAGGTTCTGACGAAGGGAAGATTTAGAAGCTGGCTCTCCACCTCTCCGGCCTCCCCAGGCCCTATCTTAAGCATTGCCCCGGTGGGAAGGACGATCTCCTTAAGCAGATATCCCTCGGAGGAACCAAACTCCTGAAGCACGCCGGAGACCCTCGTCTTAAACCGGCCGAACGCCGTTGACAGGGTGACCTCATCGCCCACCCGTATGTCCAGCCTGTGGGCCACGTCACCGGAGATGATCATGCCCTCTGGGCTGGGATGGCCTTCGGATAATTGAAAGCGGCGCATCCTGGTATCCTTTCTCAGCTCGCTTACCTGTATGATCGTGCTTCTATCTCCGTGGGCTATCTTGGCCTCATAGCCGGCGTAAGGCTCGACCTGCTCGACGCCTTTAACTTGGGCCAGCGCCTTCAGGGCTGAACCGTCCTGGGGCAGGCTGAAGCTAACTCGGATGTCCCACAGCTCGTTCTGGTTGATTCTGCTCCTGATTCCTTCCTTAAAGCTGGTCATTGATAGGGCAAATGAAAGCCCCAGGGACAATACCAGGGCAACGGATATGACCGTGCTCAAGCTTCTCGCTCGGTGACCGAGGATATCCCTGAGGATGAGCTTCTTGAGAGGTGACATGCTGGAGGAGCTCATCGCCCTTACCACCCCTTTGGAGGTCATCTGCGGCCTCATCGCCTCCACCGGGGTAAAGGAAGCTGCTCGATAGGAGGGGAAGAAGGCCCCAACCACGGCGAAGATGAGGGCAAACACGGCCGCCAGGCCGACGTAGGTCAGATTCAAATCATAGGTGACGAATTGGCCCGGGATCCCCAGCACCTTGATGGCGAAATAATTCATTATAAAGGACAGCAACCAGAACCCCAACGGAATGGACAGAACGACCCCCAGCGCCACTACCGTTCCGGAAAAGGCAAGGTAGTAGAAGAATATGTCCCGTTTGGTAAATCCCAGCGCCCTTAAGGTTCCTATCTCATGGCGCCTGTTCTCGATATGCCTTGAAAGTATCACGAATAGGATAAAAGCCGATACGGCCAACAGCAGCAGGGTGAAGAGATTGGCCAGCGAGTTCATGGCCCCCAGGTCCTCCTTAAAGGCAGTTCGGGCGAACGTCTTATCGGCTGGCTTGATCACCGCCTCGATTCCCCTGCTTCCGAAAAGCGCCTGGAGTTCGGAGGTAACCTGGTCAACTCTGCCCGAAACCTTCAGGTAAAACGTGTTGACCGCCGGGCCCAGAGCTCCCCGAGGAACGAAGAATATCCCGTAATCCCTTTCCAGCCACCCCTGGGGGGAGATCAGATAGATATGGCTTGGGGAGAAGCAGATCCCACAAACCTCAAATTCTCGAGCTTTCCCGTTAATGTACAGGGTAATCCTCTGCCCCACCTTGATGGCATGACGCTCCGCATAGTGGCGCTCGACGACTACCTCGCGCTTGTCCCGGAGGTCTCTCCCCTCCAGAATTTGATAATCGTTTACCCGCTCGCCCAGCGGCACTGCGGTCACCTCACCCCTTACCCTTCTGCCGCCGGAAAACGTGTAGCAATCGGTGAAGAAGGCTGAGGAGACCAAGGACACCCCGGGGATGTTCTCGAGAACCGGTGACAGGTCGTCGATTGGCCTGGTGGAGATGGTTATGTCTGGTGAGTTGAGCTCCTCGTTCGCCCGGTTGAAGCACTCCAAACCTGAGGCGTAGGTACTGCGGAAGGATGAATATATCCCGGAGCTGAGGGCAATGAAGATCACTATGGCAATTACCCAGCCCTTCTGGGACCTGAGGTCACGGAGTAGACGCCGGATCAACCTAGCTCCTCGGGCAGCACCCTCTCAGCGTTCGGCTCATCCCCCGCTATTTGGCCGTCCTTGAGCCTTATGATGCGCTCGGCCACCCTGGTGAGAAGCAGGTCATGGGTAACCAGTATGGTAGTCGTTCCCAGGTTCTTGGCAGAATGGTACAGCGCCGAGATCACCCGCTGTCCACTCTTGCTGTCGAGGTTTCCGGTGGGCTCATCGGCCAGCAAAATCGAGGGCCTCTTCGCCAGTGCCCGGGCTATGGCCACTCTCTGTTGTTCACCTCCGGAGAGCTCTGAGGGGAAGCGGTCTTTCAATTCGGAAAGGCCCAACCAGTCGAGGCATCGGAGGGCTTCCTTCCTTGCCTCGCTCCCCTTTAAGCCCCTAAGCTGGAGGGAGAGTTCAACGTTCTCCAGGGCGGTAAGGCTGGAGATGAGGTTAAAGAACTGGAAGACGAAGCCGACCTTATGCCTTCTAAACTTGGTGAGCGCTCCTTCATCGAGGTCCGAGATGACCTCACCGTCCACCACCACCTTTCCCTCGGTCGGCAAATTGATCCCCCCGATTAGGTTCAGCAGGGTGCTCTTACCACACCCGGAGGGACCCACCACGACCAGGAACTCGCCCTTCGCGACCGTGAGCGAGATGTCCCTCACGCCGTAGACCCTTTCCCCACCCGTCCGGTAGATCTTGGTGACCTTCCTCAGCTCTATCATCTTGGCCCCACCAGAGGCCTTGCTTACCCACCGGGGGTTATCTCGCCGGTGGGGCCGGCGAGAAACAGCGGGGTGAAATCGTAGCCCCGACGGCGCAGTTCATCCGAGCCGCCCTGCTGGCGATCCAGCAGGGCTATCACCCTCACCAC
>CBFDTP010000118.1:0-3648 GCA_965612975.1 uncultured Dehalococcoidia bacterium | reverse complement strand
ATCTACACCTAAGCCTTCGTCGGCAGCGTCAGATGTGTATAAGAGACAGGGGCATAGGTATAGCGGCGGAAGCCCTCTTTGAGCGGGCAGCCAAGCTCCCCCGGGTGGAGCTGGCCTATCCTCCCCGGGCCATCGGGCGTAACACCATCTCGGCCATGCAGTCAGGACTTCTCTTCGGATATATCGGGCTTATCGAGGGGATGGTGAACCGGATACGGAAGGAGCTGGGGAAAAGGGCCCGGGTGATCGCTACCGGTGGCTATGCCGAGCTGGTGGCCCAGCGGTGCCGTCTTATCGAAGTAGTAGATCCCAATCTAAGTCTGAAGGGGCTGAGGATAATTCACGAGCTAAATAAGTGCCCCAAGACTTAAGGGCTTCGGAGGCAAGATGTTTGAAGGAAGGACAGTGGTCCTGGGGGTTACGGGAAGCATCTCCGCCTATAAGACGGTGGACCTGGCAAGCAAGCTGGTTCAACGGGGGATCAAGGTCGATGTGGTAATGACTGAAGCGGCTACTAAGTTTGTCGCCCCACTGACCTTTCAGTCCGTTACCCACCGACAGGTCTTCACAAATATGTTTGCCGAGGTTTCCGCCTTTGAAATCGAGCACATCGCTCTGGCTGAGCGGGCAGATGTAGTAGCAATTGTGCCAGCCACGGCGAACACCATTTCCAAGCTGACGGCTGGCCTCGCCGATAATTTGCTCACCTGCGTGGTGCTGGCCACCCAAGCCCCGGTAGTTCTGGCCCCGGCGATGGACCGGGGAATGTATGCCAATCAGATTACCCAGGAAAACCTGGATAAACTCCGTTCGCGAGGGTTCATCGTTGTAGGCCCGGCCCATGGGCGGCTGGCCTCGGGCCTGGAGGGGTGGGGGAGGCTGGCAGAGGTGGAGGAGATCCTGGCCGAAATCCTAAAGGCCCTGGGACGGAACGGGGATTTGGCGGGAAGGAAGGTGCTAATCACCGCTGGCGGAACACAGGAGCCTCTCGACCCCGTCCGCTATATCGGCAATTATTCCAGTGGCCGGATGGGCTTCGCCCTGGCGGAGGCAGCTCGAGACCGAGGGGCGAAGGTGACCCTGATAGCTGCTGCCACCTCTCTTCCCCCACCCTACGGCGTCGAGGTAATTCGGGTACAAACCGCGCTTCAGATGCGGGAGGCAGTGTTACAGGAGGTTCCCCGAGCAGATGCCCTGATCATGGCCGCCGCGGTAGCCGATTTCAGGCCCAAAACCATCTCTGGGGGCAAGATTAAGAGGAGGCTGGAGACTCTAACTCTGGAGCTGGTGGCCACGCCTGACATTCTGGCCGAGGTAACGGTGCCGGTTAAGGTTGGCTTCGCTGCGGAGAGCGAGGATCTCCTGCAAAATGCCCAAAGGAAGTTGAAGGAGAAGGGCCTTGACCTCATCGTAGCCAACGACATCACCGCTCCCGAAAGCGGCTTCGGGGCCGACACCAATAAGGTGACGCTCCTCAACGGTCGGGGAGAGGCTGAGCTGCCAGTGATGCCCAAATCTGAGGTAGCTCATCGAGTGCTCGACCGGGTGGTTCAACTCCTGGCGGAAAAGGGGAGGTAGAAAGGCCCGACTGATCAGGCTGAGCTTATCGCTAATCTCACCGGTTCGTATTCCATGCTTCCCAATCCCAGCTCCACGGCGTAAGCAAGCTGTTTTATATCCTCTGGCTTCTTGTGCTTCAGACTGGCCTCTACGGTCTTCAATAGCTCCAATCCGAAGCAGTCGAGCGCTACCGGATCCCTGCCGGCCAGCAAGTAGCCCAGCTTTATCGGCTCTCCCCCGTGTCGTCGCTCATGGGCCTTTTGGTAACTCTCCAGGGCATCCACAATGAAGAAACTAGGCCTTACCGCCTGATTTAGTTCGGCAATGCCTCGGTTGAGATCCTTCCAACCCAGGTGGAGCAGAATACGCTCCCGGTTTCGTAGGAATCCAAATTGATTTTTCAAGGCTCCGGTAAGGCCACAGGCCCGATGAGGTCTCAGGACTGGCAGGGAGATGAGGAAGTCGCAGTCAAAGGCCAGGGCGGAGATCTCCAGGGAGAGTTTGCCAGTTTTGACCCTCTTGAAAGGTTGCTCATGCAGGTTGAGCAATTTCAGGCCCCTTTCCTGGCAGACCTGCTGGAGGGGGTGATGGGCCACTATGTCCTCTGCTGAACCAGCATCGAAGGCGGGGCCGTCGCCCACCACCAGCTCACAGCCCAGGGAAAGTAGGAAATCGAGCACTCGGGCGAGGGTTAGGGGATGGGTGGTGGTAGGGTAAGGCTCATAGGATACCAGGCTCGGCTTGACGAAGACCTTCTGGCCCCTCGTAAGTTTGAGTTCGCTCCCAAGTCTTTCCAAAGCTTGCTGGAGAAAGGCCTCCCGGTTCTCTGTCTGGGCAAAGTAGACCTTCGACCTCGTGGTCATTAATCTGCCCCGCCTTTTTCCTAAGCTTCGCCCTGAGGGTGATCGGAGGAGGGAGGCTCTAAACCTTGACCACCTTGACGGTGTAGATATCAGGGATGGCCAAGATCTTTCGCCGGCCCTCTTCCGTCAGCGGCTCATCGAGACGGAGCACCATGAGGGCTGGCCCTCGAGGTTTTAGTCGGGCAACGTGCATGGAGCTGATGTTGATGTCAGCCTCTCCGGTTACCTGCCCAACGGCTCCGATGAGACCGGGGCGATCCAGGTGATCGCTGAAAAGCCAATACCCGGGGGAGGGAATGAAGTCGATCCAGTAGTCGCCCACACGAACTATATGCGGTTCTCCCCGCAAGGTGGTGCCGGCGATGATGGTTTTTCCGGTGCTGGTCTCCACCTCCAGAGTGATCAGGCTGCTGTAGTTTTCACAGGTGGCACTCTTTTGCTCCACCATCTTGAGGCCCCGGCTCCGGGCGACGAAGTTGGCGTTCACCAGGTTAATCCGTTCCTCAGCCGTGGATTCGAGGAAGCCGCCGATGGCCGCGGCTTTAAGAGCTTCGGTATCATGACCGGCGATTTCCCCTTCGTATCGGAGGTAGATGGTGCTTGGCTGTCCCTCGGCCAGCTGGCTGGCCATCCGGCCCAGAAGATGGGCTAGCTCGAGGAAAGGAGCTATCCGAGGAAATAGCTCGGGGGAGGTGATGGGCAGGTTGACCGCATATCTGGCCGGCCTCCCCTCTAGCACCTCCAGCACCTGATGAGCGATGTCCAGCGCCACGCTTGTCTGAGCCTCCACGGTGGAAGCCCCCAGGTGGGGCGTGACGATGATTTTGTCGCTCTTCAGCAGGATGTTATCTGTGGTGGGCTCTTCGGTGAAGACGTCCACCGCCGCCCCGGCTATTCTCCCCTCCTCAACGGCCTGGTAGAGGGCTTCCTCATCAACAATGCCTCCCCTAGCGGTATTGATGAGGCGGGCGGAGGGTTTCATCAGGGCAAGTTCTTTGGCCCCGATGAACCCTTTGGTGGCTTCAGAAAGGGGAAGATGAAGGGTAACGAAATCGGCCGATTTCAGCAATTCCTCCTTGGATACCGGCTCCACCCCCAGGTCTTTAGCATAGTCTAGGGAGACTAGGGGATCATAGGCAATGAGCTTCATCCCCAGCCCTTTTGCCCTCCGCGCTACCTCCGAGCCCACGAGACTAGGCATGATCTCGTATGCCGTCTTCTGCTT
>CBFDTP010000117.1:0-3671 GCA_965612975.1 uncultured Dehalococcoidia bacterium | reverse complement strand
CATTCCCTTGGGCTTCGGGCTGGAGACCGGTCGGGGAGGGGTGGTGGTGGCCGATGCCGAGACGCTGAAGACCTCCCGAGAAGGGGTGTTTGTTGCCGGCGATGCCTTTACCGGCCCGGCTTCGGTGGTAGAGGCCATCGGCGCCGGGAGAAGAGTTGCGCTCGAGATAGATCGCTTCCTCGGCGGCAAGGGAGAGTTGCCGCTACCAGAACGGGATTGGGAGAAGGCAGCTCGGCCGACCTTTATCGAGCGCGAAGCGGAGAAGAAGCGGGTGAAGATGCCCTGTGCCGATCCAAAGGAGCGAATAAAGGGGTTTGCCGAGGTTGAGCTGGGCCTGAAGGAAGAGGATGCCCTTTATGAGGCCAACCGTTGCTGGCGATGCGACTTGGTAGAATAGGAGGAAAAGGTGGCTAAGGTTGTTGTTCCCTTTGGCCCACAGCACCCGGTTCTCCCGGAACCTATCCAGATTCAGCTCGAGTGCGAGGACGAGCGGGTAGTCAACATCGTTCCCGTCATCGGGTACATCCACCGGGGGATTGAGGGAGCAGCCGAGCGGCGTGGCTTTCGACAGAACGTCTTCATCTGCGAACGCATCTGCGGAATTTGCAGTTTCATTCACGCTTTGAATTACTGCCTGGTAATAGAGAACCTAATGGGCCTGCAGGTTCCGCCCCGGGCCAATTATCTAAGGGTTATCTGGAGCGAACTCTCTCGAATCCATAGCCATATGCTATGGTTGGGATTGCTGGCTGACTCCTTCGGCTTCGAGAGCCTGTTCATGCAGTGCTGGCGGGCGAGGGAAACAATTCTGGATGCCCTGGAGTTGACCTCCGGACACCGGGTGATTCAGTCAACCTGTGTCATCGGCGGGGTGAGGCGGGACATTCGCGGGGAAATGGCTGAGGATCTAAAGAGGCTCCTTCGGCGGTTCAAGGAGCAGTACGATGCCATACTCCCGGTTTTCGTGAACGATTACACCATTAAGGCCCGGACGGTGGAGAAGGGCATCCTGCCCAAGGAGCAGGCCTGGGCCCTGGGAGCGGTGGGACCTACCCTGAGAGGAAGTGGCTGGGCCTGGGATGTTCGAATGACCAACTACGCTGCCTATGGGGAGCTTGGCTTCGAGCCGGTGGTGGAGACCGGTTGTGATAGCTATGCGCGAGCTCTGGTCCGCGCCAAGGAGGTTCTCACCTCCCTGGATCTGGTCTGGAAGGCTCTGGAGAGATTGGAGAGGACGGATGGAGAGATCATGATCCGGGTGGAGGAGTTACCGGAAGGGGAGGCCATTGCTCGCACCGAACAGCCTCGTGGGGAACTGATTTACTATGCCAAGGGCAACGGAACGAGATTTCTGGAGAGGCTTAAGGTGCGCACTCCTACCTTCGCCAACATCCCTACGCTCCTGGTGATGCTCCCGGGTTGCGAGCTGGCCGATGTCCCGGTAATCACCCTGTCCATTGATCCCTGTATAGCCTGCACTGAGAGGTGAAAAGATGCCCTGGATGCTACCAAATATACTGAAGAACCTCTTCTCCAAGCCGGCCACCAGGCGTTACCCGTTCGTTAAGCGGGAGCCATTTGAGCGCACCAGGGGAAAACTTTATTGGGACACCTCCAAGTGCGACCTCTGTGGCGACTGCGCTCGTATCTGCGCCTCGTCGGCCATCGTGGTGGATGAGGAAAAAGGAGAGATACACTATGATCCCTTTAAATGTATCTACTGTGGCCTTTGTGTTGAGAGCTGCCTGCAGGGGGCCATCTCCATGGATAGATATTATACTCCCCCCGCGCCACAGAAGGGCGAGGAGGTATATAAGGTAGCCTGAAACCACAGCTCCACCCAGCCAGAGAGCTCTGCCATTTGGCAGAGCTCTTTTGATTTCAGCAGGGAAGCTCACTTCCCCGACTGCTCAAAGGACTTGATGGGTCTCATCCCCCACCCTATAATCAGGGTAAGCACTCACCTCTTGCCTTGAGCGAGGAGCCTCGCGGTCTTCTGGAAGGCCGATGTCGAAGGAGAGGACGACTCCCATCAGACGCCAGTATCTGCGGATAAAGCGAAGGTATCCCGACGCCATCGTCTTCTTCCGTCTGGGGGACTTCTACGAGACCTTCGAGGAGGACGCCAAGCTGGTCTCTCGAGAACTGGAGATCGTGCTCACCTCCCGCGAGATGGGCCGGGGACAGCGCTTCCCCATGGCGGGGATACCTCACCACGCCCTTGATCCCTATCTCGCCAAGCTTATCCGCAAGGGCTATAAGGTGGCCATCTGTGAGCAGCTAAGCGAGCCGCAAAAGGGGAAGGGGCTGGTGGAGCGGGATGTGGTGCGGGTGGTCACCCCGGGCACGGTCATTGAGCCTCAGCTTCTGGAGGCCAAGGTCAACAACTACCTCGCAGCTCTGGTGTCGGAGGACGAGAAGGCCGGCCTGGCCTATGTGGACATCTCTACCACCGAGTTCGCCACGGCGCAGCTTGCGCTGTCCGAAGCCCTGGCCGAGCTCCAACGACTTCGGCCAGCCGAGCTGCTCCTGCCCCGGAATTTTGCCCTCCCCGACTCGCCCTCACTGGAGGCCCATCCGACCATCCTCGACGAGACCTATTTCGACCTGGAGGAGGCTGAAGAAGGGCTTCTCCGACACTTCCAGGTCTCCACGCTTGAAGGTTTTGGCTGTGCTCATCTGCCTCTGGCCATCAGGGCTGCCGGCGCCATCCTTCGCTACATTGAGGAAACCCAAAAAGGGGCACTGGAACAGCTCACCCACCTCTCCACCTATTCCACCAGTCCCTACATGATCCTCGATCCTCAGACCTGCCGCAACCTGGAGCTCTTCGAGCCCTCCCGGCTTGGCGGAGCCGGCTCTTTGCTGCAGGTCATGGATCTAACCCATACCCCTATGGGTGGCCGACTGCTGCGCCGCTGGCTGGGCCAACCCCTGCTCGATCTCCAGGAGCTCGACCGCCGGCAGGAGGCCGTGGCCTGGCTGGTGGAGAATGGCGTCCAGCGGGCCGAGCTTACCGGACTGCTCTCCAAGCTAAGCGACCTGGAAAGGCTCACCACCCGGGTGAGATGCGGAGTTGCTCTCCCCCGGGAACTCCTTTCCCTCCGTCGCAGCCTGGAACTCGTGCCGCGAATAAAGGCCCTGTTGAGCGAGGCCCCGTCCCTCGCTCACCTCCGGTCCCAACTTGATCCCTGTGAGGAGGCAGTCGACCTCATCTCCCGGGCCATCTCTGAAACGGAAGGAGAACTGATCAGGTCGGGATTTTCTCCTGAGCTCGATGAGCTCCGCTCGGTCTCCCGAACCTCGAAGCAGTATCTCGCGGAGCTCGAGGCCAAGGAGCGGGAGCGCACCGGGATCAAGTCGCTCAAGGTGGGATATAACAAGGTCTTCGGCTATTACATCGAGGTCACCACCCCCAACCTGGATAAGGTTCCGCCGGATTACATCCGCAAGCAGACCCTGGTCGGCGCCGAGAGGTTCTTCACCCCAGAGCTCAAGGAATACGAGTCCCTCGTCCTCACCTCCCAGGAGCGCATCGAGGAACTGGAGAAGAGCCTCTTTCGGCAGGTCTGCCAGCAGGTGGGGGAATGGGGAGAGCAGATATTGCGCACTGCTTCGGCCCTGTCTCTTATACACATCTCCGAGCCCACGAGACTAGGCATGATCTCGTA
>CBFDTP010000116.1:0-3693 GCA_965612975.1 uncultured Dehalococcoidia bacterium | reverse complement strand
ATTCCAGACGAGGCCAATTTCTACTTCGTCCATAGCTACTACCCTGATCTGGAAGGCTCGGTGGTTCCCGCCACCACCGAGCCTTCCAGATCAGGGTAGTAGCTATGGACGAAGTAGAAATTGGCCTCGTCTGGAATGCCCTCGAAGAGGGGGTGGCGGATTTTCTGTTTCACCTGATTCCAGCCCATGTGAGGCACCTTAAGATGGGAGGGGAGTCTTCTCGCCACCCCTGGAACCACCTCCAGGCAGCGGTGCCACCCACCCTCCTCGGTGGCTGAGAGGAGGACTTGCATTCCAACGCAGACGGCAAAGATCGGCCTCCCCTCCCTGATCAAACGCCGTAGAGCCTGGGCGAGACCCAGCCTTTCCAAACTTTCACAGGCTTCCCCGGCAGCGCCCACGCCGGGGAGGATGACTGCCGCCGCTTCCAGCACCTCCGCTGGCTGGTTGGTTACTCGGGGGACATAGCCCAGCCGACGCAGGGCGTTGGCCACGCTGCGCAGGTTTCCCGCTCCGTAATCAATGATCGCGATGTATTCCATGATCGCTTCTAAATCGGGGGGCGGTGCTTGTGCCACTCAGTGGCCTGCTCATAGGCAAAGGCACACCGTAAGAGGAGTTCCTCGGAGAAGGCCGGGCCGATGAGCTGCATTCCCACCGGCAGCCCATCTACGAAGCCGGCCGGAACGGAAATTGCCGGCACCCCAGCGATGTTCACCGGGATGGTGCAGACATCGCTGAGGTACATCTTCAGCGGGTCTTCCACCTTCTCCCCCAGCTTGAAGGGAACAGTGGGGGAGGTGGGGGTGACCAGGACATCGAACCTCTCAAAGGCCTGGTCAAGCTCGCGCTTGATGAGGGTGCGCACCTTCTGTGCCCGGAGATAGTAGGCATCATAATATCCAGCGGAGAGGGCATAGGTTCCGAGCATGATCCGGCGCTTCACCTCAGGGCCGAACCCGCGCCCTTTGGTCAGCTCCATGGCCTGCCACATGCTCTCGGCATCGAGGGCCGAGTAGCCGTACTTCACCCCATCATATCGAGCGAGGTTGGCTGAAGCCTCTGAGGGGGCGATGAGGTAGTAGCAGGCGAGGGCATAGCGGGTGTGGGGCAGGGAGAGGGTTTCCACCTTAGCCCCCAACTCCTCCAGCTTGGAGACGGCGGAGTATATCGTCTGCCTCACCCCCTCCTCCACCCCCTCGGCGAGGTACTCCTCCGGGAGGCCGATGCAAAGCCCTCCAACCTCCGGGATGAGGGCCTTGGTGTAGTCCGGGAGGGATCGGGGGGCGGAGGTGGAATCGCGCGGATCGTGGCCGGCGATGGCCTGAAGCACCAGGGCACAATCGGTTACATCTCGGGTCATGGGGCCGATCTGGTCCAGGGAGCTGGCGAAGGCCACCAAGCCGTACCTGCTCACCAGCCCATAGGTGGGCTTGAGCCCCACGATGCTGCAGAAGCTGGCTGGCTGGCGAATGCTGCCCCCGGTGTCCGAGCCGAGGGCATAGATGGCCTCGCCGGCGGCCACCGCGGCCGCCGGGCCCCCGCTCGACCCCCCGGGCACGCGCTCCAGATCCCAGGGGTTATGGGTGGGAAAGAAAGCTGAGTTCTCCGTGGAGGAGCCCATGGCGAATTCATCCATGTTCCCCTTCCCCACCATCACCAGCCCCTGCCCCTTGAGCTTCTCGATGACCGTGGCATCGTAGGGCGGCACGAAGTTCTCCAGTATTCTCGAGGAGCAAGTAGTGCGAACGCCTTTGGTACAGATGTTGTCCTTGATCGCTGCCGGGATGCCGAAAAGCAGGGCAACCCCGTTCTGCCGGAGATGCTCATCAGCCTGACGGGCCTGTTCCAGGGCGAGGTCGGCGGTGACGGTGACGAAGGCCTTGAGCTTCTCCTCTACCCGCTCGATGCGCTTCAATACCTCCTGAGTTAATTCAACCGAAGAGAGCTCCCTTTTCCGAAGCAACTCCTGGGCTTCATGAGCGGTGAGGTAACAGAGTTCCATTTCCCTCCTTCTGGCCCTGGTAGATTGAGACTATCCCCAGGTTCAGCCTGAGGTGAAACAGCTTGGACAATCCGGCAGCCTCGAACAGCTTCAGTACGTCCAGCCGAGAAAATTCAAGGATTGAGGTGTAGAGATAGCGATAGGCCTCTCTTGAACAAGACAGGACCCCGCCAAGAAAAGAGATGCCCCACCGGAGGTACCAGCGGTAAAGTCGACAGAAGGGTCGCACCTTGGGGAGGGAGAACTCCAGGGCCAGGGCCCGGCCTCCCCTCTTCAGCACTCGAACCATCTCCGAAACCGCCCTTTCGCGCTCGAGCAGATTGCGCAAGCCGAATCCCAGGGTCACCACGTCGAAGACCTCATCCTTGAAGGGGAGGTTGAGGGCATCGGCCTTCAAGAGAAACACCCGGCTCTCCAGTCCCTGCTGCTTCAGCTTGGCCCGACAGAGCTTGAGCATTTGGTCCGAGAGGTCAACCCCAATGACTTGCTCAGCACCCTGGCGAGCAAGCCTCAAAGCAACGTCCCCGGTGCCAGTACAAAGGTCTAGAATGAAGGCCCCTGGCTTTGAGTTGGCCAGCTCGGCCAGCCTTCTCCGCCACCAGCGATCAAGATTAAAGCTGAGCAGGTGATTCAGCCGGTCGTAACTTGTGGCGATCTCGGAGAAGAGTTCGCTTACCTCTTTCCTATCCTTCGGTTTCCTCATGTTCCAGCACAGCATGGACGCGGAAGAACTCCCCCTCCCTCTGGGGAGCATTGGCCAGAACCTCCTCCTGGGGAAGGGAAGGGGCCACCTCGTCCTCTCGAAAGACATTTTCCAGCGGGAGCACGTGGAACATCGGCGGCACATCGGTGGTGTCCACCTGCTGGAGAATCTCGAAGTTCTCCAGGATGTTCGAGAGCTGCTCCCGGAATTTCTCCACCTCCTCCTCGGTAAGCCCCAGACGGCAGAGAAGCGCGATATGCTTCACCTCTTCACGGCTTAACTTCATGGCAGCCTCCTCCAGTTCAGGTGCCGAGCTCCCAACTTGAAAGGTACTGGCGCTGCATATCTGTAAGCTCATCTATCTCGATGCCCATGGAAAGGAGCTTGAGGCGGCCCACCTCCCGATCGATTTCCTTGGGAACGGGATGGACTCGTCGGGGGAGGTTCCCCCCCTCCTTGACCAGGTATTCCACCGTGAGAGCCTGATTGGCAAAGCTCATGTCCATGACGGCGGAAGGATGTCCCTCGGCAGCCGCCAAGTTGATCAGTCGGCCCTCCCCCAGAAGGTAAAGCCTCCGCCCATCCTTGAGGGTATATTCATCTACGAAGGGGCGGAGGCGACGCTTGCTCTGCGAAAGGGCTTCGAGGGCGGGGATGTTTATCTCCACGTTGAAGTGACCGCTGTTGGCCAGAATGGCCCCGTCCTTCATCAGCTTAAAGTGATCCTCATCCAGAACGTTGATGTCCCCAGTGAGGGTGATGAAGATGTCGCCAACCTTTGCCGCCTCCCGGGAAGGCATGACCTGGTAGCCATCCATGACCGCCTCCAGGGCTTTGACCGGGTCAACCTCCACCACAATCACCTGGGCCCCAAGTCCTCTGGCCCGGAGGGCCACCCCTCGCCCACACCATCCGTATCCCAGCACCACCACCCGCTTCCCCGCCCAGAGGACATTCGTCGCCCGGGTTATGCCGTCAATGGTGC
>CBFDTP010000115.1:0-3702 GCA_965612975.1 uncultured Dehalococcoidia bacterium | reverse complement strand
GTAAGCAGTATTAGATGGTAATACCATAGAGGGCACTAAGCTTTATTTTTGTCCGAACTCATGTCCTAAGCTCAAAAAACATGTCTTGAGTTAAAAAATGTAATCTGTTACAATATACAAAGGCCCGTTTCTAATTTTTACTTTGGAGGGAATCATGGCAAGGAGTTTGAAGAAAGGGGTGGAATCCCTGGCCGATGATATCCGTGCCCAGGCCAAGGAACTGCGGACGGATAACCTCCTCTCCTTCATCTACACTGCTGACATCCTAAATCGCTACCTGGAGATCGAGCTGCGCAAGTATGGCGCCAGCCGAACTCAGCTCAACATTCTACATGCCCTGATAACCCAGGGCGGTAGCCTGCGGCCTACCGAGCTGAGCAAGAGGGTGTTTCGCTCCAAGCATGCCATCACCCGGGCCATCGATGCCCTGGAGGAAGAAGGGCTGGTGAGAAGGGAGGGGGTGAGCCAGGACCGCCGGGTCAAACTGGTCACCATAACCAGGAAGGGGTTACAGCTCGTCAAGGAGTTCATGCCTCACCGGCAGGAAACGAGCTTTAAGGTCATGTCCTGCCTGAGCGAGGGGGAGGCCCAGGAGTTCAGCATCATCCTGCGGCGACTTCGCAAGCATGTCCTCAGCCTGCTGGAGAGCTCCGGCGCACAGCCAAAAGAGGAGAGGATTAGGCCAGCCGGCTGACCATACCGATCACTTGGGTCACTCCTGGACCGAGAGGCTTTTCCTAAGCTCCAGCGACTAAACTAGAACCAGGAGTGTGTTTGTATCGAAGTATGCGGTTGCAAAGGGGATAGTAACCATTGACACAAGATGTTGGGGAGCGATATAATTAAGCGCCGGAAACCAAGTTCAGGAGGTAAGATGAGATTAGCGGGCAAGACAGCCATCATAACCGGGTCCGCCCGGGGGATTGGACGAGCGGCCGCGCTCATTTTCGCCCGGGAGGGAGCCAAGGTAGCGGTCGTTGACATCCGTGAGGAGGAGGGCGCTTCAACGGTAGGTGAAATCAAGGCCAACGGTGGAGAGGCCATCTTCATAAAGACCGACCTGACGAAGTTCGACGAAGTACAGGGCATGGTGGATAAGGTGCTCAAGCAATGGGAGAAGATAGACATCCTGGTCACCAATGCGGGCTGGGACGAGATAAAGTTCTTCCTGGATCAGACGCCGAAGGACTGGGAATTCATCATCAATCTCAATCTGATGCATCACATCTACTGCTGTCGAGCGGTGCTTCCCCACATGGTGGAAAGAAGGTATGGGAAGGTCGTCATGTGCAGCTCGGATGCGGCTCGGGGAGGCAACCCCGGGGAGTCCGTCTATTCGGCCTGCAAGGGTGGCGTCATCTCGCTTGCCAAGACCCTGGCCCGGGAGATGGGGAGATATAATATAACCGTGAACTGCGTTGCCCCCGGCATCACCGATACTCCGCTGGCCGAGGAGATGGCGGCTAAGCTTCCGGCGGCCGAGAAGATAAGGGAGGCGGTGAGGAAACAGACACCTCTGGGGAGGACGGCCAAGCCGGAGGAGGTGGCCTACGCTTACCTTTTCTTCGCCTCCGATGAGTCCAGCTTCATCACCGGACAGGTTCTCAGCGTGAACGGGGGCCTGGGCATGTATTAGGGTATGAGCCGGTGAGGATGTTAGAGCAGGTAAGGGTGCTGGATCTAAGCCCCTATTTGCCCACCCAGTATTGTTCCTTCTCGCTGGCCAACCTGGGGGCGGAAGTCATTTTAGTGGAGCGTCTGAGAGCTATTACAGAATTTGGCTGTTTGAAAAAAACTTGAGCAAGTTTTAAAGCATCCCTAGCGGGGATATTCACGTAGATGATGCTCGATGTTCTTAAGTAAGTAAATTGAAGGAGGTTGTCCATAATGAAAATAGGGAATAAATATCCTACTGAACCGCTAAAGATTTGGAACAAGGCCAAAGAATTACGCCTAAGTTGTTATAAGAACTATGCTGAGGCTCATGATAAAGGGGCTCTCCGATACACCGGGGGTGCCTGGACTTTTCAGTCTGTTCCGAAAGGGCTGAGTGTTGAAGTTTACCCTCTTACCGGTGAGCCTTATGGTGCCTCCTGCGGTTTTATGACCAGCTTCTCCATTCGCGCCTTGGACAAAGCTGATAGTTATGACTTCCCGAAGAGTGTCTGCGCCTATTTTAGAAACTACATTGGGTCCTTCTTGTTAGGCGAGTATGTTTTCGGGGGGAGCATGCCAAAGCCTGACTTCATTTGGCAGTCGAACATTTGCCCTACCCATGCCAAATGGTTTCAAAGCATTAGCGAACTTGGTGGCGGAATCCCCATATATGTAGTCGATATGGAAGCAGGTCCTTCCCCACCCTTCGGTGACCTATCAGACCATCGAATCGAGTATATCGCGGGTCAGCTTCTAGATGGGATTGAGTGGTTAGAAAAGGTAACTGGTAAAACCTTTGATGATGAAAAGTTCATCCAGGCTGTTAGATATGAGATGAACTCGATGTACAAATGGGCCAAAGTGTGTGAACTTAACCAAAATATTCCTGCGCCGCTTGGTGAGAAAACTATGTTCAGTCTTTATGTCCTCAACACTTTGGACAGAGCCAGTAAGGAAGTTTCCGACTTCTATGATGAACTTTACGACGAAGTAAAGGATAGAGTAGAGAGGGGAATTGCAGATGTCGAGAATGAGCAATGTCGCGTGATGACCGACAGCCAGCCGCCTTGGTCATTTTTGGAGCTTTGGAGGTACTATGAGCGCAATTACGGGGTAGTTTCGGTAGGTTCCCTTTATACATTTAGCCTAGAGGGTGCCTGGGACATAAAAGAAGACAAGCTGGTTCCAAAAGAACCTCTTGACCCTGGAAATAGCCGGGAATCAGCATGCCGAGCCCTTGCAGAGTGGGAAATTTGTAGGCCTATATATCAATCCCACTATCACGCAGATTTCAAGAGTAAGCTCATGCTGATGATAGCCCGGCAGTGGAAAGTACAGGGTGTTATGTTGCACTTTAATCGAGGGTGTCAGGGTACCGTATTGGGTGCGGTTGAGAACTTGCGCGCTCTTAAAGATGCGGGCATCCCTTTCATTGTGTTGGAGGGAAATATGGCAGACGAACGCGACGTTGACAAAGCCGGGGGCTACAGAAGGATAAGGATATTTATGGAAGAAGTACTTGGGGTTAAGAGGCTAACATAGAAGCCTTAACAGCTGAGTCCATCAGGAAATTTAGGAGGAGCAATGAAGATCGAAAAATTCCAAGATTGGTACGAAAACCGACACCACTACCTTAGGGATTACAAATCAAGGACAGGGAGGAAGATTGTAGGTTATTTATGTACCTACGAGCCGGAGGAGTTATTTTACGCCGCCGATATTTTGCCAATCAGGGTCTTAGGAGGGCATGATCCTGCCAATGTGGCTCTGGCAGCTTCCCATATTGCAGATATGTATTGTCCCTTCTGTCGGGATGTCTTAGGCGAAGTTCTTAGGGGCCGCTATGACTACATAGATGGCATATCTATCGCGCCTGCCTGCATGCATATTCGCCAGGCCTACTCTAGTTGGACCATACACAAGAGGCCGAACTGGGCTCATTCGTTACATATGCCACATCACGTCCAGAATACTAAAACTGTCTCTTATACACATCTCCGAGCCCACGAGACTAGGCATGATCTCGTATGCCGTCTTCTGCTTGAA
>CBFDTP010000114.1:0-3770 GCA_965612975.1 uncultured Dehalococcoidia bacterium | reverse complement strand
AATGATACGGCGACCACCGAGATCTACACCTAAGCCTTCGTCGGCAGCGTCAGATGTGTATAAGAGACAGGTAATCGCCTACCCAATCGAAGGGCACGGCGATCTTGCGGAACTTCTCCAGCTCCAGGAGTTCCTTCAGCTCCTTGGCTCTATCGGGAATCTCGCTTCGGTAGAAGGGGCAAGCCCCGCAATATATTCCGCAGCAGCCAATTAGAGCTTCATTCTCCACCAGCCCTTCCAAGAAAAGCTGTTTGGCCTTAGTTTATCCCATTTATCCCGTTTTCAGAAGGGTGAACCACCGGTCAAAGGGCAACAAAAGTTCGGTGTTTGGCAGTTGAACCTAAATTTAGCACCTCAAACCTTGGATAGTGTATCACCAGCTCCTTTACCGGCGCATTTAACGCACTCAGGGATTGCGCCAGCTCCCCGATGAAGGCCAGCAGCTCTCGCTTGTCGGCCCAATTGGGCCTTCACCTTAATCTGTCCTTACCGCGGGCAATATTAAACAAAGTGAGGAGGGTGAAGGGTGCAGTTAAGGTCACGATGAGTAGCTCGCTCAAGAGGTTGCTTCCTGGTGCGGGTTTCCCTTTAAGCCGGCTGAGGAAGGCATACAGGGTGTTAGTCACCAGCGTGCCAAAGTTCACCATCTGGATGTAGGCAATGATGCTATGCCCAACTTCAGGAGAGTAGTAATCTAAAAGTCGCTGCACTGCCTCTGGGTCAGGACGCATTCGGGTTTCGGCACAGTGCTGGGCGAAAGCCAGAGCCACCGATTCATGCTCCGGAAACTGCCCGAGCTCTAGCGAGAGCAGCTTCCGAATCTCCTCCGGCTGAGCGCCGTTCTTGAGCGCCTGCTGAGCATGCAGGTAAGAACAGGCACCACATTCATTGACGACGGTAACTGCCAACATGACCTTCTCAACAAAGGCTCGGCTGAGCCCACGGCGCCGGGCAACCCTGAGATCCGAAAAGTGGGCCAGCAAATCTTTCAAGTCACCGAGAAAGCCACGAAAGGTGTAAAACCGCTTCTGGAACTCGTTCACGGCAGAAGGTAAGTCTCCGCTCTAAAATTTGACTATCTCGCCCTTTACTTCCCTCCCGATTTCGAGGAGGCCGAAGGACTTCCGGCCGGGTCCGGGGTTGAAGAAGAGGATGCCGTCGATAACCTTATTCTGGGCTACGTGTGAGTGGCCATAGATTATGATGTCCACCTCGCCGAACTCCTGCCTCACTCGTTGCTCGATGTGGTAGGGGCTGCCCCAGCCGTGAATTATTCCAATACGTTTCCCCTCGATCTGGAAAACTTCCTTCTCCGGCAACACTTCCCAAATTTCCCGCGAGTCCATATTGCCCCGGACGGCCTTCACCTCCTTTATTTGCCTCAGGCCTTCCAAAACCTCTCGGGTGACGAAATCCCCGGCATGGACAATCAGGTCCACCCCGCGCAGGGCTTCCAGTATTCTGGGCGAGAGCTCGTTCAGATTTCTGGCGTGGGTATCGGAAAGAACTCCTATCCTCATGCTCCCCCCGTCCTTAACCTCTTCTCCCTGGAGCAGCAAAGAAGCTCCAGATAAGATTCCCTTATTACCTCATGTTGGTTAAACCCGAGTTTCTTCAACAACTCAAAGGCCTGTTCCAGGATTTGATCGTAGCCGCCTTCTGCTCGGGTCTCCACCTCGAGGAAATTGCCCAGCCCCTCGACCTGATCCAAGCTAAGGACAAAATCGGCCAGTCGGTAGCCTCGACGAAGCTTGCTAACCCGACCCACCTCGATAAAGCCCAGTGACTGCAGCAAGCTTTGGGCCTCCTCCCACCCCTCCACCCTCACGGTAAGCTCCTCCCGGGACTTGCTTAGTGCATCGAGTTTGGGGCCTTTATAGGTCAGGTAGCACTCCTCAGTTGCCAAACCCCTGTGGGAACTCCGGCGCAGCCTCAGGGCCTCATCGGTCAGCTTGAAATCTCGGTGAGGGGCGGAGTAGTAAATATCGAGCTGTTGAACCTCCCCTTCAAACCGAGCACCCAGGGATTTTAGAAGCTGCTCCAGCCTTTGAGGGTCCTTTACCTCAACCTTGAGCTCTACCTCCACCATCGGGCGGTGTCAGTTTATCCCTGGGCTCTTGCCTTGTCAACCACTTTTGGGCCGACGCTATAATAAGATTTCTGGAGGTGAGAGACATGGAGAGGAGGCAGGTTTATCTCTTCTGCGGCTGTATCTTTCCGCTGCTGGCCTGTTCAGGGGTAGTCTACTCCATGTTTTCGCTCTACCTGGCTGAGGTGTTGAACGCCGGGAAGAGTCAAATTGGGCTGATATTCATGTGTGGCTCCCTGGCCGGCTTTCTCTCCGCTTCCCTGGTTGGGGAACTCGCCGACAAGTGGGGAAGGAAGAAAGTCATCCTCACCTCAATCGGCCTCTTCTCCCTGGTCTTCCTGCTCTACTCGTTGATCAGGGATTATCGCCTAATATACGCTGTAGAGGTCCTGGAGGGCATTGCCTGGGTATCCATGGGAGCCGCGGCCAATGCCTATCTTGCTGATCTGGCGCTGCCTGAAAGAAGGGGATGGGCCATGGGGACTTACCAGAAGACCCTCTCACTGGCCTGGGTTGTTGGGCCAGCCATCGGCGGGGTTCTGTTTGAGACGCTCGGCTTCCAGACGACCTTCCTTATAGGGGCGGTGGTGACCTGCCTTAGCGCCATCCCCACCCTCTTCTTAGTGAGGGAGACGAGAGAGAAGAGGACCTCGTCTGCTGCTCACCGAACCACCAGCCCAGCCTTTGCACCATCTTCAAGATGAACATGAGTAGCAGGGCCTGGAGCCCCTGAAGGATATGGCGGTCAAACCAGAGCCTTGACTCTCCCTTTTGAATAAGCTCTCGGTAGAATTGCTGCTGACGGAGGTACCGCAGCGAGGCACCGTAGCGGAAATTCGTGCGCCACAGCTTTCGCCAGTTGGGCTCTATATGATAGGCGGCATTGGGTAGGAGTCCGACCCTCTGGGAAATCCGGTAGCATTCATAATAAATGATGTCGTGGTCGTAGTGGATCACCTGAGGAATGATCTCCGAGGGTATTGCCTCAAAGGCCCGCTCCAGAAGATATCGCTTAAAGAACCGCGCGGCCCCGAAGCCCTCCCCCGGCTTCAAGGCGCTGGGCGAACTCCTGAGCTTCCGATTGATGATCTCCTTAGAGGCCTGGTAAAGTCGGGGGATGAAGCCTCGCGGGTTGTAAGAGTGCTCCTCGAAAAGCAACATATCATACGTCTCCATCATCCCCAGCGCTCTCTCGATCGCCGTAGCTTCCAGCACCTGGTCTGTATCTACAAAAACTATGAAGTCCCCTCTTGATTCCCTCAGGCCGAGAAATCTCGCCGCCAACAGCTTCCCCTCACAGAGAACGACGCGAGCCCCGAAGTCCTCGGCAATCTCCCTGGTGCGGTCGGTGGAGTAGCTATCAACGAGGATGATTTCCAGATTCCGGTAACTTTGCCGACTTATCCCCTCCAGGCAGAGGGGAAGAGTTCTCTCGGCATTAAAGGAAGGAATGGTTACCGAGACCAGAGGCCCCGCCTCCATAGTCCCACCAGTTATTTATTCCCAAAAATTCGGCGAATTTTTCGTGGGATACTAGAAGTCATCCCGAAATTGCTCCTAAGAGAATAATGATGCAAGCAATAAGGAGGAAAGCGAGAAAGATATGATGACTTCGCTCCCACCTCACTACAAGCCTCCTGAAGTTAAAAAGCCAGGCGAAGGTTCTCTCCACTTTCCATCT
>CBFDTP010000113.1:0-3845 GCA_965612975.1 uncultured Dehalococcoidia bacterium | reverse complement strand
CCCTCCTCCCCGGGCGGTTCCTTTACGTAGGATTTCCTCTCCCAGCGTCTAAGATGAGGTCGTACTTTAAAGAAGGCGACCTCCTCTCAGCAAACTTTTCTCGGTTCCTAGTTCGAGATGGCCGAGATCAGACCCCCGTTCTTTCCTTCTCCGGAGGCTTCATATAAGTCAACTTGCTCTGCTTAAGCCCCATCTTGACCAGGGCCTCGGCAAACTTCAGAGCCGCCCCCGAGGGATCTACAATGGGCACATCATAGCCCCTCTCCCGCAGCCTTTGACTCAGCTCGGAGGTTACCCCACTCATCCCGGTGCAGCCAAGAACAAGAACCTGGGCGCCGTCCTTCTCCAGGGCCTCCAGCATCTCGCGCAACAAGGCCTTTTTCAACCTTTCCCGATCCATCACCTCCAGAACTGGGATGTCAACATACCTCACCGAGGCCAGTTTTCGGTGAAGGCCCAAGACCTCAGCCGTCTCATATACCACTGGCAGCAGGTTCCTCAGGACAGTTATCACCGAGAAGCGCTGGCCCAGGGCGGCTGCGAGCAACATGGAGGACTCACCAGGACCAATAACCGGCATCTCGGCGATCTCACGCGCCGCCTTTACCCCTACGTCCCCAAAGCAGTCCACAATCACGGCGTCAAAGCCCTCCTGCGCTGCCTCCTTTACCTGACGGAGGACATCCGGGGTAGCAATGGCCTCATCATAGCGACACTCCACCGATGCCGGACCCTGGGCCAGGCTCACCACCTCTATCTCAGTACCCTGGGAAGCGAAGCGCTCCAGTTCCCGCTTGGCCTCCTGGTTAAACTCACTTACGATGATGGGAATGATAGCCTTTATCCTCGTTTCGATCTACCTCCTAAAGTTCTACGCCGAGGGAATCTCCGCCGCGACCGTCTCCCCCTTGAGTGCCCGGTAACCCCAGTGGAGGAGCAAAGTCAGGATGAAGGAGATTATAAAGCTATCAATTGGTGGAATGGTGGTTATCTTGAACCAGCCAAACCCGGTCGGCGGGGCCGTAGTGCAATAGGCGATGAAGGAAGCGATCACCCAGGCAGTAAAGCTCAACCAGCGGACCTGGGGCGCTCGGGCCAGATTTTCGTATTTGTAAAAGCCTCGATGCAGCAGGTAGTAGTCCGCGACATAGATCCCGGCTATAGGGGGTATCAGCACACCGAGGTACATCAGCCACTGCATGAGACGACCGTAGATCCCCCAGAGGGCCAGGATTATGCCGATCGCACCGGCAATTGCGGTTAGCCGCCACTTGGGCCAGCCGCGGAAGATGACTGAGAACGCCAGGGCCGCCGAATACAGGTTGTTGTCATTAGTGGTCCACTGGGCGAAGACCAGGACCAGCATGCCGACCATTCCCCAGCCCAGCCCGATCATGATCTTCACCACGTCCCACTCACCAACGGCGTGGCCCAGAATGGTTCCCATGAAGAGCATTACCGCCTGGAAGACGAAGAACCCCAGGAGCACGCCGGCGACCGAGTGTCCCGTGCTCTTGGCATAGCGGCTGACATCGGGCGTGATGACCGCCCCGACCATGAACCCGCCACCTACTATGCCGATAACCACCGGCAGAGGTGCCGGATGGGCCGGGGGATGGGCCACCAGCTCACTCCAGGGATGCTGGGTTAACACCTGAATAACTGAGGCGATCATCAGGAGAACTATGGGCACGACGGCGACCAAGCTGAGCCAGGCCAGCGCTCGATAGCCAAAAAGAGCGCTGGCGGTCATCAATATGCCGCCGATGATTATGGATACCCATAGGAATACGCTCCCCGGGGTGGTGCCCGTAAGCAGTCCAGCCGAGCCCTTCATGGTCTCACCGAAGAGACCGAGCTGCACCGCGAACCAGCCATAGCTGCCCAAGGCGAGGACAAGGGCCACTATGTAGACCCCCCAGTTGCCGAAGGCAAACCGGGTTATCATCGGCGTGGAGATGTTCAGCCGCGCCCCCACCGTGGAAGCAATGGCCCCTATAACGGTGGTTATCAGGCTGCCGCAAACTACGGCGATGGCGGCATCAGCCAGACTGACCATATCAGCTACAATGCCACCAACCATGAGTGCCGCCAGACAGGCAGCCACACCACCCCAGACGATCCCAACATTGTACCAGCTCTTCTGTCTCATCTCCGGCACTGGCTCTCGCTCATAGTCATGAGCCAGTGCGTCTATTCCCCGGAGTGGCTTCTCCTCAGCCTTTGCCATTACTCACCCCCTCTTTAAGAGTTTTTGCTTTTCTTCGGCCGCTCTAAACCCTCATGTCTCACCTCCCGCAGTCAGTTTTCTCGCCACGGTGAGCTGTAGCTCCCCTTATAGCCCAGCTTCTCCAGGATGGGCCGCCAGCAGTTGAAGCCCTCCGGAGTCCTCATCCAAGGCTCCGGAGCCGGGATCCCTATGATGGCCACCTCCTGCCCCTCCTCCGTGTCCGCATTGGTCAGCGGCTCACCCCCAGTCGTCATCATCGCTATCAGATCAGGGACCATTATCACCGGCTCACCCCCACGCCACGCTATCATGTTCTCATTCTTCGAATCTATCACCAGCCTCTCCCCTCGATAACTCCCTACCCCCTCTATCGTCGTCCGCCCAAAGTCAAACCCCTCCGCCGTCCGCATCTCTATTCGCTTGATCTCCCCCCGGAAAAGCTCCTTCCCCCAGACCAGATCTTCCATCTGAACCCGACTTAATTTCCTGCCCACTTTCTCCCCCTATCTAAGTTTCCTCATAAAACTCCAGTTCACAATCGAGACAGGAAATCATCCGCCCGAGAGGGTGTATTGACTCGAACATAATTACTTCCCAGATCTCGGAAGCCCCGGCCCCCTTCGGTCAATATCCCCCGGGCGAGAAGCTCCTCCCAGAGATTACGGGTTTCATCCTGGCAACCAAGGAGGAAGATGGGACAACAATCATGCGTCTCGCTGATGAGGTAGCCCCTTTGCCTTAGCCCTTCTATCAGCCTCTTCTTCTCCCGGCTTACAATGTCCCGACAGCGGTGGATGAATGCCTGATCTGCAAGCGCTTCGCCGGCCAGATAGCAGCTAAGCGCGCTGATGACGAAGGGAACGTTGACCTTCCTGTAGAACGGGGCCAGCTCGAGTGGGAACACCCCGTAGCCAACCCTCAAGCCAGCGAGCCCGAATGCTTTGGAAAAGGTACGCACCACTATGAGATTCGGATATTTGTTCACCAGGTTGATGGCCGATTTCTCTTTCTCCAAGTAGTCACCGAAGGCCTCATCAACTATTACCGCAACCTCCTTCCTCTTCGCCTCAAGGGCTATTGCCTCCATTTCCTCCAAGCTAATAAATTGCCCGGTAGGATTATTGGGGTTATCCAGATAGACTAATCGGTGTTCTTGACTCATCCGCTCAAGTATCCTTTCAACCCGGAACTTAAAGTTCTCCTCTGGCCTCAGCAAAACCGCCTCATATATGCCACCGCTGGCCTCAATCTCGGTCACATACTCGGTGAACTGTGGGGAATAACCCAGTACCCGTGAGCCCGGATCGACGAAGAGCTTGTTGAGCCGTTCCAAGAGAACGATCGCCCCATCGGCGATTTGAACCTGCTCGGTTTTTAGCTCAGCGCAGTCCGCCCAAAATTGGATAATTCTTTGTCGTAGCTCCTTATAAAAGGGATCGGGGTAGGGACAAATGGCAGACCATTCAAAACGGCCAGCGGCTTCCAAAACCCTTTCCGAGACGCCCAAAGGGTTCCTGCCCAGAGAGCAATCAAGGATGCCCTCCTCCCCGGGCGGTTCCTTTACGTAGGATTTCCTCTCCCAGCGTCTAAGATGAGGTCGTACTTTAAAGAAGGC
>CBFDTP010000112.1:0-3897 GCA_965612975.1 uncultured Dehalococcoidia bacterium | reverse complement strand
AAGGAGGCATTACTTGAAGCTTTGTCCTATGACATCAGGGTTTATCTCTCCCTCTTTTTGTTTCCTTTGGACCTAATTTTTGTCACCGAAGATAGTATTATTGAATCAAAAATAGGGTTACCGGAGGAGGGATGACGCAGAAGAGCATCGTCTTCCGCCACGCCGGGGGCTCGGCTGGTGGTCATAATGCCCATGCATGTGCAGTGGTAGGGCCAAACCAGGAAGGGGAGCTTCTGCGCTCCCCTTCCTGCAGCAAAATTGTTCTGGGAGGTACGGATGAGAAAATGCGCGGTATGGAAGGGAACAGTTCTTCCCAACCGAGATGCCAGGGTTCCCGAGGAGTACCGGGGTTGCTGGGTCTGTTGTTGGAACTGCTACGATAGGCTGACAAAAATCCATCTCGGCTGCGCAAGGCGCAAGAGCTTGACGAAATCTTTTGAAAAATTCCCAACAGCTAGCAAAGTTGAGACGAAAATCACTCAGGGTTAGAATTGGGTGCGTGTAAACAGGGGGCTAATTTCAAGAAATAACAGATGTCAGTAAACTTGCAATAAAAAGATCAAAGTACTGATTGGAGAAGAGGTCAAACTTGCTGCTACTCAATGAGGCTTAGGTCTGTGAGTTCATAATTTAGCCCTTCATCCTCAAGCTTCTTAAGCAGGGCGGGAACGGCATCATCGGTACAAGCTATCGTAAAATGCAAACCACATCGAGCAGCCTCGATAGCCGCTTCAGCTACACCATAAAGGTAATCGGGTTCAACCCCCGCTTGGCGCAAGGCAACCAATGCTTCAAGACCCACAGCACCGATGAGGCCCCTCTCCTCAAGTTTCTTCCTTAATTTAGCATGGTCGACTTTTTTGGAGCCACCTCGCTGAATATTAGGCACTATTAAAATCGTTGTCTTCCCGGGCTTCAGTTCCACTATTCCTTCTATATCGGAAATGCCCACATCTTCTCCCTTTCTGGCATCCGAAGTAGCTATCCCCTTTGCACCTCTGCCCGGGGTGCCGGTGGCCACCAATAAGCCATCCCTCATCTCCAAGCCGACTTCCTGGCCTTTTGAGATATCGCTCGCAGCCACAGCCGCACAAACCGTTATCCTCGTTAAAGACTCTTCCACAAAGTTAGAATAGTCCTTCAACTCCCTAAGCGATTTTAAAAGCCAATTCACCCCTTCCTTGGTCACCCGGTACTTAGACCGGCCATCTGAGATCAGCCAGCCATCTTCCAGTAGTTCTTTAATGTATTTCGATATCGCCTGAGAGGTAACTTGAAGCCTGCGGGCGATGTCCTTTTGCTGGATATTGGGCTGGTTTCTGGCTATCTCAGCCAGTATACGGAATTTGGTGGTTAGATTTCTATCTTGGAGTATTTGCTTCATTTTCTCGCCGATTTCAAAAACTAGTGTAAAGGAAACCGAAGAAGGTGTCCAGAGGCTGAAACCTTGGGCTCTGTATCATTTTTGTCTCAGTACGATAAGTTACCGACTAAGATGATACAAACTCAACTTAGTTGGAATAATTAGTTCAAAAATAAAAAACCCGCTAAATCCTTGACATTCTCAACTCAAGCTATCTATAATAAACATTGGTTGTTTTTATGCAACTAAAGTTTCATAAAAATGAGGCCTGGGGTAATAATCCTTGCTCACGGTAGCCGAAATGAGGCAAGCATCAGGGAGATCCTTGATGAGCTGGTAAGCCGAGTAAAAGTCTTGCTCCCTCAAGAGATTGAAATTAGCTGGGCTGCCCTTCAGTTTAACCACCCCAACTTAAGAGAAGCCGCCGAAAGCTTGATATCCCGAGGCATAAACAAGCTCATCGTAATGCCTTACTTCCTTTTCCAGGGCCGGCATATCACCGAGGATATTCCCCAGCTCGTTGAGGAGATGAGAAAGACCCACCCTGAGGTGGAGTTTATCCTCTCGGGTACGCTTGGCCTCCCTGAATGTTTAATCGAAGAGGTAGCCAGGCGGATAGAGGAGGCCCTTCCCGACCTTATTCCTAAAAGGCCCAATCCTCCCAAGTCACCCCGGGCCATCGAGCAGGAAAGCTTTGAATTGATAGAGCATCTCCTTCCGTCTCTTAACCTCTCGGAGGAGGAGAAGCTGGTGGTCAAGCGCATCGTTCACTCCACCGGCGATCCTCATATCAGTTCCCTGGTTAGGTTTCATCCTGAGGCCATCTCGGCCGCCCTCTCGGCCATACACAAGGGGAGGCCTATCTTTACCGATGTGAAGATGGTCTTTGTGGGGATCAACCACAAGCTGGCGAGGGAATTCGGCTGCGATGTTTACTGTGCTTTAGATACGCCGGGAGTGGAGGAGATGGCTCAAGGGGAAGGGACCACCCGTGGCGAGGCAGCCTTTAAGGCCTTAGGAGAGAAACTCAGCCAGAGCATCGTTGCTGTAGGGAATTCGCCTACTTCGCTTCTGGCCCTCCTGGACTTGATCAAGCAGGGGATAAGGCCAGCTTTCATCGTCGGGACGCCGGTGGGCTTTGTTCAGGCGAGGGAGTCTAAGGAGGGGTTAATGAAGCAGGATATACCCTATATCACCGTTGAGGGAAATCGGGGGGGAAGCGCGGTGGCCGTAGCCACGGTCAATGCACTGCTAAACCTTGCCCAGAAGGTTCACAGATGAAGACAGGGGAACTTGTTCTCTGGGTTACCACCGACTGCAACCTCCGTTGCCGTTACTGCTACGCCAACGGGGGAGAAAACCCGGAATACATGGACTGGCAGGTGGCAAAGCGAGCTTTGGACCTCATGCTCAATTATTTCGATAGCTTCAAGGTTCAGTTCGCCGGCGGTGAGCCCCTGCTCAACATGGAGTTGATCGAGCAAGTGGTGGGGTACACAAAGAGTTGGGGGATTCGTTATCAACTCCAGACCAATGCCACCCTCATCGATAGAGGGGTCGCGCGGCGGATCAAGAAGCTCGGCATATCCGTCGGGGTGAGCCTCGACGGCCTTCCGGAGGCGAACGACCGCCTTCGTCCCTTTGCCGATGGGCGAGGCTCAACAGCGGCCACCATAAGCGGGCTGGAAAACCTTCGGGCGGAGGGGATTCGGGTGGGGCTCACCTGCGTCCTCTCGGCGGAGAACGCCGCCGGACTGCCCGGGCTTGTTGAGCTTGCAAGCTATCTGGGGAATGTGGAGGGCATCTCCCTTGATCTTTTGCGGCCGATAGGAAGGGCCAAGAGGGGGGAAGTAGGTCCCGCAGACCCTGCTTTGGCGGCCCGCTCGGTAAGCGCCGCCCTCAGGCGTGCGGATGAGCTTGCTCTTCTGGGCGGGAGAAGGGTCAAATTCCGTGAGGTGGAACGCATTCGCTATCTCCTCTCCCACGGGCTTGAGCGCAAATATCGCTGTCCTTTCGATGCCTGCCGGTATCTGGTGGTGGATCCGAAGGGGAGGGCTTATCCTTGTCCTTCCCTTGTGGGCCTCCCCGAGTTCTACCTGGGCAATGTCCTTGAGGATGACTTCGCCGATGAACTAAGCGACGAATTGGGGAGGTGCCGAGAGTTCATCGCTCTGCCCCGTTATTGCTCCACCTGTCCCGAACGCCGGCTTTGTGGCGGGCCATGCCTTGCCCAGACCTATGCAGGGCAATTGACCGGGGAGACAACCCCGACCGAGTGCTACGTTAGGAGAGCGTTCATCAACTTCGCCAGAGGAAAAGAGGTGGCAAATCATGCCGCGAAAGAGATTTGTCTATCCGTTTAGCGCCATCGTGGGGCAGGAGAAGATGAAGAAAGCCCTGCTCCTTAACGCCATCAATCCCAAGATCGGGGGAGTGCTCCTGCGGGGCGAGAAGGGAACGGCGAAATCCCTGGCGGTGCGGGCTCTGGCCGAGCTCCTTCCGGAGATCGAGGTGGTGGCGGATTGCCCCTTCCT
>CBFDTP010000111.1:0-3977 GCA_965612975.1 uncultured Dehalococcoidia bacterium | reverse complement strand
ACTCTGGAGTTCCCCACCATTCGAGCCCGAGGTGCGGGAGGGGAAGGTCTTCGGGCGGGGGGTGGCCGACAATAAGGGGGACATCGTTTCCCGGCTCTTGGCCCTGAAAGCTTTCCGGGAGGTGAGGGGGAGCCTGCCGGTGAGGGTGAAGTTCCTCATCGAAGGGGCCGAGGAGATCGGCAGCCCCGGACTTCATCAGTTCATACAGGAGCATCAGGAGCTGCTTCGAGCCGACGCCTGCATCTGGGAAAGCGGTGAGGTGGGCTGGGAGGACCGACCCCTCATCTGTCTGGGGGCCAAGGGGATCCTCTACGTGGAGCTGAAGGTGGAGGGAGCCAATCGCGACGTCCATTCCTCCATGGCCACCATCGTGCCCAATCCTGCCTGGCGGCTTATCTCAGCCCTGAGCACTCTGAAGGATTCCCGGGAGAACATCCTCATCGAGGGCTTCTACGACGAGGTGGTGCCCCCATCCCCCGAGGAACTGGCCGCCATCCAGGCCCTCCCTTCGGAGGAAGAGGAGCTGAAACAAAGCCTGGGACTCAGGGGGTTTGTTCAAGGACTTAAGGGCGAGGAGCTAAAGAGGCGCCATCTGCTTGAGCCCACCTGCAACATCTGTGGGCTTTTCTCCGGCTATACCGGGGAAGGCTCCAAGACGGTCCTCCCCTGCTGGGCCTCAGCCAAGCTGGACTTCCGGCTGGTTCCCCAGCAGCGGCCGGAGGACATCCTGGAAAAGCTCAAGCGGCACCTGGAGAAACACGGGTTTGGCGATGTCTCCATCACCTGTCATGAAGGGGAGCCTCCTGCCCGCACCCCTCTCGACTCCCCCCTCGTAAAGCTCATGGTTGAAGCAGGTCGGGAGGTCTACGGGGCCGAGCCTCTCATCGTGCCTACCTTTGCCGGCACCGGCCCCATGTTCCCCTTCCGGGAGATCCTGGATCTGCCAGTGGCCTCGCTGGGCGTAAGCTATCCGGAATCTCGGGCCCATGCCCCCGACGAGAACATCAGACTGGCGGATTTTATTCGAGCGACCAAATATCTGGCCGCCATTCTTAATCGCTGCGGGAAATGATCTCAGGAAATGATCTCGCCGGGGAAACTGGCTGTCATTCAGAGATGGTGATGAGGAAGGTGGCCGTGCCTGCCTCCGGCGTAGCGGAACCCGCGATAAGGAAAGTCTCCAAGGGTTTCAGATAGGGCAAATACTTATGCTCATAATCATGGGGCAGGGAGCCAGCAACCATATTGATAACCTTCTGTAAATTAATGTACAACATGAGGTTCTTGTCTCCCAGCAAGTCCAGCGGTTGAGCAAAGGCCTTGTTTTTGGCCAATGGGAGGCCCTTCCCCTCGCTAATGTCCACCAACTGGGCAAGCGTGTCCTCACTAGTTCCCATCACTAGGAACCTGTCCAACACCATGAAGCCCGGCGAGTATCCCCCGGCCGGGAATCGTTTCAAGACCATCGCCTCCCGCTGGTCAATGGAGACCCGATCCAACTTCATCCCCATTCTCTCTATCATGTCCTTCACATCATTGAGGAGGTCTTGCGCTTTGTCCCGATCTCCTGCTTCTAGCAGGGCTACCGCTCTGACGCCGCCACGGCTTCCATAAGGCGCCGCTACCGCTTTACCGGGCAGAAGCGCTATCGCCGTCTCCCCCGTCACCTGTTCGAAAAAGGCATCCAGGCCGATTCCGGGCATCATTCTAAGTCCTTCCTCGAGCAGCTTAGATTTTGGCCCCATGCCCTCCTTCAAGGCAGAGCGCGTTTCCCTCCAGATGGTGGCCATATCGGCGAAGGAAAGGAGACCAAGGACATCATGGGGTAGCAGCCTGGCCGAGGTAAGCCTGTCCGGCTTGAGGAGAGGCATCTTCTTACCCTTGATGTTAGCATACAAGTCCAGTCTGAACCCCCTGTCGATGAAGGTGGCAGAGAGCCCCACAGCGGATGGTAAACGGTCCTCAACTTGCTGCAGTGTCTCCGCCTTTAAGTGTTCCGCCTCAGCCTTCGCTACTGCCTGCTTCAAGATGGGTTCGGTATCGGCATAGACGAGGCCGAGCCTTTCCTTGGGCAGTGCTTTTTGAACGGTCTGGAACTTGGTCTCATCGACCAGGGAGGGTCCCCCATCCTTTATTCGATCAATGAGCTCCTCAAGGTGCTTCTTATTGGAGGAAAAAATCAGATAGTCCTCGGTGATGGCGTAGTGCTGGCGGTCGTTATCGGTGTAATACTCGTACCCCCGATACTCGCCGCTCGAGAACTTCCTCTGCCCTCTTGTTTCCATGTACTTCAGCAACTTGTCAAGCACTCTTTCGGTGCTCTTTCTATCAGCAGTGCCAGCCAAGAAAATCACCTCAGGCTCTTTATCAGGCGGGGAAACATCGACAGCTCCCACCGCAACCTCAACCAGCCAAGGAAAGACGTCCTGTTTCAAGTCTATCCCGACTTCCTCCTCGAGCTTTTTCATTAAATCATTGAACACATCCTCGAACCCCTCGATGTCCTTGAAGCGATTAAAGACGCTTCTAAACTTGATGAGCTGACTGGCACCCGGCCTCAGGTTGAGGGTGAGGTATACCTCAGTCTCCGGCGGCATTAGCTTAGCACTCAGTTCCGGTGGACGTGGTTTAAGCCAGAAATGGTAGACACTGATGGCGGTGGCAGCCACTACTCCTATTGCGAGCAGGATTATGAGAACTACGGCAATGAGGGCAATCCCTTTCTGGCCGCCTGTATGACCTGATCTTTGAGTGACACACGGCATCATGATCTCACCCTCTCCTTCCTCAAAGCCTCCTTTCGCAACTTCAAGGTTCTCCTAACAGCTTCTGCACCAGCTCCACTTCCTCCTCTCGGCTGCCCACCTCCCCGTCCAACCGGGCTTCATGAAGCCGGGCCAGCAGTTGGCCCAGCCTCCTCCCGGGCGGCACGCCCATTTGCTTGAGATCCTCACCGGTAAGCTCGGGCTTGATGAAGCGCAGTTTCTCCAGATAAAGCCTGAGCCACTGCTCGGCCTTGCCTTCCCCGCTCAGCAAGGCTGCTGCCTCAAGTGCCTCCTCGTAGTAGCCCTCAAGCTGGCGGTAAGCCTCACTTGGCCGGGTGGCCTGAGCCAGGGCCGGGAGGGAAGACCTTAGCCTCACCACCTCCTTCATGACCTGCCGGGCCCAGCCGGGAGGCTTGAGACGCTGGATGAAGCTCTCCACTTCTTCCTCATTAAGTTCCCCGGCCAGAAGGCCCAGGTAAACCATCGGGTCGGCCCGGCCGCGTAACCTAGCCTCCTGGAACTTCCTCGCCAGCATCTCGGAAAACTTAAGGCGCAGGTGCGGCAGCACGCCGAGTTCAGCGGCTCGAAGGAGGGCCTTCTCGGGGCTTTCCTCCCTCAGGATAAGCTCCAGCTCGTGCCACAGCCTCTCGCCGCTTATTTTCTCCAGCACTTGGCCATCCCGGCGGGCCAGCTCCTCGGTCTTCGGCTCGAAGGAAAAGCCCAGCCTCTGCTCATAACGAATTCCCCGGAGGATGCGGGTGGGGTCGTCAATAAAACTCCGCTCATGCAGCACTCTGAGCCGGCCCCGCTCCAGGTCTTTAAGCCCCCCGTAGAAATCCAGGAGTTCTCCAAAGCGGTTTGGGGCGAGATCTATGGCCAGGGCATTGATGGTGAAATCCCGGCGAAAGAGGTCATCCCGGAGGGTGCCCGGTCGCACCTGGGGAAGGGCCCCGGGGTGAGGATAGGTCTCGCCGCGGGCGGTGGCGAGATCGAGATGGAAATCTCCCCAGGAGATCTTGGCCGTGCCGAATTGAGGGTGGGTGACCACCTTCCAACCCTTGCTCCGGGCCAGCTCCTGCGCCAGGGGGATGGCCGGTCCCTCGATCACGAGATCCAGATCCAGGTTTGGGCGCCCCAGGAGGACTGTCTCTTATACACATCTCCGAGCCCACGAGACTAGGCATGATCTCGTATGCCGTCTTCTGCTTGAAA
>CBFDTP010000110.1:0-3999 GCA_965612975.1 uncultured Dehalococcoidia bacterium | reverse complement strand
GAGATCTACACCTAAGCCTTCGTCGGCAGCGTCAGATGTGTATAAGAGACAGTTGGGCACCAGTCCCACCTTTCCCTCCCACCCCTCCACCTCCCTATCAATGGTGAGCACAAGGTGCAGGTCATCTCTTTTGCTCCATTGCTCGAGCTCCTCTTTATAGAGAAAGAGGCCTGGATTCCTTACCCCATAGAGAATGTCAATCCGACCAAAGTCATCCCTGGCGGTATCCAGGATGTATTTCACCAGGGAGCGAAGGGTGGTAAAGGCAAACCCACCGGCCACCACCACCAGGTTCTTCCCCTTTAACTCCGCTATGGGGTAGGGACGACCCAGAGGGCCTCTCACTCCCACCATCTCCCCCTCCTCCAGCCGGTGAAGGGCCGTGGTCACTACCCCGGCCTTGTTAACCGAAAACCTGAGCCCTGGCTCGGTGGGGGAAGAGGCCATGCCAAAGGGGGCCTCTCCCTTCCCGAAGACGGAAAGCTCGGCGAACTGACCCGGCAAGTAGGAGAAGGCCTCCTCATCCTCCTTCCTGAGGAAGGAAAGATGGAAGCTCTTGATGTTGTTATCGGCCGTCTCAATGATCACCCTTTCCACCCTCAGGAGGCGGGGAATAAAGGGATTCCTCAAGCTTTCCCTCCCACCAGCTCGTTTACTACCTGGCGAATATCGAGGTTCACCGGGCAGCTCACCACACATCGTCCACAGCCTACACACGATGGCTGACCAAACTCATCGGCGAAGTACTTGAACTTGTGCAACACCCGCTGCCTCATCCGTTCCCTCCCGGTGGGCCGGGGATTTACCCCCGAGGCCTGCAGGGTGAACAGGGGATAGAGACAGGAGTCCCAAAGGCGAATTCTTTCCCCGCCGGAATCCGTCTTTTCGTCGATTACGTCAAAGCAGCTACAGGTGGGACAGAGGTAGGTACAGATGCCACATCCCAGACACTTTTCGTGGACTTGATCCCAGAAGGAGTCCTCGAAGATCTCCAGCAGGTTAAGGTCGGCAAGCTCTTTCGCCTTCACCTGGAGGCCCATTGAAGACTTGGCCTCCCTCTTCACCCGCTCCGCCGACTTCAGGCTTTCCTCATCTGCCTCAGAAAGCCGGTCTCGGAGGAGTTCCTCCCCCTTCTGAGTCAGCACCTCCACTACATAGGTCTTCCCCAGGTCGATGAAGAGGGCATCAATGCCCTCCGTACCAAAGGGGTTTCCACCGACCGAAGTACAAAAGCAGGTGCGGCGCGGATGGGTGCATCCCAGGGCCAAGATAATGTTTTCCTCCCTTCTCCGCCGATAATTTGAATCCTGAACCTCCCCCTCAAGAAACACCTTGTCCAGGAGGAGCAAGGCCCGAGCATCACAGGGGCGCATCCCGAAAATCACCGTCTTCCTCGGTTCGGGCTGGGGCTCCTCTATCTTCAGTTCGTTGTCCGAAAGCTGGTAGCTGAAGAGCACCTCCATCTGTGGAAAGAAGAAGTCCTTGGGGGATTTTCGGGAATTACCAAAATCAAGCTGAGCTTCCTTCCCAGACCCGATCTCCTCGAAGAGGATCAGGCCCTCCCGCCTTACCGGGGCCACAACCCGAAACTCCCGGCGAAGTTCATCGAGCAGGTTGGCCATCTCCTCCTTGCTGAGCTTCAGATATTTCATCTGCTCTTTCACCTGATGAATTCCTGGGGGTCCTCCGGGCGGAAGGTTGCCAGAGGCGGAAGTTCCTCCAGGCTGAGCCCCGCCTTATAGCCGAACAGCTCCTCCACATCCTTCTCCAGCTTCTTGTTCAACTTCCTGAGGTCCACCCCCATGGGGCAGGCCCGCTCACAAGCGCCACAATCCACACAGCGACCAGCCAGGTGAAAGGCCCGCACCAGATGGAAGAGCTGGGTATCGGTGAGGTCAATGGTCTTGCCCACCCACAGGGGCTCAGCATCTACAAAGCACTCTCGACAGTAGCAGAACGGGCAGGCATTGCGACAGCCATAGCAGCGGATGCACCTGCTTATCTCCTTGGTGAAATAAGCCCATCTTTCCTCCGGGCTTTTCCTCTCAAACTCGCGAATCTCGGCATATTCATCGGGCACCGGGCTCTCCGCAACCCTCTCTCCCAGAAGGAGGTCGTAGAGCACCGGGTTACGATGTCGGCAAACCTGACAGGAACGGTGAAGGAGCTCCGCTCGGGGGAGGGTTCTCTCGAAGTCACAGCCTTTTAAATAGAGCTCCTCGCCTCTCTCCTCCGCTTCAAGAACCTCCCTCCCCTCCAAGAGTTGCTCCATCTTCCAGCGGTCGAGCATTCCCTGGCAGGGGACGCCCAGAATTACCACCTGTTCCCGCTCGAGCTGCTTCTCCTGAATAAGGCCCACTATGGCCCGAGTATCACAGCCCTTGGCGATGATGCCGATCTTTTCCTTTCTGCCCGGCAGGTACTTGGCCAGGTTATTCTCGCAGCTCGAGTCCCAGGTCAGCCTATCGACGTCTTCGGGGTGGCGGATAAAACAGGGGGAACTGCGAAGTGGCAGCGTGCCCTTTTCAAATCCGATTATCAGGTCTACCTTCTTCTCCTCCAGCAGTCGGCGGGCAGCTTGCCTCATCTCCGCAATTAGGTCAGCCATTCCTCTACTTCCTCTTCACCAACTTCTGATTTTGCCCCAGGGCCTTCACCTCCTGGGTTACCTCGCTCACCAACTGGGAGAACTTGCCCCCTTCAGAGGCCGAAACCCAGGAGAACTGCACCCTTCCAGGCTCAATTCCCACATATTCCAACAGGTTCTTCAAAAGGGCAAACTTCCTTCGGGCGAAGTAGTTGCCGCTAAGATAATGACAATCCCCTGGGTGGCACCCGGAGACCAGAACACCATCTGCCCCCTGCCGCAAGGCCCTGAGGATGAAGAGCGGGTTTACCCGGCCGGAGCAGGGCACCCGAATGACCCGAATGTTTGGAGGGTACTGCAGCCGAGATACCCCGGCCAGGTCTGCCCCGGCGTAGCTGCACCAGTTACAGAGAAAGGCCACTATTTTAGGCTCTAGTTCCTTTTTCATAGGACTGAAGTGCGTCAACCATCTCCAGGATCTCGGCGTCGCTGAAGCCCTTTAGGTCAATGGCACCATTCCGACAGGTGGAGGCACAGACTCCACACCCTTTGCAGGAGGCCTCGGTGACCACCGCCACCCTCCTCTTCAGATGCTCATCGTATTTGAGCTCCACCGCGCCGAAGGGGCAAACTAGCTCACACAGCCCACAACCGTTGCACTTACTTGCGTTAACCGAGGAGACCACCCCACCAGTTTGAATGAATTTCTTGGACAGAATGGTACTGGCCCGGGAGACCGCTGCCTCTGCCTGAGCCACGGATTCCTCAAGATACTTGGGACTGTGAGCCAGTCCGCAGAGGAAAAGGCCATCGCCGGCGAAGTCCACCGGGCGAAGTTTTACGTGAGCCTCCAGGAAAAAGCCATGCTCGTCCAGAGAGGCTTTGAAGAGCTGCGAGATGCTCTTACTGTCCCTCGGTGGCAAGACCGCTGCTGCCAGGGCCAGAAAATCGGCCTCGATCTGGACCCTCTCCCCCAGCGAGGGCTCGGTCACCTCTATCCTTAGCCTCTCTCCAGCCTCCACCCGGGGCTTATCCTCGGGCTCATATCTGATGAAAAGCACTCCCTCCTCACGAGCCTTCTGGTAATAATCCTCCTTAAAGCCATAGGTGCGGATATCTCGGTAAAGGACATAAATGTTCATTTCCGGATTAAGCTCCTTGAGCTTCAGCACACACTTCATGGCCTGACCACAGCATACCCGGCTGCAATAGTTCCGGGCCTCCTCCCGGGAGCCCACACACAAAATAATCACCAGGTTCTTCGCGGAGAGAAGCTTCTCCTCCCGGCGGGCGATCTTCTCCTCCAGCTCCAGCAGGGTCAATACCCGGGGATCCTCACCGTAGAGGTACTCCGTGGGCTTGTATTCCTCTCCTCCGATGGCTATTATCGCCACCCCATGCTGGAGCTGGAG
>CBFDTP010000109.1:0-4114 GCA_965612975.1 uncultured Dehalococcoidia bacterium | reverse complement strand
GACGGCATACGAGATCATGCCTAGTCTCGTGGGCTCGGAGATGTGTATAAGAGACAGGGGGCTTATGAGCGATCTTTTGACAGGGAAGAGACGGGTGAAAATCCACCATGCCGAAGTTTGACGAGAAATCTTTGGTCGAAGACTTCTTGATTGACGAGCTCCAAAAGCAGGGCTGGAAGTTCGTCCCGGCAAAGGCTTTAGAACGGGAGGAGTTGGAAGAGCCGCTTTTGATCCCCGATTTGGCAAATGCTATCCGCAGGATCAACCGCGATGTGGAGATAACGGACGAAGAGATCCAAAGGGTTATCACCATGTTGAAACTAACGAGTACCGGGTTGGAAGGGAACCGGAGGATCCTGCAGTTCCTCAAGATCGGCGTGCCCATCAAACTGGAGAAAAGTAAGACGGTGGCACGAATTAGGTTGATAGATTGTGATGTTTTAGAAAACAACGAGTTTATCGTCACCAGACAAGCTGTTTACTATGGTAAAGAGCCCATACGAACCGACATCATGCTCTACGTTAACGGCATTCCTTTAGTGGACATTGAATGTAAGAACCCCGCGAGCTTGGGACAGACATGGAAGGACGCATATAGACAAATAGTTAAGGATTACATAAACCTGGCTCCAGAGCTTTATAAGTATGTTCAATTCGGTGTAGCAGCGGGTGAGATAGCCCGATATTTCCCCATTGTCCCGGGCAAAGAAGAGGTCCACACTTATGAGTGGAAGGAAGAGAGCGGCGGCAAGGGTTCCCCGGTTCGCGATCCCCTTTTGGATGTAACCTACATGTTGGCGCCCGAAAAATTCCTTGATATCCTCCGCAACTTCCTCTTTTTCCGTGAGGAACGGGGCGAGAAGACAAAGGTTATCGCCCGATACATGCAGTATCGGGCCGCCAACCGGATCGTGGATCGGGTGCTGAAAGCTCTAAAAGGCGAAGGGGATAAAAAGAACGGCTTGATTTGGCATTGGCAGGGATCGGGGAAGACTCTCACCATGATCTTCGCAGCACAGAAGCTTTTCCACCTCATGGGCAACCCTTCCATCTTTTTCATCGTTGATAGGATCGAGCTCGAAGAACAACTTCTGACTGAATTTAATGCTTTGGATCTAGTGATCAAGCCTGAGTTAATTGACAGTATCGACACACTCCGGAAAATTCTGCGCCATGATGGTTACCGGGGAAAGCGAGGGATTTTCCTCACGCTTATTCATAAATTCCGGCCCTCAGAATTGGAGGATTTATATCGAGAGCTAGAAGCAAGATCCGAACGACAGGAAACGGTCCAAACCAGGGAGGACATCGTTTTGTTCGTCGATGAAGGGCACCGTACCCAGTACGGCGTGTTGGCAGCTCAGATGAGGGCCATCTTCAAGAATTCCTGTGCCTTTGCCTTCACCGGGACTCCGATTGCTATCAAAGGCAGGGATACTTTTAGGGAATTTAGTTACCCGCCGGAGGAGCTATATCTCGACAAGTACTTTGTTACCGATTCTCTTCGAGATGGTTATACAGTCAAGATTGTGTATCAACCCCGGCTGGAGCGCGATGTACAACTTAAACGGGAGCTGTTAGAAGCTTTCCTTGAGGCAGAGCTTGAGGAGATCCCAGAGGATACACGAAGAGCTGTCGAAGGGGAACTGGCCAAACGTCTGGATGCCACAAAGCTCTTTTTGGAGAACCCTCGTAGGATCCGCAAGGTGGCCGAAGACATAGCGGGACACTTCCTCGAAAACATCGATGGTCGGTTCAAAGGGATGGTGGTAGCTGTAAGCCGTAAGGCCTGTGTGCGTTTTAAGCGAGCCTTGGACGAATACCTCCCCCCAAGTTACAGCGAAGTGGTCATGACGTTTTTGCATCGAGATAAGCCTGAGATCGAAGGGTACCGCAAGGAATTAATGAAACGATTTCCAAAGTTGGACCTTGATAGGATTCGGGACGAGATCATCGCCAAGTTTAAGGAGACGGAGGAACCGAAGATCCTGATCGTCACGGATATGCTTTTGACGGGCTTTGACGCGCCGATCCTTCAAACGATGTACCTGGTCAAACCATTGAAGGGACACAGACTTCTACAGGCCATTGCTCGGGTAAATCGTCCGTACCGCGATGTGAAGGAAGCAGGACTGATCTTGGACTATGTAGGAATCCTGAAACACCTGAAAAAAGCTTTAGAGATGTACGATGAACACGACATCCGTAACGTCCTAAGGGATTATAGCTCTCTGAAAGAGGAGTTCGTGCTGTTAATCCGGGAGCTGTTGGCGATTTTCGAGGGAATCCCCTTTAATTATGACCGCCGCACCTTACTGCAGGCCTTTGAGAGGATCACCCAAAACGAGGATCGGGAGACTGAATTCCGCGAGCGCTACTGGAGCCTGCGGAAGGTCTTCGAGCTATTAGGTCCAGACGAGGTCAAGTTGGAATATTTCGAACGATTTAAGTGGCTTTCAGCAATTTACGCCTATTATTTGAAGCAAGCACTCAGGCGGGAAGAACCGGCAGAGATATCACGCTATTTCGAGAAGACCCTGAGATATATCCATCACTCTACAGAAGTAGAAAAAATCCAACAGGAGCTCCCTGTAGTGGAGTTCGATCAAGATTACTTAAAGAAGCTAGAAACGCAACTAGAGACTCTGGAGGAAAAGGCAGCTAACATAGTGTTTACCTTGAACCGGATGGTGCTGGTAGAACGCAACCAAACTCCCGTCTATATGTCGCTGCTGGATCGGGTAGAGAAGCTTGTCAAAGCATGGCGAGAGAAAACCAAGGATTATGAACGACTGTACCGAGAAGGGGTAGAGATCCTTCACGAAATTCAGAGATTGGGTAACCGACAGAAAGAGCTTGGTTTTTCTGACATGGAATACGCCGTTCTACTTGTTCTGGAAGAAAAGCTCGGCCCACGAGATGAACTTGTAGCGAGAGTGAGGAAGCTTTCGAATAAAATCCGTCCCCTTCTGCTGCCTGGCTGGGTTGCTCAAAGTTCCCTTCACAAGAAGGTGGAACAAGAGGTACGTTCTTTCGTCAGAAAATTAAAGACAGATTATGGGATACGTTTGGATGAAATGAATCGTCTTTACGATCTCCTCATGGAGCGGATAGAAAACTTTAGCTTGGGAGGCCCCGAACCCTGATGGCCAAAAGCGAATCGCCACAAGTCTTTGAGGGCGTGCCATACCGCGTGGTGCGCCGGAAAATCCGGTACCCACGCCTGGAATTCCGGACCGGCATCCTTACACTTGTCCTTCCAGAGCACACGAATGCTGAAGAAATTCTCACAAGGCACAAGAACTGGATCCTAACCAAGTATCAGACGATAAGTGAAGCCCTCCAGCGGCCTCAAAGCTTGCCAGTTGCAAATAGAAGCGAAGCAGAATTTAAAAAGCTGTTAGATGAGTTCGTGAAAGAAGCGGAGAATACGTACGCAGTGCATATCAATCGGATCTTTATTCGGAGGATGCGGACAAAATGGGCCAGCTGCAGTTCCAACGGAAATATAACTGTGAACCGCTTAGCACAATGGCTTCCCGCTGATTTATTGCGATACTTGATATTTCACGAGGCTGCTCATCGCCTAGAGCGACGACACAATGACTCTTTTTGGAGATTAATCTCCATGGAATTCCCTGAACATAAGGAACATGAGCGCTCTCTTTTTGCATATTGGTTCTTGCTTTGTAAAGAACTTGTAGGCAATGAGCTAGCTTCCCTTAAGGAAGCAGAGGGCCATGGACAAGGCCAAGACCATGCTTTGGACCCGTAGATTCATAGCGAGGCCGCGGCTATAGCCGGAGTTGGATCTCGCTTTTGACCCCTAAGCCTGGCATGGGCATCGGCTCAGCGGGCCTTGGCCCGCCCGAATTGCCGTCGCCAGTTGCCCCTTAGGCTACGGATGGGGGTTCCAGAACCCGCTCCCCCGAGGTGAAGAGATCTCGCACACCCGTGGCACACATGACAAATCATGTCAACCGTGTCAAGGTTGTCACCCGGCACGGCGAGAACTTTCGCCCGCCAGGGGGAAGACCGGGACGGCCTCGCGGCGCAAATTCCTGAGGAGGGGGCTCTCCCGCTTTCGCCACCAGGTCTCGGAAAGCGGGAGGAT
>CBFDTP010000108.1:0-4132 GCA_965612975.1 uncultured Dehalococcoidia bacterium | reverse complement strand
TTCAAGCAGAAGACGGCATACGAGATCATGCCTAGTCTCGTGGGCTCGGAGATGTGTATAAGAGACAGTCCCGGAGCAGGAGCCGATAGTCCTCATCAACCCGGAGATAGTGAAGAGGACCGGGGAGCGGGAGGTGGTGGAGGGGTGTCTCAGCTTTCCCGGCTACTGGGGCAAGATCAAGCGTGCGGTTGCCGTGACGGCCAAAGGCTATGACCTCAAGGGCCGGCCGGTCAGGCTCAAGGCCACCGACCTGCTGGCACAGTGCCTGGAACACGAGATAGACCACCTCAACGGCATCCTCTACATTGATTACCTGAAAAGCGAAGAGGACCTTTACCGTTCTGAAGGGCCACCGGCCAAATCTGACCTCTGATCCCCGCATGACCCCGCCTTCACCAACTTCTACATGGCACCCAGCCAGTTGGTCTGATATAATGATGGCAAACAGGGAAGGAGGTTTGGATAACGATGGTGAAGGCTTACATCCTGATCGAGACGGAGGTCGGCAAGATGGAGGAGGTGATCGAAAGCATATCCCGGATAGAGGGAGTAAAGTCGGCCGACCTGGTAACCGGACTTTATGATGTTATTGCCACGGTGGAAGTACCTGATTTGAACTCCATTGGCAGCGTGGTCAAGCAGGTTCACTCCACTCCGGGCGTCTCCAAGACAACCACCTGTATCGGCGTAAGGATGTTGTGAAGTCCTGGTCATGGTATAAGGGCCGCGGCCCCCAGCTCTCCGGGGAAGGTTCAAGGATATGGTGCGGGTCTCGGTGGCCAAGTTCGGGGAGGTTCCTCAGTCCTCAGTTGACCGGGTTCTCAAGATCCTCAATGATTGTTACCGAATCATTGGCGAGCCTCAAGCAGAGCTGGTGGAATTGCTCATCTTTAAGGAATCTGAGGCCAGGGCCTTTTTCGCCACCCATGATGCCCTAAGCGGCAAGCCGCGCATCAGCATCTACCTGGATCATTTGTTGAGTTTGCCGGAGATTGTAAGTCTGGCTGGCCTTAGAAGGCAGGCGGCGCACTCGGTGCTCCACGGCTCCCTGGAGTCTTATCTCATTCCCTTCCCCGAAAGCTTGCTTCAGGCGACCAAGCGGTACCGGCTACCGCTGGAATATGCCCACAAGCTGCTCCAGGCAGCGGCGATGGCCAGCAAGGAGTATCGAGTCACCGAACTGCTGTACGAGAAGGGCTTTGTTGAGGATCAGGCAGCTTATGCCAAATACATCCTCGAGCTGGGTGAAGAGGAAATCTTGGCCTGGGAAATTGCTTCCCGAAACAAGCTGGAGAAGATCCTGCATCTCAGCTCCATTCTACGGGACATCAGTTGCGCTGTCCCCTTGCTGCGGAATGCGACCTTTGGGGAGGAGATTCGGGAAAGTCTGGCTGGGAAGTTATCTCATTTGCCTCCGGAATGCCAGATCAAGCTCGAGAGCATCCTGTCCCGGGCCTTTCCCCCACCTCAGCCTGATCTCCTTCGGAGCATTGACCTCCTCATTCGGGAAATCAGCCGAGAATTCTTGGCTACGAGCTGAATACTCGGCCGTCTGAGGACTGAAAACGGAGGAGCCCCATTCACCACTTCTTCTTCAGATCAGCCCAGAGATCTGAGGGCCACTCGTAAATGTAGCCCTCCTCGTACGCTCCAAATTTAGGGTTGGAGCCGTAAATCACCTCCCCGGTGATTGGTTCCAGAACGCAAATTTTACCCTCGTGGTTAAAGACATAGAGCCAGGCATGGTCACACTCGCTGAAGGTCTCCCCCACCATGTTCAGGTTACCTACTACTATCACCGATTTTATCGGTTTCGGCTGGTCGTTTATCCGCACGCTGAGCAGCATGTTCCAGAGGTCGACTGCCATATCGTTGCAGTCAAAGTTACCGGGTATATAAGTGTGGGTGCTGTTGTAGGTTCTCCCGATCTCCTCCACCTTCCATCGCCACTCATCCTTCTCGTGCCACGACCAGGCCGCGCTGCGAAACTTGGGATTGCCCAGAACCTCACCAAGAGAGAGGGCATGATCTGGGGAAGGGGTGAGCTGCTTGCGAAGCTGAGCGATTTGCGCGTTTAAGCTGTCCTTCTCTGCCTCGGCCTTAGCCAGGTCATCCACCAGACGGGAGATGGTCTGGTTGCGCTCCTCGATCTGGAGCTTTAATTTAGCGTTTTCCACCTGGGTGGTGGAAAGCTGATAGTTCAGCCGACTCTTGTCGGCGTTGAGGGAGGATATCACCTTGTCCTTCTGGGAGATCGCTGCCTCCAGTTCCTGAATGCGAGAGTTCAAGCTGCTTATCTCCTCCTTATAGTTGGCCACCTGGTTTTGAAGTTCCGCGAGCTTGGAGCTGAGGCCTTCATTCTCCGCCCTCAGAAGCGAGACCTCGGCCTCAAGCTGTTTTACCGTCTCCAGGTTTCCCCCCGTCGAAGTGGATTGAGATGGCTGGTGCGTGAAACGGTTTACACCAAAGCCGATGCCAAAGCCAATGAGCAACAGAAACAAAAGAAAAATTGGAGGAACCCTTCGCATTCTAGCCTCCTAACCTTGCTGACTAGTTCTCCCAGATCGGATTATCCTCACTTCCAAGGTGCCCGGCACCAAAAGCCTAACACGCTGCTGGCCGGTCGTCAAGAAACCTATTTTGGCCGGATGGGAATGGCTAGACCGGATAAGGAAGCGCGGCAAAGGACTTGTCAGGAGGGAAATGGCCGTCTATACTTAGCCTTGTGGGAATTTCAATGATCAGGGAGATATTGCCCCGCCTATACCGCATCAGGATTTCCCTTCCAAGAAGTCCTTTAAAGGCGTTGAATTCCTACCTCATAGCCTCGCCGGAGAGGTTCTTGCTGATAGATACGGGGATGAATCGAGAGGAATGTCTCCGGCAGATGCACCGCGCCTTAAAGGAGCTCAACGTTGACCTGAGGAAGACGGACCTGTTTATCACCCATTGGCATATAGATCATCTAGGACTCGTCTCTGCCCTGCCCACCCCCTCCTCCCGGGTCTACTTCAACCGCCCGGAGGCCAGGGCTCTTCTCCGCAGCTTCGAGGATACCTGGAAGGTGTTCTCCCGGTTTGCCCGAGAACACGGCTTTCCCCCGGAGGAACTGAAGCAGGTTTTCAAGGTTCACCCGGCTCGCTGCAGCCCCAAAGAACATCCCGATTTCCATCTTCTGGGGGAAGGCGACGAGCTGAAGATCGGCGATTATTCCTTTGTCTGCCTGGAGACACCTGGACACTCCCCGGGACATCTCTGCCTCTATGAGCCAAATAAAAAGATACTGGTGGCCGGAGATCACCTGCTGGCCAGCATCAGCCCGAACATTCCCCTGTTCTCCGACCAGATGAATCCGCTGAAGGAATACCTGGAGAGCCTGGACAAGGTCTACAGGCTGGAGGTAAAGCTGGTTCTTCCGGGGCATGGTCGAATATTCCGGAATCATCGCCGAAGGATTCGGGAGCTAAAGCATCACCACCAGGTCAGGGCAAAGGAGATTCTGCATCTGCTGCTGACATATGGCGAGCAGACGGCTTATCAGGTCGCCTCCCGGATGAGCTGGGAGCTGAACTACCGGAGCTGGCAGGAATTTCCCCCTTCCCAGAAGTGGTTTGCCTTTGGAGAGGCCCTCTCTCACCTGGCTTATCTGGAAGAGAGAGGGATGGTCGGCCGGCGGAAGGCCGAAAGGGTGCTCTTCTATTGCAAATAGAGAGCGATTGACAGGTGGGGCCTCCCAATCCCTACCCGTCCTATCGAGATCGCGGTTCTCTCCAGCTTAAATTCCCGAGACATCAGCTTATAAGGTTTTACCGAGGGCATGATGCCTCCAGGCTTGAGTCACTTTCCAAAAAGAAAATCCCCCTTTAGGTCAAAGCCTAAAGAGGGGATCGGATTCCCGGGTCTTTTTTCTAGCCAGCTACACCGCAAGGTCTCCTCTCCCCCTGAGGGGGCCACCAGAGGCAGAAGAAGACCTTCCGGACTGGCTTGGTCATTGCTGATTATATTAATAGCAAGTTTCTCTAGGAATGTCAAATATGACGTGTTAAGTCAAAACATTTGACCTTAGGACATGAGTTCGGACAATGGAACTTTCGGCGAAGAGATGGTGTCTTATTCCTAGGGGTGAAACTTA
>CBFDTP010000107.1:0-4162 GCA_965612975.1 uncultured Dehalococcoidia bacterium | reverse complement strand
GACCTCCTATCATAGCCTCAACCATAGTCTTAAACGACAACTAACCTCCGGTCAACATTTCGGGATAGCTTCTAGGCAGGAGATTTTCGATCTGCAGCTGGTAGCCACCATGCTTTCCAACAATGTTACCTGGCTTTACACCTTCAATCAGGAAGATTTCTCAAAATACAAGGAAATAGAAGTAATCGTTCCTTGAAGATTCTTAGACCTTAGCTGAGAACCAACCCTTAATGGGTTTTTTGATTTCTGAGGTCAGTTACGGCAAAGTTAATTTAGGCCGTTCATGGATTGGAAACGAGTGGCTTTTTGTTTTGACCTGCTCTGTCACATAATTTTAGCAAGCCTCTGCCACTCCCCTTAAGGTGAGTAAAAGCTACTCTTGTCATTTTCGGGCGGCGTGCTGCTTCTTTTTCTGTAAACGGGTGCTACTTGGGCCATCTGAGATTGTCTCCCCTACTGCTAGCTGATATAATTTAGGAAACCATGCTGGCCAAGGTGAATTCGGCGGCGGTGGTGGGGCTTGATGGGGTGGTGGTCGAAGTTGAGGTGGACATCTCCAGTGGCCTTCCCTCAATGACCATCGTTGGCCTGCCGGACACTGCGGTACAGGAATCGAGGGAGCGAGTAAGGTCGGCCATCCGCAATGCCGGCTGTAATTTCCCCACCCGAAAGATCACTGTGAACCTGGCTCCGGCCGACCTGCGCAAGGCCGGTCCGGCCTATGACCTTCCCATAGCCGTGGGAATTCTCCTTAGCTCGGAACAGATCTCCTTCGACACCTCAAAGGTGCTTTTCCTGGGCGAGCTTTCGCTCGATGGCAGCCTGCGTCACACCCATGGCATCCTGCCCATGGTGGCTCTGGCCAAGGAGAGGGGCTTCTCCTCAGTGTTTGTCCCGGCGGTTGATGCCAAGGAAGCGGCGCTGGTTAGGGGAGTGAAAGTCTTCCCGGCCGAATCACTGGCTCAGCTAGTGGCCCACTTCCGGGGGCGGATAACCATCCCGGAGTATAAGGTTGAAGGGGATCCCCTGGAGCAGGCGAGGGTGGTGGAGGGGGTGGACATGGCTTACATCAAGGGGCAGGAACATGCCAAGCGGGCCCTGGAGGTGGCTGCCGCCGGCAGCCATAATGTCCTAATGATAGGGCCTCCCGGGGCGGGCAAGACTCTCTTGGCCCGAGCCCTTCGCTCCATCCTCCCCCGCATGACCTTCGATGAGGCTCTAGAGGTCACCCGGATCTACAGCGTGAGCGGCCTTCTTCCTCCAGATACGCCGCTCATCGCCCAGCGGCCCTTCCGCGCCCCCCACTACACCATCTCTAACATCGGGCTGGTGGGTGGAGGAAGATTTCCCCGTCCGGGGGAGATAAGCTTGAGCCACCGGGGCGTCCTCTTCCTTGACGAGCTACCGGAGTTTGGACATACTAATCTGGAGGTTCTGCGTCAGCCGCTGGAGGACAAGGTAGTGACCATCACCCGGGCTCAGGGGAGCGTTACCTTTCCGGCCAACTTCATGCTGGTTGGGGCCATGAATCCCTGCCCCTGCGGTTACTTCGGTGACCCAGTGAAGCCCTGTACCTGTTCCCCGGGACTTATCTATCGCTATCGCCGGCGGATCAGTGGGCCGCTGCTCGACCGCCTTGACATCTTTATCGAAGTTCCTCGACTGGAGTACGAGAAGTTGAGCGACGAGAGGTTTGGCGAGAGCTCGGCGGATATCCAGGCCCGGGTGGAGGCTGCTCGCGCAATTCAAAGGGAACGCTTCAGCGGGACGAAGCTGAGCTGCAATGCTGATATGACTCCGGTAGAGGTCCGGCAGTTCTGCCGTTTGGAGAAGGAGGGGCAGAGCCTGCTTCGGGTGGCCATGAAACAACTTTCACTCTCCGCTCGGGGCTTTCACCGAGTGCTCAAGCTGGCCCGCACCATAGCTGATCTGGCCGGAGATGAGAACATTGGCCCAGCCCACCTGGCGGAGGCGCTTCAGTACCGACCTAGAGACCTGTATAATATTTACTGAGGAGGTGAAAGGATGTGGCTAAAGTTCAGGCTTTACCTGGTGGTGGTGCTCATGTTTGCCATCCTCTATGGGATAGTTACCGGCATCGCCACCTGGATGGGCGCAGGGAATTTCCTGGTTTATGCCCTCATCGCCATCATCATCACCTTCCTGCAGTACCTCATCGGCCCCTCACTTGTCGGGGCCATGATGCGAGTCAAATGGGTCAGCGAGAAGGAAGAGCCTGAACTTCACCGGATGGTTGAGGAGCTTGCTCGAGCGGCGGGCATCCCTAAGCCGAAGGTGGGCATCTCTCAGGTGCCCATTCCCAATGCTTTTGCCTTCGGACGAAGCCAGAAGGATGGTAGGGTTTGTGTTACCACGGCCATCATGCAGCTCCTGAACCGCGACGAGCTCCGTGCCGTCCTGGGGCATGAGATCTCGCACCTCAAGCATCGGGATATGCTGGTAATAACCATGCTGAGCGTGATCCCTTTGATCCTCTGGTACCTCGCCTGGAGCATGATGTGGGGTGGGATGCTGGGAGGCCGGCGCGAGGGCGGGGGTTACGCCGCTTTGATTGGCCTCTTTGCCTTCTTGCTCTACTTCGTTACCAATTTGCTGGTGCTCTACGCCTCCCGGATCAGGGAATACTATGCCGACCTGGGGAGCGTTAAGTTGGGAAACCCACCCCATCAGCTCGCCACTGCCCTCTATAAGCTGGTCTACGGCAATGCCCGCGCCTCTCGCTATTATGGTCAGCAGCTCAAGCAAATAGAGGGGGCGAAGGCCTTCTTCATCAACGACCCCTCTCGAGCCTGGGACGAGGTGAGAGAGCTTTCCCAGGTGGATAAAGACATGAGCGGGACGATTGACCCCTATGAGCTCATGGATCTGAGAACCAAGCGGGTAAAGCTTGGGTTTACGGAAAAGCTGATGGAGATCTTGAGCACTCATCCCAACATGCTGAAGCGAATTAAGCATCTCTCTTCGCTGGCTTAGAACTCGGAGATTTATTTAAAAAGGAGGAGAATGAACTGCCCTATTTGTGGCCGGCCGGTAGCTGACGAAGGCGAACTGGTGGCTTGTCTGGCCCGACATCAGCGGGAGGAGGTAAAAAAGCAGGCCAAGGATATGCAGCGGGTATATCTCATGCTGATGGCCAGTCAGCTAACCGTGGCCTGTCTTACCACCAGAAGTTCCCCCCAGGATGTCGTCTCGACCTTTGGAGAGGTCTATGGACTCCTGGAGAGCCTTGCTGGGAAGGAGGACGTGACCGCTGAGATCGAGGACTGGCTGAAGAGACGCTTTCAGGGCGAAAATCAGGGCTGAATCCTGCCCCAGTTTCGCTGAGGGAAACGAAGACATTAATTATTAGGGTAGTTGGTCTGCTAGCTACAGAAGGCTTTCCAGGGCATCTAAACTTGACATAAAACCATGACCTCAGCTCGAAAGGTTGCCTTTCGGGACCGTTCAACCCTCGCCAGTGATTCGCTTCTCGGCGAACTCTATGGCATAGTCCTTAGAGGACTTCCTTACTTGCTCCTGAATCTTCGTTACTTCGTCCGGGGTGAGATTGGAACAAACGAGGCTTACCTCTTCGCCATACATTACTACGCCCTCATCCTGCATATACCATAGCCGGCCACCAACCGTGAAGCTGCAGGGGACGTTGTATTCTATCTCGGTTACCCTGAATTGTTTTAAATATTCCTTCAGCTCGCTTACCGGTTGGCTACCTAAATATTTCTTCTCGGGGATGCCTTCCTTCTCCGCCGTGACCATGAGATAGCTCGCTCGGGCGTCGGCCTTCTCGCCATAAGCTCGGGAGATGAGCTCCACCAGGTCCAGGTAGGCCTCTAGCCTGAGGTGGGGGTCATTTATGTCGGCTACTTTCTTGCTAACGATGGCTTCCATTATCTCCTTCGATTTTACCCTACGGAAACACAAATTTAAAGTGCTCAGGTTCTTGGCTGCCTCGGATTGTTGACCATGCACTTCCTTTGGCCTATATTAGGTCAGACCAAGATGGACCGAAAGCAGGTGAAGGATGGCTACCGGGGTCTTTTTTCACCAAGATCTGGTGGGTGAAACCTGGCCCCTGTCTCTTATACACATCTCCGAGCCCACGAGACTAGGCATGATCTCGTATGCCGTCTTCTGCTTGAAA
>CBFDTP010000106.1:0-4256 GCA_965612975.1 uncultured Dehalococcoidia bacterium | reverse complement strand
CCCCCAGGGCCTCCCGAAACGCCCGCCCCAGGCCAATGGCCACATCCTCCATCGTATGATGCTTATCCACTTGGAGATCCCCCTTCGCCTCAAGCTCCAGGTCAAAGCGGGCATGCCGAGCGAATTGCGCCAACAGGTGATCCAGCATTCCTATCCCGGTATTTATCTTCGACCTCCCGGTGCCATCCAGCATCAGGTTGACGGCCACCTCGGTCTCGCTGGTCCGCCGTGAGAAGCTTGCTCTTCGGCTCATTTCTCCTCCATTCCCTCAGGCCCTGAGCCCGGTTCAGGGCATTCGCTCTCCCTCGACTTTAAGCTCTGGAAGTAGCATTCAAGAGAGCAAAAAAACTCCCTTGGGGGGTCATCCCATCTCCAGTCGTAAAGTACCTTAAAGCTCTTCCCACACCTGTCACAGACGGCGTCTAGGAATTCGCCCTCCTTGTGCTCAAATGGGTTCCAGCGATTGGGAGACTTCGGCTTGGCCGCTGGCCCAATTTCCTTGGCCTTCACTATACGACCCGTCTTCGGATCGCGGAATCTCTTGAGTCTTTCGTCCCAGATCAGGTTCATGGGACCTTCATCACACCAAGAGTAACCTCCTCCCCACCCAGGCGATGTTGCTCCACCCAGGCTCCCTCAGGAGGTCGGCCCGAGATGAGTTGACGAGAGAGCGTCTCCTGTTTGACGTACTCGGCAAATTTACTCATCACCTTCCCAATCTGCGGGCCTCCCTGGTAATAGGTTTCGATGTGATCGGCGATATCGAAGCCGGCCGATTTGCGCATCAGCTGTAGGCGATGCACCAGTTCCCGAGCCATCCCTTCCTCGGCCAGCTCAGGGGTGATCTCGATGGCCACCCCCACACGATAGCCCCCTTCCTCAGCAAGGCTGAAGCCCTCCTCCCCCAGCCTCTCATCGGTCGTCAGGGTCACCTCCTTCACATTGAGCTCCTCGGCTATTTGTGGCACCAGACGCTGGAGGGCCTGCTTCTCCCTGGAAGAGCGGAGTTGAACCACAGCGACCCTCAAGGGCTGCCGGACCCTGATTCCCGCCTTTGCCCGGGCAGCTCTCCCCAGGCTCACCGTCTTCATCAGCAATCGCATATCCTCAGCCAGCTTCTCATCAATTCGTGAGCGGTCGGGGGTGGGGAAATCACAGAGATGAACACTCTCCGGCGCCTCGGGGTAAACCGAGCGTACCAGGTTCTGGTAAAGCTCCTCAGCCAGGAATGGAGTAAGCGGAGCCAGTAATTTAGAAAGGGTGACCAGGCATTCATAAAGCGTGGCATGGGCAGCCATTTTGTCGGCATCGTTTTCGCTCTTCCAAAACCGGCGGCGGCTGCGCCGGATGTACCAGTTGGAGAGCTGATCCACAAATTCCTGAATCCTCCTTCCGGCTCCAGTGGCATCGTAATCGGACAGCAGCCGGTCCACCTCGAGGATGAGCCGATGAAGCTCGGAGCCGATCCAGCGATCTAGTTCCGAACGATATTCCAGGCCCTCGGCCTGCCGGGGGTCAAACTGATCGATGTTGGCGTAGATGGTGAAAAAGGAGTAAGTGTTCCAGAGGGTGAGCAGAAAGCGACGTAGTGACTCCTGCACCCCTTCCACGGAGAAGCGGCGGGCAGATCCCGGGGGCGAGGCGGTGAGTAGATACCAGCGCAGGGCATCGGCACCATAGCGCTCGATCACCTCCCAGGGATCGACCACGTTCCCCTTCGATTTGCTCATCTTCTCCCCTCGGGCATCCAGAATATGGCCCAGGCAGAGCACGTTCTTAAAGCATGGCCGATCCAGAAGCAACACGGAAAGGGCATGCAGGCTATAAAACCAGCCTCGGGTCTGGTCTACCGCCTCGCAGACGAAATCGGCGGGAAAGCGCCCGTCATCAAAGATGCCTTGGTTTTCGAAGGGATAATGCCACTGTGCCAGCGGCATGGCCCCGGAATCAAACCAGCAGTCGATGACCTCAGGAAGACGACGCATCTGACCCCCACACCGGGGGCAGCGGAGGATGAGGTGGTCAACCCGGGGACGGTGGAGGTCCTGAAGGCATTCCTCAAGCTGATGGCCGGCCTCCCGCATGGCCTCCCGATGGGCCAGCTCCCGCAGCTCCTCTCGGCTGCCGACGCATCGAATTTCCTCACATTCCTTGCAGCGCCAGAGGGGGAGCGGGGTGCCCCAGTATCGTTCCCGGGAAAAGGCCCAGTCAACGTTGTTCTCCAGCCAGTCGCCGAACCGCCCATATTTGATATGCTCCGGGTACCAATTCACCTCGAGGTTGCACTGGATGAGGCGCTCCTTCCGCGCCGTCGTTCGAATGTACCAGGAGGGCTTGGCGTAGTACAGGAGCGGGGTGTCACACCTCCAGCAGAAGGGATAGGTGTGGCGAATGATCTCACTGCGGTAAAGCAGCCCTCTTAAGCTGAGTTCCTCCAGGATCAGGGGGTCGGCCTCCTTGACAAAGAGGCTGGCAAAGGGATAGGTTCCGGTAATTCTCCCCTGAAGATCAACCGGCTGAACGAAGAAAAGACGATTTTCCCGGCCCGCCTCGAAATCAACGTCGCCGAAGGCGGGGGCAATGTGCACGATTCCGGTGCCCTCCTCCAGGGAGACAAAATCCCCGCCGATCACGGGATAAGTCGCGGGCGATTCCTTCACACTCACCTTGCCATAACGCTCCGGGCTTAACTGCTCGACCGGCACCTCAAACTGGCCTGGCGGGTAAAGGGGTTCGTACTCCAGGCCAACGAGTTCCTCGCCCACCACCTCTCCAATCAGCTCATACTCATCCCTCAGTGATTCGGAGATTCGAGCGCTGGCGAGGACGAACCTCTCCTTCTGCCCAGCAGGGCCCTTAACCTCCACCAGTGCATATTCTGCCTCAGGGGCCACCGCCAGGGCAGTGTTCCCCGGCAGGGTCCAGGGAGTAGTGGTCCAAGCCAGGAAATAAGTCGGCTTGCCCGGCTCATAAAGTCGGCGATGAACCTCCAGGCGGCCCTTGGCCGGTGGCCTGGGGGCCAGCTTAAATTTTATGTAAATTGAGGGGTCCGGGGTATCATCCTTGTAGCCCAGTGCCACCTCGTGAGAGGAAAGCGAGGTCCCGCAGCGGGGACAGTAGGGGGTTACCTTATAGCCCTGGTAAATCAGGCCCCGGTCCCAGAGCTGCTTTATCATCCACCAGCAGGTCTCGATGTAGTCGTTTTCAAAGGTGACATAAGGATGCTCCAGGTCGATCCAGAAGCCGATTCGACGGGTGAGCTTTTCCCACTCCCGAATATGTTGGATGACCGACTGCCGACACCTCTCGTTAAAGCGATCTACCCCGTATCTTTCGATGTCCGGCTTAGAGGAGACGCCCAGCTCCTCCTCCACCTCCAGCTCCACCGGGAGTCCGTGGGTATCCCAGCCAGCCTTACGGGGAGCGTGGTAACCCTTCATCGCCCAGTAGCGAGGGAACACATCCTTAAAGACCCGCGCCAGCACGTGATGGATCCCGGGGCTGGCGTTCACCGTTGGTGGACCCTCGTATAGCATGAAGAGCGGGGCACCTTGGCGCTGCTCCACGCTGCGGCGAAAGATGTCCCCTTCCTCCCAGAAGCAGAGGACCTTCGCCTCAAGCTGAGGTAAATTCAGCCGGGGCTCAACCCGGCGAAATTTCTCACTCCTCAACTTCCACTTCCCCCTCTCGCCGGGGTGAGATCACCACCCGCCGGTTTTCCCCGGTGCCGATGCTTCTGGTGCTCACCCCAGGCTGCTCCCGAAGGGCGAGATGAATTACACGGCGGTCCCTGGCCGGCATGGGCTCCAGGGTGATGGAGCGGCGAGTCGACCTTACCAGGTCAGCCACCCGCTGTGCCAGCTCCTCCAGCTCCTTTCGACGACGCTGGCGATAGCCAGCAACATCAACCAACACCCGCACCGCCGATTTGAGCTTCCGACTCAGGATGAAATTCACCATGTACTGAAAGGTGGCCAGGTTATCCCCCCGCCGCCCGATGAGGAGACCCAGCTCTCCCTTCTCATCCTCCACCTCCACCTTTACCGGAGGACCCTGCCCTTCTTGCTTTGTTACCTTAACCGTGGCGGGGATTTTCATCAGGAAGAGAAGCTTCTCCACTACTTCCCTGGCCAATCCCGCCAGGTCGATCTCCTCCGCCTTCTCCTCGGGTTTAAGCGGTGTAACCCCTGTCTCTTATACACATCTCCGAGCCCACGAGACTAGGCATGATCTCGTATGCCGTCTTCTGCTTGAAA
>CBFDTP010000105.1:0-4286 GCA_965612975.1 uncultured Dehalococcoidia bacterium | reverse complement strand
GGACACCGACAGCCATCATGGCGATGGGACACGGGCCATTTTCAAAGGGGATCAGGACGTCCTGCACGTCTGCTTCTGCAGCTATGATGCCGTTGAGGAGGACGGGACCAAGATAGATATCAACGTGGGCTTTGATACCAATGATGATGCCTACCTGGAGAAGGTGTGGGCCGAGTTCTTCCCCCGCCTACACTGGTTCCGTCCTTTTCTCATCTTCCACAACCTGGGTCATGACACCTGCCAGGGGATTATGGCGACCGGGGACTTACTCCGGAGTTCTTTCCTCGCCTGGCGGAGGAGGTCAAACAGGAGGCTAAAAAGGTCTGCGAGGGGGAGGTATATCGTCATCACTCACGGAGGCTCTCGTGCGGATGTGGCCGACTATATCTCTCCGCGGATCATTTCCATACTGGCACAGGGCTAACCCCGGGATTTAGCCCAGCTTCCCAGGCAAGCCTTCTAGTAGCTGATAAGCAGGGAAAGCTCTATTTGCCTCAGACCAGCGGTGAGGGCCTGACGGTCGGCATACCTGGCATTGATAAACCTCTTCGAGATTCGTTCCGCTCGGGACTTAAGGTAGCGAGATTCCTCGAGCAGCGGCTTGAGAATCAGGCGATTGCCCCCGAAGAATATCTGCTCCGGCTCGATTCCGGCAAACCTTTCGTCGATGCGGTTGGCCACTCTCCGCAGGAAGTCCTTCTTCTGCTCCTCGGTTCTGCGGGCGAACCTCTTCTCGCTCCTCCCGCCCTTCCGCGTGCGCTTGTGAATGTAACCGGTGCCCGTCTTATAGTCCACCAGCCTCTTGCCCTCGAAAAGGCCTATAGTATAGGAGCCCCAGGTTACCAGGATCAGGCCCAGCAGGTGTTCTTGCTCGAGGAGATGGCGCAGGAGGGAGGTCTCCGGTCGACCATGGAGAACCCTTTCTTCGGTAATTGGGAAGGGAGGCAGCAGGAGATACCTGTTTTCGCCTTCACCCCAGAAGGCCACCAGCCCGGTGCCGTAGCGCTGTGCCTCCTCCAGGAATTCCCTCTCCTTGAAAGCCTCCCTTATTTCTTCCACTGAGGGGAGCTCGGTCAGCTTGGCGAGGTAGTCGGAAGGGGAATCCGGCTTTAGGTAAAGCGTAAGGTAGTTTTCCGGGCTGGCCTCAAGCTGGGTCAGCAAACTGAGAACCTTCGCCGGGGTAAGGGTCCGCTTTATCATGCCTTGGCAGAATTCTATCCTGCCCGGCGACGACTTTCAACTAACCCGTTGTGCTATAATTTATAGGCCTTGCGAGCCGATGAAAGCCGTTAGTACCTCACAGCTTACCCGAAAGTTTGGCCCGATCGCCGCCGTGGACCAAGTGGATCTGGAGATCGAGGAGGGTGAGATCTTCGGCCTCTTGGGGCCCAATGGGGCGGGGAAGACCACGTTGACCAAGCTATTGGCCACCTTGCTTGTCCCCACCTCGGGGAAGGCCTGGGTCTGGGGATACGACGTTGAGGCAAAGCCTCACGAGGTGAGAAAGCTCATCGGCATTGTCTTCCAAGACCCCAGCATCGATGAAAAGCTTACCGGCAGGGAGCATCTAGAGCTTCATGCCCACCTCTACGGCATGCGGAATGGCCCCCAGCGTCGGGAACGCATCAGGCTTGTTTTGGAACTGGTTGGCCTGGCTGATAGAGCTGACTCGCTTCTGGAGACCTACTCGGGCGGGATGCAACGAAGGCTGGAGATCGCCCGAGGGCTGCTGCATTACCCTCGAGTGCTCTTCCTGGACGAACCTACCCTGGGGCTGGATGCCCAGACCAGGAGGCTTATCTGGGACTACGTCAAGGAGCTAAATCGCAAGGAAGGGGTGACGGTAATGCTGATGACGCATTACATGGAGGAGGCGGATTATCTCTGTGACCGGGTGGCCATAATGGACCAGGGACGCATTGTGGCTCTGGATACCCCGGAGAACCTCAAGAGAGGAGTCGGGGCAGACGTCATCTCGCTGGAGACCACCAGGCCTGAGGAATTGACCGAAATTTTCCACCAGCGAGAGTGGATAAAGCGAGTAGAGCAGCGAGACGGCAGCCTTATGCTCTGGGTGGAGGATGGCGAGAGCAAGCTGCCTCAAGTGGCCGGGCTGGCCTGGGAGAGGGGCATAAACATCAAGTCCATGAATCTGGAGAAGCCCTCCCTGGAGGACGTCTTTCTCAAGCTCACCGGCAGACGTATCAGGGAGGAGGAAGGCGACTCGACGGAATACCTGAGAAGGATAATCCGAGCCAGGAGAAGGAGATGAATCGTTCGGGGCTGCTTGCCCTGAGGCACAGCACCTCACGGGAACTGGACGCAATCTATATCCTCTGGCTGCGAGAGGTGAAGAGATTCTTCCGCCTGCGCAGTCGGGTTGTCGGTTCCGTGGGCATGCCGTTTTTCTTGCTCATCTTTCTGGGGCTGGCCCCGGTCAGCTTTCCAGGCATGCCCACCGGCCGGTACATAAACCTGTTGGCCCCCGGGATCGTGGGCATGGTGCTCCTCTTCTCCTCCATGGGAGCAGGGACCTCAGTGCTCTGGGATCGGGAGTTTGGCTTCCTCAAGGAAATCATGGTGGCCCCGATAAGGCGTTCCTCCATCGTGCTGGGGAAGATAGGTGGTGGGATAACAACCTCGCTGTTCCAGGGCCTCCTCATTCTCGCCCTGGCCCTGCCCCTGGGCCTTAAGCTTACCGGCATTTCCACCATCCCTTCGCCGACGAGCCTGGCGCTGGGTTTCTCGCTGTCCCTGGTCTTCATGCTGCTCATCGGCGTCACTTTCGTTGGCCTGGGGTTGGCCTTCGCCTCCAAGATGAGCGACATTCACGGCTTCCAGCTCATCTGGAACTTCTTGGTCTTCCCTGTTTTTCTCCTTTCCGGGGCGCTTATCCCGGTGGACATGTTTCCCGGCTGGCTTGAGATGTTAGCCTATGTTGATCCGCTGACCTATGGTGTGGATGGCCTGCGGGGTTGCCTGGTAGGTTATTCCCATTTCTCGCTATGGTTTGATTTCCTGGTCCTTGTGGGGTGTGGGGCTCTCACCGTAGGCTTGGGGAGTTACCTCTTCAGCCGGGTAGAGGTGGATTGAACTTCCCGCGGAGCACGTTTTCCCTTACCTCTGGCTTGGTGGCCAGGAGGAACCATTTTTGAACCTTCTCCAGGGGCACATCATCAAAGGTGCCACGGTCAAAGAGATATTCGATGTGTAGCTTACCTTCGCGGTTGTAGAGATGAAACTTGGCATCATGCCGACCATCAAATTCTACCGGGATAATGCCGTTCTTCTGGCACATCTCTAGGTCAAAGGCTGGCGTTGCCTTAACCCACTTGCCTTCTAGATATAGCTCAGCGTAGCCATGATCGGTAATTATGTTTGTCCGGAGCAGCGCGGCAATTTTCTCCGATAAAAGGTTATTTCGAATCACGGCAAATCCCAGGCGGGCGGGTATCCCAACGGCTCGGGCCAGGGCAGCCAGGAGCACTGCCTTCTGGATGCAGAAGCCCTCTCCTTGGGCCAGGGTATGGCTGGCACGGAAGTGCTCCGGCAGATGGCGGGGGACGTAAGGGTTATACTTGATTTCGTCCCGGACGAAGTAGAAGAGGAGCTTTGCCTTCTCCAGGGCATTGGCTTGACCTTGGGTGAGCTCAGAGGCTTTCAACTTTATCGAGGAGGAGTCCCAATCAATGAAGAAAGTGGGCCTTAAATAGCGCTCCATTCCTGAACTATCATGTTCTCTTTTCATCGGATACACTCAAAGTATACTGCTCCGCTAAACTTTCGTCAACTTTGTCTGGTTTGTCTAAAGGATTGGTCGTTTAGTTGACGGCTTCGGTCGGTTCAACTAAAATGAGACCCGATGAACAGCAAGGAATTGAGGGAAAAGTTTCTCCAGTTTTTTGAGGAAAGGGGACATCTTATCCTCCCCTCATCTTCCCTGGTGCCTCAGGGGGACCCTACCCTGCTGCTGACCAGTGCCGGGATGGTACAGATAAAGCCCTACTTCATGGGTGAGGCCAAGCCCCCCCGCCCGCGCCTGGCCTCCTGTCAGAAGTGCTTTCGCACCACCGACATCGAGTCGGTGGGGGATGCCTGGCATCTCACCTTCTTCGAGATGCTGGGCAATTTTAGCGTGGGGGATTACTTCAAGAAGGAGGCCATCGGTTGGGCCTGGGAATTCGTCACCCAGTGGCTTGGGTTGCCCCGAGAGCGACTTTGGATCACCGTTTTTCTCGACGATGACGAGGCTGTCGGCTACTGGCGGGGGGTGGGGGTGCCTGGAG
>CBFDTP010000104.1:0-4466 GCA_965612975.1 uncultured Dehalococcoidia bacterium | reverse complement strand
GGCTACGAGGTCGGCATCCTTGATGCCGACATAACCGGCCCCAGCATTCCGAAGATGTTTGGGGTGAACTGGCGGCCTGGCGGAAGCGAGTCGGGTATCCTCCCCGTAACTTCCCGGGCCGGGATAGAGCTCATGTCCATCAACTTGCTCCTGCCCCACGAGGACGACGCCGTTATCTGGCGCGGACCTCTCATCGGCAAGGCCATCACTCAATTTTGGGAAGAGGTCCTCTGGGGTGAGCTCGACTTCCTGCTGGTGGACCTACCCCCGGGCACAGCCGATGCCCCACTCACCGTGATGCAGTCCCTTCCCCTAAATGGGGTGATCATCGTTTTCACCCCCCAGGAATTGGCGGCCATGGTGGTGCGCAAGGCGGTCAAAATGGCTCGGGATGCCATGCACATCCCCATCCTGGGGGTGGTGGAGAACATGGCCTACTTCCTCATCCCGGAGACCGGTAAGAAGGTCGAGATCTTTGGCAAGAGCAAGGGTGCGGAGATGGCCAAGGCGGCTGAAGCACCTTTCCTGGGGCAGATCCCCCTGGACCCGGAGCTCACCAGGCTATGCGATGAAGGCCTGATCGAGCGCTATAGCTCAGAGGTCTTCGACTCCTTTTCCCAGTCCTTCATCGAGGCGATCTCGGGATTGGTGCCACAAAAGTAAAGCACTTGCAACCAAGTTATTGAAAATGAGCCAGATGGAAACAGAGGTATTGATCATCGGTGGCGGGGTTCTGGGAGCAGCAGTGGCCCGGGAACTCTCCCGCTACAAGGTGGACGTAACCCTTGTGGAGAAGGAAGCTGACTTCGGCTGGGGGAGCACCAAGGCCAACATGTGTATTGTCTGTCAGGGCGCCGATGCCCTGGAGTTCCGCCCGGAGTACCACCGCAGCCGACTCGTCTGGGAGAGCATGCCGCTGATGGAGCCCCTTTGCCAGGAGCTCGATGTTCCCTTCAAAAGGGTAGGCGAGCTCACCCTTATCCGCAACAATGAGGAGCTGGCCAAATACCGCAAGCTAAAGACAAGGGCGGAGAAGGTCGGCATAACCACCCACGAGTTCGTGGATCAGGACACCCTTCGCCGAATGGAGCCCAATGTAACCAAGGAAGCCATCGGGGCGTTGTATGACCCCAACATAGCCATAGTTGACCCGGTCAGGCTCACCATTGCCCTAGTGGAAAATGCTGCCCAAAATGGGGTCAAGGTCAGCCGAGAGACCGAGGTTCTAGATATAGCCAAGGGTCCAAACCAGTTCGAAGTCCAGACCAATCAGGGCATAATTAAATGTCGCTTCATCGTCAACGCGGCCGGAACCTCGGTGGACAAGATCGCTCGCCTGGTCAACGCCGATGAATTCGTGCTCTACCCCATCAGGGGATATGTGGGCATCCTGGATAAAAACCTGGGTGGATTGGTGACGCATGAAGTACACACCCGCCCGGAGGCCCCGGGGCAGATGAACATAATAACGCCCAGCGTTTACGGCAACCTCTTCTTCGGCACCACCATGCAGCCGGCTCGGAGAGGGGATCACTCAACCACCAGAAGGATGGCCGAGATTGCCCTGCAGAATGCCAGAAGGATAGTGCCTGATATCTCCGAGAGGGATATCATCAATTCCTTCGCCGGTTTCCTCATGTTTCGCAACTGGGAACTTGGCTGGCATGAGTGTGTGGTTCAGGCCTCCCGAAGGGTACCCCGGTTTATAAACGTCTGTATTGGTTATCCTGGGGTAAGCGCTGCCCCGGCCGCTGCCCGGGAGGTGACGGAGTTACTTCGTCAGGAAGGACTGAGGTTAGAGGAAGACCCCCACTTCAATCCTTACCGGAAGGCTCCACCGGTCTTCAGCGAGCTTCCTGAGGAGCAGCAGAGGAAGCTGGCGGCGGAGGATCATCGCTATGGTCATGTAATCTGCCGCTGTGAGATGGTGACCGAGGGAGAGATAGTTGAGGCCATTCATCGGGGGGCTACCACCCTGGATGGAATCAAATTCAGAACCCGAGCCGGAATGGGCCGCTGTCAAGGCGGTTTTTGCACTCCCCGAGTGGTGAAGATACTGGCTCGGGAGCTCGGCTTGCCCGAACAGGCGGTGACCAAGAAGGGGCAGGGCTCTCAGCTCCTGCTTTACAAGGCCAAGGAACTCTTGGAGGCCCGGTCGTGAAGCTTTCAGACGTGGATGTCGCCGTGATCGGCTCCGGCCCCGCCGGGATGGCAGCAGCCATCAAGGCCAGGGAGGAGGGAGCCGAAAGCGTCGTCATATTAGAGCGTCAGGAGCAGCTCGGTGGCCTCCTGCATCAATGCATCCATAACGGCTTTGGGCTATTTTACTTCGGGGAGGACCTCACCGGACCGGAATATGCTCGCCGTTTCGCCGAAAAGGTGCAAGACCTCGGAATTCGAGTGCTGCTGGAGACGATGGTCACCCGAATATCCCCTGAGCGGCAGATTACTGCCTTCAGTCGCCACGAAGGCTACCTCAGCTTCCGACCCAAATCCATAGTGCTGGCCATGGGCTGCCGAGAGCGCAGCCGGGGGCAACTGAACATCCCGGGCACCCGGCCCGCTGGCATATTCACCGCCGGAACCGCTCAAAGATTGGTCAACGTGGAGGGATTCCTCCCCGGGGGAAAGGTGGTCATCCTTGGCTCGGGAGACGTTGGCCTCATCATGGCTCGTCGCTTGACCCTGGAGGGGGCGGAGGTGAAGGCGGTGGTGGAGATACTCCCCTATGTTGGAGGCCTGATCAGAAATGAGGTCCAGTGCCTGCACGATTTCCAAATTCCTCTGCTGCTGGAACACACGGTCACCCGAATCCATGGCGAAAGGCGAGTGGAGGGGGTGACCATTGCCCGGGTGGGTAAGGATAAAAGGCCCATCCCCGGCACCGAGCAGGAGGTGGAATGCGACACCCTGCTGCTCTCGGTAGGTCTGATCCCCGAGAACGAGCTCTCCCGCCTGGCCGGTGTAGAACTCGACCCGCTGACCGGGGGACCACTGGTGGACGAGTGGAGGGAAACCAACATCCCGGGCATCTTTGCCGGCGGCAACGTAGTTCATGTTCACGACCTGGTGGACAACGTCTCCTGGGAAGCTGAGATAGCCGGGGCCGGGGCCGCTAGGTTTGCCCAGCGAGGAAGGCTGGAAAAGAAGGCAAAAATTATCCTTAAGACCGGGAGAAACATTCGCTATATCGTGCCCCAAAGCATCAGCAGGGAGACCGGCGTTACCCTTTACCTCCGGGTAAGGGAGATGGAGGAGAAAGTTCGCTTAAAGGTGGGAGACATCTTTAGCCAGGCACTACGGGTGGTAAAGCCCAGCGAGATGCTCAAGGTAGAACTATCCCCAGCTCAACTGGCTCGGCTGGATGAAGACGCCCGGGAAATACTGGTGGAGTGTGAGAGGAGGAGTTAACCTTAGCTGCTGGATGACCTAAAATGGCTGTGGAAAGGATTACCTGCATCGGCTGCCCCTTGGGCTGTCAGGTTACCCTCGAGACCAATGACCGGGAAGAGGTGGTGAAGATCTCCGGCCACAGGTGCAAGCAGGGGCGTCGCTACGTTTTGGAGGAACATCGGAACCCGGTGCGAGTTTTCACCTCCACCGTGCTCACGGAGGGCAGCTCTCAGCCTCTTCTACCGGTGAGAACAAACCGGCCCATACCTAAGACGAGGCTGAAAGAGGCTGCCAAGGCTTTGGCCAGGGCAAGAGCCAAACCACCCATTAAAGCTGGTCAGGCGATCATGACCGACCTACTGGATACGGGTGCCGATGTGATAGCCACCAGTGACCTGCTCACCTAAGGGAGGATGTATTATGGATAATCTGACCCTGGAGATGGCCTTAAAGATGCTCGAAGCGGCTGAGCGCTGGGCCAGGGATATCGCCCGCTCCCCCTGCAGCATAGCTGTGGTGGACAAGTCCGGCGCGCTCATCGCCGTCCACCGCATGGATGGCGCCGGCATGGCCACCACCGACATCGCCATCGAGAAAGCCTGGACAGCGGTGGCCTTCAAGGTGCCCACCCTGCTGGGCTCCCGTTGGCTTGACCCCCGCAATGTGGGCCAGCTTCTAGGGGATCATGCCTTCGGGATGATCGGGAGGGGAAAGGGGCGACTCTGCTTCATCCCCGGTGGTATACCTGTCACCAACGAGGAGGGTGAGCTTATCGGCGCCATCGGCTGCAGTGGCGTCCCCTCCGGGGTAGGAGACATCAGCGATACCTCGGTCAGCCAGGCGGGGATTACCGCCCTTTATGAATAAAAATATGACTCTAGAACTGGCTAAGAAGCTGCTCCTGGTCGCCGTCGCCAAGGCCAAGGAGATGAACAGGCCCTGCAGCATCGCCATCGTGGATGAGAACGGCTGGTTGGTGGCCCTTCATCGCATGGACGGTGCCCCTGCCCCCACAGCCGATATCGCCCGGGATAAGGCCTGGACCGCTGCCGCTTTTGGGCTGCCCAGCTCTG
>CBFDTP010000103.1:0-4641 GCA_965612975.1 uncultured Dehalococcoidia bacterium | reverse complement strand
AAGAGACAGACCTGAAGGAATACATCTCACGGGGGGCTTTTGTCTTCCCGGTAAAGCCCATGATGAGGATGACGGCCGATGTGTTTGAGTGGTGTTCCAAGGAGATGCCTCGATTTAGCCCGATCAGCGTCTGTGGCTACCACATTCGTGAAAGTGGCTGCAACGCAGCGGAGGAAATGGCCTTCGCCTTCCTAATAGCTATAGCTTATATCGAATATGCTCTCGAGCGGGGGCTGGACATCGATTCCTTTGCCCCGCGCATCAGCTTTAACCTGGGCAACACCATGAACTTCTTCGAGGAGATAGCCAAGTTTCGGGCTGGCCGTCGGCTGTGGGCCAGGATCATGAAGGAACGCTTCGGGGCGAAGAATCCCCGCTCGCTACAACTTCGGTTCATCGGGGCTTCGATGGGGGGAACTTATAGCTGGGCAGAGCTCGATAACAACATAGTGCGGGGGGCTATCGAGACACTGGCCGCCTTTCTGGGCGGGACCAATGCCTGCGGAGTGCACACCAAGGATGAAGGATACACCATTCCCACGCCGGAGACTCAGCGCACCGCCCTGCGCACCTTTCAGATCATCGCTTATGAGTCAGATGTGACCAACGTGGTGGACCCCCTGGCGGGCTCCTATTTTGTGGAGAGCCTCACCAACGCCATGGAGGAGAAGATAAAGGAGGTGATGGCCGACATTGAACGGCGGGGGGGCATCATTGAGTGCATTGAGAACGGATACATCCAAAGCCTGTTGGCCCGGGAGGCCTATGAGGAAGCCATTAAGCTTCAGACCGGTGAGAAGGTCAAGATCGGGGAGAATCTCTTTCGGACCGAAGAGGAGGAGCCCTCAGTAAAGTTCCATGAGGTTGACCCCCGCTGGGTGGACGAGAAGATCGAGTCACTAAAAAGGCTGCGAGCCCGCCGGGACCAGAAGGCGGTTGAGCGGGCTCTGGAAAACCTGCGGCAAGCGATAGAATCGGGGCAGAATATCATGCCACCGCTGGTTGAAGCGGCTAAAGCTTATGTCACTCTGGGCGAGATGGCCTCGGTCTTCAAAGCAGCCTTCGGGGTGTTTAAGGAGCCGGTGGCCATCTTTTAGGTAGGAGGTTGAGACCGTGGCGGAGAAGGAAGTTCCAATTCGAGTCTTGATGGCCAAACCGGGACTTGATGGACATGATCGCGGGGCTAAGATAGTGACCAAGGCCCTGATGAACGCCGGAATGGAGGTGATCTATACCGGGCGTCACCAGACCATCGACCAAATTGTGGCCGCCGCCGTTCAGGAGGATGTGGACGTGATAGGCCTGAGCATCCTCTCTGGCTCGCATCTCTATTATAGTCGAAGGCTAATCGAGGCACTTAAAGAACGTGGCATTACCGATAAGTTGGTGATCGTGGGCGGCGTTATCCCCCGCCGGGATATCCCGGCATTGAAGGAACTGGGCGTGGCCGAGGTCTTCCCTGAGGGAAGCTCCCTCGATGAAATCGTGGATTACCTGAAGAAAAACGTTCAGAAGGCTGAAGGATGAGGTTGCCCGGGTTTGAGTATTCCCGCCCGGCTAGCTTGGAGGAAGCTTGTGGCTTGCTGGCGGAGCACAAGGGTGAGGCCCGGATCCTCAGCGGAGGTACCGCTCTGCTAACCTACTTAGGGCAGAGATTGCTCACTCCCAAATACGTTATCAGCCTCAGGGGCATTTCAGGCTTAAACTATATCGACTATGATGAAGCGAATGGCTTAAGGATTGGAGCCCTTACCTCAATCAGCGATATAGTCACCTCCCCGGTGATCCGGAAAAGGTATCCTCTCCTTTGCCAGGCGGCGAAGGGAATCGGGGTGCCGGCAATCCGTTACATGGGAACGGTGGGGGGGAACCTTTGTCTGGACACCAGATGCATTTATTATAACCAGTCTTTCTTCTGGCGGCAGGTTCGCTCGGCCTGTTTCAAGCGTGGAGGGGAGGCCTGTCACGCGGTGAAGGGTGGGGATCGCTGCCATGCGGTTTATCAAGGCGACCTGGCCCCCGTCCTGCTGGCTTTAGATGCCCGGGTGAAGCTGACGAGGGCTGGCGGTGAACGCCTTCTCCCCTTGAGCGAGCTCTTCACCGGAAAAGGTGAGGCTCCTCTTTCCCTGGAGCCTGAGGAAATTCTCACCGAGGTTCAAGTTCCCCCCCTGCCCAAGGGCAGCGTTGGCTCCTACCAAAAGCTCAGAGTTCGTGAGGCGATGGACTTTCCCTTAGCTGGGGTTGCCGTGGTGCTGAGCTTGGATGGGGAGAAAGTTTGTCACGGGGCTCGGGTAGTCCTTGGAGCCGTGGCTCCTGCCCCGATTAGGGTGACCGAGGTTGAGGGGATTCTGCCAGGGAGGGAGATCAGGGCCGAGGTGATTGAGGAGGTGGCCGAGGCAGCATTTAGGAAGGCCCACCCAGTTAATAATTTGAGCCTGGAGGCATCTTACCGGCGGAAGATGATTCGAACCCTTTTAAAGCGAGCGATTGAACGATCTTTAAATCTAACCCGGGGAGCCCAATCTTAAGATGCGTGTTCTTGTGGATTCCAACATGGAGGTAAGTGGGGTCTTTAAGCCTCCAATGGAAGTAGAGTTGGAGGACCCGAACCCTACCCTGCGGACAGGAGCACCTTTCAATACGCCTGAATGAGGGGGATGAAGTAACCATAAAAGTCCTGATAGCTCCACTGGGAGGAGGATAAATCTCACGGGATCAATGATGGAGAGGCAAAGGATTAAGCTAAGGGTAAATGGTGAAGATTGTGAGTTATCAATTCCTCCTAATAGAACCCTGCTAGAGGTCTTGAGAGAAGACTTAGCCTTAACGGGGGCAAAGGAGGGGTGCCAGGACGGGACTTGCGGTTCCTGTACTGTCCTTTTAGACGGAAAGCCCGTTCGTTCCTGCCTCATCTTAGCCATTGAAGCTGAGGGCCGGGAAATACTTACCATTGAAGGCCTCTCCAAAGGAGAAGAACTGCATCCGCTACAGGAGGCTTTCGTTAACTACGGGGCCGTCCAGTGTGGTTTTTGTACCCCGGGGATGATCCTCACCGCAAAGGCCCTGCTTGACTCCAATCCTGATCCCAGCGAGGAGGAAATAAGAGAGGCCATCTCCGGCAACCTGTGTCGCTGCACCGGATACGTTAAGATAGTGGAAGCCATTGCTGAGGCGGCTCGCCGTTTGAGGGGAGGTTGAAATGCCCGAGTACGCTTTGGTGGGGAAGAGGGTACCTCGGACGGATTCGATAGAAAAGGTTCGAGGAGAGGCTAAGTTCACCGCTGACCTTAGCTTGCCCGGAATGTTGCATGCCAAGGTGCTGCGCAGTCCTTATCCTCATGCTCGAATATTGAACATTGATACTTCTAGGGCGGAAAAACTTCTTGGGGTAAAGGCGGTGATCACTGGGAAGAGGGATGCTTTGCCTTACAAATGGGGCGTGTTTCCCTATACCAGGGATTATCAACTGCTCCCGATAGATAAGGTGCGTTATATTGGGCAGGAAGTGGCAGCCGTGGCAGCCATCGACGAGGACATTGCTCAGGAGGCCCTGGAGTTAATTCAGGTAGAATATGAGCCGCTGCCGGCCGTCTTTGACCCTGAGGAAGCCATGAAGGAGGGCGTCCCCCTGATTCATGAGGATAAGCCGGGGAATATCTGTGTTCACGTCAAGGTGGATGAGGGCGAGGTAGATAAGGCATTGGCCGAGGCCGATCTCGTCCTGGAGGGGCATTTTGAAGCCCCCGAACAGAATTACTGCCAGGCTGAGCCTTATGCTGTCCTGGCCAGTTTTGACTCCACCGGGGTAGATATCTGGTGCCCCAATGCCGGACCACATATGAAAGCCCGTCCACTAAGTAGAGCCTTAGGCATACCAACCTCTCAGGTGAGAGTGCACCGAGTCTATATCGGTGGTGCCTTTGGAGGAAGGTCGGAGATACAGGCAGCAGATGTTATCGCTTGCTTACTATCTCGGAAGGCCCAGCGCCCGGTTAAGTTGGTTTATAGTCGTGAGGAGAACGAGAACTGCATTCGTCAGCGGGTAGGATGGATAACCTACCTTAAGATGGGGTTTAAGAAGGACGGGATCTGGACTGTGGGGGACTTCCGATGCATTATAGACGGGGGGGCCTACGCTAGCACTGGTCCTATTGCGGTTTCAGTCCCCTACATGGAACTGGAGACGACCTATGCCTTGAAGAATCTTCGCTACGATGGCTACCGAGTCTATACCAATAAGCCTCCGCGGGGCATGCATCCCGAACAGAACCGGGCTTTTCACATGGCGGTTGAGCTGCACCTCGATATGGCCGCGGAAAAGCTGGGGATCGATCCGATGGAGATCAGGTTGAAAAACGCCGTAACCTCAGGCTTCGTTACTGCTACCGGGGCCAAGATAAGCTCGTGTGGTCTTACCGAGTGTGTTCATAAGGCGGCGGAGAGGGCTGGGTGGAAGGAAAAGAGGGGGAAGCTCCCTCCAGGGCGGGGCATCGGCATGGCCTGTGGCTCAGTTATGTGCGGTTTCCCCATGGGGATTCGGGGAGGCTCGGCCGCTTTTATAAAGTTCAACGAGGATGGCGATGCCACCATTATCTCGGGGGTAGTGGATCTGTCTCTTATACACATCTCCGAGCCCACGAG
>CBFDTP010000102.1:0-4676 GCA_965612975.1 uncultured Dehalococcoidia bacterium | reverse complement strand
TTCTGATGGTCATGATCCAGGTGCCGTCGGAGAACTGTTCGATGGATGGTTCGGAGGCCTCTTCGTGACCGTCGTCTGTGGCGACGGTGAGAGCGTTGCTGTGATTCCATGAGTCGCCCTCGTCGTCGGAGTAGAGGACGAGGACGCGCTCGCGGACCTGGGCGTCCTCATCCCCGACCATCAGGTCGCGCCACCAGATGGTCGCGGCGGCGAGGACCCAGCGGATTCCCCCCTCCATCAGAACATAACCCAGGAAGCTCACCGCGCAGATCAGGCCCACTGCAAGGGCAGTACTTCCCACCGAACTCTTCACCTCCCGCCCACTTATAATCTGCCCCCCGGCGACCAGTGGCACATATCCCCCTCCACTTATCCCCTTATTGAAGGAGCTGACAAGTCCTATAGCAATGAGAGCTCTCCAGGAAAAGACCCCACTGCGCCTCTTTCGAAGAATCAATACCCCTATCCCCAGGACCATTGTCCCTATATAAGCCTCAAGAACGACCTTCGGGATATTGACTGCCACGAAAACTCCCACAAGAGCTCCGAGAATCCCACAGGTGGCGAGGATAAAGATCACCTTAGAATCGAAGGAGCGGGGAAGATAGCCGAACCTCCGGAGCCTCTCCTTGATAATCCCTTCATCCCGCCTGAAGTCAAGCTTTATATTCCCGGCGTGGTGATGAGCAAGGCCTCCCGTCGTTCCCCCAACAAGCTGGCTCAGAAGCACCGCCGGAACAACCTCCAGAGGAGCGAATCCTACTATGAGAAGGAGGGGCACGAGAACAGTGCCATATCCTATTCCAAGGGAAACGCTCGCATACTGGCAGAGGAAGGCAAGGATAGCCACTAGCGCGAGTATCGCTGGGTTTATCTCCAACTTATATCCCCGAAAAGCGAACTTCAATCGAGGTAGCCAAGGGCTCTCAGCCTCTTCTTCACCTCTTCTTCCTCTTCGGGGCTGAAGCCCCTTTCTTCCTCCTCGTCCTCCTTTAAGACCTCTTCAAGAACAAAACTGACGTATTCCTCCACCGAACCAAATCCGGTAGCCTTTGCCCTCTCCTCTATCCGGTTATAGAGTTCGGCAGGCAAGAGGACAGCTTTCTTTTCTTCCTTCACTCCTCCTCCTTTAAATAACCGAGTCTTCTTAGCCTCTCCCTTATTGCCCGGACTTCTTCAGCGGTCAACCTGTCTTCCCCCCTTAGTTCCCCGCTCGAAGCCAGGGTCCGTAGCACAAAGACGATGAACTCCGTTACGCTGGAAAAGCCGGTCCCCTCTATCATCTGACCCAGCTTCCGGTAAAGTTCCCGGGGTATCTTAATGGTGACCTTAGCCTCCATTGCTATGCTCTAATTACACTCTGATTACACTCTAATTATAGTGCAAACTGGAGTAAATAGCAAGCTTTTCAATAATTTTGGGTGGAGAGTCCTAGGTCCGGAGTCCAATTCTAAGTCCTAAGTCCGAGGTCCTAAGTCCTAGGCCGAGGGTCCGAAGTCCTGTGTCCTAGATCATGGGGGTCGATTTCAAGGTTCTAAATCCTAAGCCACCAGCTTAAGAGGTTATGATTTATTCAGAAAGGAGAGGGGAGCTTTTTAGACGTTTTCGATTTCCTTCAGCACTTTAGCGTATCTTTCGAGAATTTCTTCTATTTGCATTGGCGCTATTTCCTGGTGCTCCTCCACTCTACCAAAAGGGTGCACATGCCAGATTCCACTTCTAGGATAACCATTTATCCCAAAAACCCTTTCTCCCTTTACTAAAAGTGCCGTAGTCAAGGTTTGTGTCTCTTCGTTAAAGTATAATTCCACCGCCACCTCTTCGCTTGCTCTAAGGCGCATCTTTATAAAGCTGAGCCCTTCCTTTATAACTTCCAGCTCTGGTAAACTCAAATTTTGACACGCTTCCTCAGCTCGCCTCTTTAATTCCGCAGCCTTCACTTTACCCTAGATATCTCCCTTATCTTTTCCATTTCTGTAGTGATGGCTTCCCACTCAAACAGGTCTTTCTCCTCCTCCCAGCTATGCTTACCCTTTAGTATTTTTTTTCTTAATTCCTCAAAGGAGCCATATTTTGACTCAAAGGCTTTTATCCGCTCCCTTTGCCTTTTAAGATAGTTTGCATAATTTAAAAGATCCGGCAAAATTTCCTCCGGAAGCGCTTGCAGTTCCTCTATCATTTTCTCCTTAACCTCCCTTCAATTTACCCCTCTTGTAGTAATTATAGTTGAAATCCGCCTTTGCCGAAAGCCTAGCTCGCTATCGTTGAATAGTACCTTGTGATTGATTGAGATTTGTTGAGATTGAGAGATTCTTTGAGAGTGATAGAGATTTATTGAGATTAGGAAATTCAGTCTCCATCTCCACTAAATCTCTGCGAATCTCCATCAGTCTCTACAAGTGTCCACCCGTGTCTATCAAATCTCTATTAATCTCCATGAATCTCTACCGAATCTCTCAAAAGATATTTAAGACTTCGGACATAGGACTTCCCGACCTAGTGGAGCAACGAGCGTATTGCGGGATTGTGAAGGGGATCTGAGTGGCTAAAAAGAGGGGGCGCCAACCGACACCCCCTTTTGCTTGCTCCAGAAATGAGCTCTTGGTGTTCTACCAAGAATCCCCAGGTGCTAAACCCCTGAGGTCAGCACCTGCCTTATGTATCCCCCGCCTCTCGGCGGGGAAGGACTAATCATTTGCCACACCCCATACATTGCGTGAAGCCTCATCCCCGCACCTCCTGGATCAGGATGGTGCCCTCGACTCTTTGCCTTATTATACCACCATGAGGGGTCATGTCAACCCCGCCGACCAGCACATCTGAAGGCAAGTTTGGATCATCCAAGCTCCTGAGCCAGTTCCGAGAAGTTAAGTTCCTCGGAGTAGAGCGCCCGGCCCAGGATGGCCCCCTCCACTCCCATTTGGGCCAGCTTCCTCAAGTGCTCGACCCGGGAGATACCACCGGCCACGATGAAGGGGACGTGGAGCCGGGCCTTTAGTTCGGCGATGGCTTTGAAATTGGGGCCGGTGAGGGTGCCATCCCGAGTGATGTCGGTGTAGATGAACCTCCTTACCCCCAAGCTTTCCAGCTCTAAGGCTAGTTGAACTGCTGGTAGGTTGGTGCCTTTCAGCCAGCCATGGCTTCTGACATAGCCCTCTCGAGCATCAAGGCTGACGATGATACGCTCTCCGAACTTCCGGCAAGTCTCGGCCACCAGCTTTGGGTCTTCCACCGCCAGGGTTCCCAGAATAACCCGATCGGCCCCCAGCCCCAGCAGGTATTCCACCGTTTCCAGCCGCCGCACTCCACCCCCAACCTGCACGGGAATCCGCACCGCCCGGATTATACCCTCGATGGCGGAAGCATTGCAAAGCTCGCCCCTGGCCGCACCATCGAGGTCAACCACGTGCAGTCTCCTCGCCCCCTGGGCCTCGAAGTTCCGGGCCATGGCCACCGGGTCCTCCGAGTAGACCGTCTCCTTGTGGTAGTCCCCCTGATAAAGGCGAACACACTTTCCACCACGCAGGTCAACCGCCGGAATTATCTCCACTGTCCTATCCTCCCAGCTCGGTCTGGCCCAGGAGCCGACGGTAGTAAGAGGAAGAGAGATAAAGGGCTGCCAGAGGATTATGCCCCGTCACCCGGTCCTTCACCGCCAGCACGGTCAGGGGCACCCGACTATACTTGATGAACAGGGTATCATGCCCCACGCAAAGGCCCAGCAGGATGCCGAGGTCAACCTGCTCGGCGTTCAGGATCTCGGCCTGAGCGATGGGGTTGCACATTGATTCCCATCGTTCCGGTCCGGCTATCTTTTCATCCGGCCGGAGGCCGATTTTTTCCTTGGGCACCGCCCCCACCTTGCAGCAAACGGAAACCACCTCGAACCCCTGATACTCCAGAATCTCGGTCAGAGTGCGAGCTTCCCGGGCCAGGCCCAGGCAGAAGGCCAGGCCCAGCTTCTTGAAGTCGCACTTGTGGGCGAACTGAATAAGCTCCTCTATTCGCGGTATCTTGGTCCTCAGGCCAGCGGGCGTGCGCTCGTAGCACTCGAACTCCTGAATTGAGGCCAACCGGGCAAATTCCCTCACCTCAGGCTTCTCGTACTCGGAGAGGACCTGCTCAAGCACCGGGGAGTGAAGCTTCATGGGGCAGAAGGGCGGTGCCTCGGCCAGAGGAGGAGTCTCCTTGGCTCCGATTCGAGGCTCACAGACCCGCTTGCCACATTTAGCGCAGGTGGGATGCTGCTCCTTGGGCATCTCTTTGCCTCCTGAGTTCAGGGGATTTTTCTCGCTTTAAGCCGGGGAGGGGAAGGCCTCCGGTGAGGAGATGCCTTAGCCCGAGGAGCAATGCCTTGGAGTGCCAGTCGAAGGAAAGCTGAGGTGAGCGAAGGAGGAGTTCGTGAAGCCGACGTCTAATGATGAGCTCGAAGACCCGCTCGATCTGGGAATCGGAGAGGGCTTCAAACCATTTCCGGGCAAGGCAGCCGATCTGAAGCTCAGGCCCCAGCTTGTTCTTCCAGGCCCTCTCGTAGGGGGCGAGCCCTTTGCGGGAGAGGTCGCCAGTAGAGAAGGCTCGCTGCAGGGTCTCGACCGCCGCCTCAGCCGCCAGAAGGCCGAAGTATATCCCACCGCCGGTGGTGGGCTTTACCTGGCCCGCCGCCGTGCCGACCACCA
>CBFDTP010000101.1:0-4709 GCA_965612975.1 uncultured Dehalococcoidia bacterium | reverse complement strand
ATCTACACCTAAGCCTTCGTCGGCAGCGTCAGATGTGTATAAGAGACAGAACTTGCTCCACCCCGGGCAGCCCAGCTACCTCCTCTCGGGATTTCTTCTCCACCCACTCTTTGGCCTGGGTGGGGAGTGCTGTCGAGGCCAGGGTAAGCTTTATCCTTCCATCATCGAGCTCAACCTCTCGAACGAGCCTCATCTTGGTCAGGCTTCTCCCTACGCCGGGAACCAGTATATGGGACAACCTCTCAAGGACTTCCTCTTTGGTGACCATATAATCCTCCTTTTTGTTATCCCCAAAAATCTCGAGATTTTTGCGGGTACTATAAACCCTAGTGCAGCCTCTCCATCAGATTAGGGAGCTTGCCTTTGAGGTAAAGGCGAACGGCTTCGTAGATGCCCTCGACATCGGTAACGATGGGCTCGATGCCGTAGCTCTTCATCGATTCGTAGGCTCCCCAGCCCATCCCACCGGCCAGTAGTACTTGACAGTCCTTGATGGTCTCGGCCATGTTGGCATGCCGTACTTGTGCCCCATCATCGTAGCCATGTCTCTCACCCGGGGCCAGCTTGGGAGGTTGATGGGCAGCGAAGGTATGGTGTCCGGCCTTGGCCCGTATCTCTTTGTCCACTATCTGACCTTCCTCGATGGTCAGCACTACGTAGTATGGGGCTCGGCCGAAGTGCTGACTTATCCTCAGCCCATCATCGGACACGGCGGCGATCTTCATGACCCTCCTCCTTTCTTGGCCAACTTGGCTAATTTGCGGATGAGCTCATCCGTCTGGCGTTGGAGCCCAGCCACCTCCTCGCCGAAAGCCCTGACGGAAAGGGGAACTTCTTCCCGAATGGCCCCGAAGGGGCAGGTTTTCTCACACTGGCGGCAGACGACGCACTTCTGGGGGTCAATCCAGGCCTTTCCCCAAACCAGGCTTATCGCCCCTCGGGGACAGACCGAGGTGCAGAGCCCACATCCCAGGCATAGCTGCCACTTAACCCTCAGCTTTTTCTTTGATAGGCTCTCTTCCATGGCTCGTTCCTGAACTTGAGGTAATCATTCAGTGCTTCTTTAAGCGTGTTAGCCGCCAGGATGGAACAGTGGATATCGGCCTCGGGAAGGCCACCCAGGGCATTCAGTATATCCTGCGAGGACAGGCGCAATGCCTCGGCGATGGTCTTGCCTTTGACCAGCTCGGTAACCATGCTGCCACAGGCGATGGAGGTCCCACAGCCATCGGTCCAAAAGGTGGCTTTATCAATTCGCCCATCCTTCACCTTGAGCCAGATCTCCATAGTATCGCCACAGGGCCCAGTTACCTGGGCGAACCCATCGGCATTGGGCAGACTTCCTACATTCCGAGGATTCATGGCATGATCCAGGGTCGCCTCGGTATAAATCCTTCTCATTTCCTCCTGGATTTGCCTTTCAAGCTCGTCAAATGCTTCCACTCTACCTCCTTCGACAGGTACCGTCAGTCGAGCACGGCGGAGTATCACAGCGCTCCGTCCGGCCACAACAGGTTAGGCCAGAAGTTGGGGCACCCATTCGTATAGTATAGGAGGCAGAGATGAGTTTTTCCAGACTCTCGCTCCCACAGTTGGGACAGCGGGGTCGGTCTTCCGAGCTGCGGAGCAGAACCTCCACCGTTTCTCCACAGTTTTGACAGCGGTAACTGTAAATCGGCATGATCTCACCCCCTTTCCTTCAAATTTCCAATATCCGGCCTACTCCGCACTCAAGGCACTTCTCCGGGTAGAGACGCTTTATGTCCGATTTAAATTGGGTGCAGTGGCAGGGACAAACCAGCCTGAGATCCTGAAGGAGGTCGAACTCCCTGAATCCATGCAGCCCTCCGATGAGGACGGAAACCTTCCCCAGCCTTGAGGCGGACTGAAAGATGGTTCTCACCCCTGGATGGGAGCAGCCAGCGATCACAACGAGACCTTCCCCGGTTCGGACCACGAGGGATTGCTCTATATGGCCCAACTCGCCGGTGGAGAAGATGTCCTCATGGAGTTGCAGTGGCTCTCCGATGCGAAGCACGTCCTCTGCCCCGGCGGGCGGGGGACAGGAACTGGGAATGTAGACTCTAACTTTACCATTGAGCTGGAGCAGGGCAGAAAGTCCTCCAAGATGATCCCGGTGGGCATGGGAGATGAAGACCTCGGAAATCGTACCGGGGTCCAGCCCCAGCCCTTGCATGTTGTGAAGAAGCACCGCACCGCTGGCCCCGGTATCGAAGAGGATCCTCGGTGCTCCGGCTACCTCCACCAGGCAGGAGAATCCCCAATCTGCCTTAAGCTCCTTCTTCAGAACTTTGTTATCATAGATGATGGTGATCCTCATGTTTGATCGGCTATAACTCCCACAGCGCCAAGCCGGTTACCCCATCGGGCTGGCGCTCAAGCTTCGAGCCTTTAAGCTCCTGAAGGAAGACCTCGACGGCGAACACCATGCCTTCCACAAGATGCCCTGCTTTGGCGTCACCGTTTTCGTCAGCGAGGACGGCATGGGCATGGACGAAGGGCTGACCATCCTTCAGCGAGATATTCCCCAGGCAGTTAGCGAGCTCACATGAAGAGTTGATGCTTATTTCCCGATACTCATGTTTCTCCTGGTCATAGTAACCAAGCTTGGCCGATTTCAGGGCCCCGATGGCGGTAAAGGTGGCGACCTTGATGTCGTTCTCCCGGGCCACCTTGCCAATGAAGGAGATTAACTCCGCACCGTGATCAGCACGTATCAAGAATGTGCGGGCAATTTGATATTCGGCGTAACGCATTGACTTAGCCTCCCGACCATCCTCTTTGAATCTCTCGCCAGAGCGACTCTATTTCCCGGGAAACCCTTCCGTCGGTATATTCCACCACCGGAACTCCACAAGCCAGGGCCTTGGTGACCACGTTGTCGAAGGGAATTCGACCAACCAGCTTTAGGCCCATGTCGCTGCAGTAGGCCTCTATTCGGGACGCATTTTCCTCATTGAGGTCGTACTTATTAATGCACACTAGAGCGGGAACATTGAAATGCTGGCAAAGGCCCAGAGCCCGGCTTAGGTCATGCATTCCGGAAAGCGTGGGTTCGGTGACCAGGAGGGCCAAGTTTGCCCCGGCAACTGAGGAGATGACGGGGCAGCCTATCCCCGGCGGCCCATCGGTGATGATATATTCCAGATGATTCTCCTCGGCCAGGGCCTTGGCCTTGTTTCTGACGAGGGCAACCAACTTCCCCGAGTTCTCTTGAGCTGCCCCCAGCCTGGCATGGACCAGGGGACCGTACTTGGTCTCGGAGATATACCAGTGCCCTGCCATTCGCTCCTTCATATGGATGGCCTCGGCAGGGCAGATGTGGCTACAGAAGCCGCAGCCTTCGCAGGAAAGTTCATCTACCTTGAAGTCCTTTATGGCCTTAAAACGGCAGAGTTCCTCACAGAGCCCACATCCGGTGCACTTTTCCTCATCTATGAAGGCAAGCTGCCCACCCCAGAACTCCGCCTGCTCCCTGACCTGGGGCTGGAGCAGGAGATAGAGGTCGGGAGCATCGACATCGGCATCGGCCAGCACCTTATTTTGGGCCAGGACGGCAAAGGAGCCGACGAGGCTTGTTTTCCCGGTCCCTCCTTTGCCACTCAGGACGACCAACTCCTTCATTCTGCTCCTCTGAGATGAACATAAATGCAAGGGCCCTCTTCCACCCTTCTAACCAGCTAACCTCCTTTTAACCTCCTGAAAAAGATTCAGGAATTTCTCTCGCCAGCTTGGCATCCCCTCCACTAGAGGGATTCCCTGAGAGTAAAGATGGGCAATCTTGATATCTAGCGGGATTTCGAGCAGGAGGGGAAGTCCTTCCTGGACGCAGTATTCCGGCACTCCGGAATCTCCGATGCCAGCACGGTTCACCACCACCCCGCAGGGAATTTTCAATTTCCGGACTACCTCAACGGCCAGGGTAAGATCACTCAGGCCAAAGGGCGTGGGTTCGGTCACCAAAAGACAGAAATCGCTTCCTTCTATGGCCTCTACCACGGGGCAGGAAGTCCCCGGGGGGACGTCGATGATATTTACCCCATCCCCATCGAGGTGCTCCTTTACCTTTCTGGTCACCGGGACGGCGAGGGGCTCTCCTACGGAGAGTTTTCCTTGGATCAGTTCAATCTCGCCACAGCGCCCTATCTCCACTACCCCTATTTCTCGCCCCACCTCCGAGATGGCCTTCTCGGGGCAGAGGTAGGAGCAAGCACCACAGCCATGACAAAGTTCAGGGAAGAGGAGCACCTTATCTTGCAGAACGGCGATGGCATGATAGGCACAAACCTCAGCACATCTCCCACAGTGAGTGCATCTGGCCTCGTCCACCCTAGGAACGGGTATATAAACCGGTTCCCTGGAAGTAAAGGTCGGCTTAAGGAAAATATGGGCATTAGGCTCCTCTACATCACAATCCAGGAATCTCACCCTTTCGGGCAAAGAAAGGGCCAGGCTGGTGGCAACCAAGGTCTTTCCAGTTCCCCCCTTGCCGCTGGCAACCGAAATTACCATATTTTTATTCTCTCATCATCCAATTACCGCATTTAGGGCATTTCAGGCTGCTACAAGGAGTCCCGGCTTGGTGCGGAACCCTTGTGCCGCAGCTGGGACAGATGCAACTGTCTCTTATACACATCTCCGAGCCCACGAGACTAGGCATGATCTCGTATGCCGTCTTCTGCTTGAAA
>CBFDTP010000100.1:0-4751 GCA_965612975.1 uncultured Dehalococcoidia bacterium | reverse complement strand
CTCCCCAGCAAGCTGAAGTTGACTGGCGATTTCCCCCAGAGGTATAATCAGAGGCATCAGAAGGCTGGAAGTTGCTGGCCAAAACTCAGTGTGTTAAGAGAGGAAACGGGACAGGATGACCCTCGCTTGGGAAACAAGAACTAGGCTTGACTGGCCTCACATCGTTGTTGCACTCCTGGTTATCTATTTACTCACCGACCTGGTCTTTCCTCGCCTTCTCAGTGCCTTTGTGGCCGCTTACGTCGTTCAGCCGATGATCTGGGCCTCCCTGGCTTATCTGATCTGGCAACTACCCCGCTACCGGCCAAAGTTAAAGGTTCGATTTCACCGGTCCTTGGCGGTCTTGGCCCTGGCGGTTGGCCTCTTCCAAGTTTTCCTCCTCGTTGTTGGCGGGGTAGTCTCCGGATTCGGCCGGAGTCCATATTCCTTTAGTCCTCAGGGCATTCTGATCAACCTCGTCTTCGTGGGAACAGCCCTGCTGGGCCTGGAGCTCAGTCGGGCCTGGCTGGTCAATCGGCTCGCTCCCCGGGGAGGAGCCCTAACACTGGGGCTTCTGGCTTTGTTGTTCACCCTGATTCTGACGCCGATGACCAAGCTCATGGGCTTCAGCGGAGGACAGGAGGCCGCCCGTTATCTCTCCTCCACCCCCCTCCCCCTGCTTTCCGAGAACCTGTTGGCCTGCTTCCTGGCCTTCCTTGGGGGACCTCTGCCAGCCCTGGCCTACCGGGGCATTCTGCAAGCCTTCTGGTGGTTCTGTCCGATATTGCCTGACCTGACCTGGTCCCTCAAAGCCCTGCTGGGAACTGCCGCCCCGGTAATCGGCTTCGTGATAGTGCAGACTGCCTATCCCCTCTGGTCAAAGGGGCCTACCCGGGCCCGAAGGATGGCTGACCGAGGCCTGGTAGGGTGGATCATCGGCAGCATTATTGGAGTGGCCCTTATCTGGTTCTCCCTTGGCCTGTTCGACTTTTATCCCACCGTGGTCTACAGCGGCAGCATGAGGCCAACTATAGATGTGGGTGATGTGGTGATAGCCGTGAAGGTGCCGGCAAGCAAGGTCAGCGAAGGAGATATCATTGAGTTCCGGGAGGGGAACATTACCGTTATACATCGAGTGACAGAGGTTCATCAGACGAAGGAGGCCCGGCTTCTGGTCACCAAGGGAGATGCCAACAAGGAGCCCGACTCTGAACCGGTATTTCCCGGTCAGGTGAGGGGCAAGGTTGTCTTTCGCGTGCCCAAACTGGGCTGGGCCTCGATAGCAGTGAAGCAGCTCCTCTCCCGTTAGACGGCTTAAGATATAGGAAGTGCCCCCTGGGCGAAAAGGAGTCAAGATGATTCGCAGAATTAAACTAAGATGGCCCCGCAAATTCCTCAACCGCCGGCTAAGGCTGATCTCCCTCATCATCCTTGGATTGTTTCTATGTGGCCTGGCTTATAACCTGTATGCCACTTACAAGCAGCCGGTCAAGGTAGTTCGAAGCGTGCCGGTAGTCAAATACAAACATGAGGGGGCCCTAAACTATAAAGTCCACCTCAAGCCCAACACCATATATGGGACACAGGTTCTCGGTCCCGGGCAGACCTACTTCACCAAGCTGGTGGATCGAGTTGAAGTGGAAGCCTCTTACAGATTCAGCGCCAGCAAACCGGCCCAGCTAAATGGCACCTACAACGTTACGGCCGATCTTATAGCTGAAGACATGCCGTCAAAACATTTTGTCCTCGTGCCCGAGGTGAAGAAACGCATCCCCCTGCTCACCTACGAGCAACAGGCAGCCCTGGACTACAAGGTCATCGTTGAGCCAAGCGACCTATATGAAAGCACCACCCTTGAGCCGGGTCAAACTTATTTCGCCAAGCTCGTGGATTACATCGAGGCAACGGCCTCCTATCAGTTCTCCGGGGATAAGCCGGCCGAACTGCACGGCACCTACCGCGTGGTGGGCCTCCTCCAGTCAGAGGGCCTCTGGGAAAAGGAGGTCGTCATCCTGCCCGCGAAGGAGTTTAACTCAAAGGATAAAGGAGCAAACTTCAGCCAAACCTTCTCCATAGACCTCAACCACTTCAGAGAGCTGGTGAAGGGCATCGACCTCCAGACAGGGGTGACCTCTAGAAATCCCAAGTTAGTGGTCAGGCTGGTGGTGGAGACCCAGGCCAAGGTGAAAGATGGCCAGGCCCGGGAGACCTTGGCACCTTTTATGATCATTCCCCTAGGGCGAAGTTCTTTTAAGATAGACGGCGAACTATCCCAGCACAAGGTTGGCACGATAGAGAAAATAGAGACCGGGCCCGGCAAGCTTGAGTTCGGCTCCCAGGAAAAGACGTTCGCCCTGGGGAAAAAGTTCTCCATCGACCCGACCAAATTCAGCGACCTACTGGATAATATCGCTAAAGAGACCGGGGTCGTCCCACGGGAACCTAGGCTGGTGATAAAGCTTAACGTTGAGGCCAAGGTAAAGGCTCCCAAAGGTGAAGCTGCAGAGAGCCTGACCCCCAGCCTGGTAATCCCCCTCGGGGAGAGCACGTTCAAGATCGCCGGCGAACTCTCACAGCAAAAGGCCGGCACCATTGAAAGGAAGGAGACGATCACCCGCAAATGGGTCTTGGGCAAGAGAAGGAACAATCTTATCCCGGTAGTAATCGTCTTCCTGGCCTTCCTGGGCCTGCTGACGGCAACACGCAGTAAGCCCGGCGGGCCGTCGCCAACCGAGCGGGAGGTGAGTCGAGCCCGCAGGAAGCACGGTGATCGCATAGCGGAGGCCCGACAAGCCCTGCCACCCGAGAGCGAAAGGGTTATTCCCCTGAGTTCGATGAAAGACCTGGTCAAGGTCGCCGATGAGCTGGGAAAGCCAGTGATCCACCAGCCGCCAGCTTCCCCAGGAGAGCCTCACCTCTACTATGTGCTCGATGGGACAATACGTTACGAATACTTACTGGGCGAGGAAGGCCAAGAGGAAGACTAGGAATTCCCGGCAAGTTTCTTGACAACCTCTGGGAGTTGCCATGCGCATCGGAATCACTACCACGGTCCCGGCCGAAGTGCTCCTGGCCGCCGGTTATACCCCGGTGGACCTGAACAATCTCTTCATCTCCCACCCCCAACCGGAGAGGCTGCTCAACCTTGCCGAGCGGCATGGCTTCCCACAGAACTGCTGTGCCTGGATCAAGGGCATCTACGCCATCTGCCTTGAGCGAGGAATAAAGAAGGTGCTCTGCGTTACCACCGGTGATTGCTCCAATACCATCATGCTTATGGAAGTGTTCAAACTGAGGGGATTGGAGGTCATCCCCTTTGCCTACCCCGACCAACCCGACCCCGCTCAGATGCAAGAGGTTCTCCGCCTACTTGCCTCGACCCTGGGAACGACGCTTAAGGCCGCGGAGAGGGTCCGCCGAAAGCTTGAGCCCTGCCGCAGGCTGTTGCAGGAGCTCGACGAGCTAACCTGGCGGGAAGGGAAGGTGTCCGGCTGGGAGAACCACATCTGGCTGGTCACCAGTTCCGACTTTGAGGGAGACCCCATCAGGTTTGAGCAAAGGCTGCGAGAGTTTCTCCCCCAGGTCCGGGAGAGGGAGCCCTATCCCCAAGATATGCTCCGCCTGGCCTACATTGGCGTCCCCCCGGTGTTCGCCCAAGACCTCTACCGCTTCCTGGAGGAGAACGGCGCCCGGGTGGTGTTCAACGAGATCCAGCGCCAATTCGCCATGCCCTATTCCTGCTCATCGCTGGCGGAGCAGTATTCCCTTTATACCTATCCTTACTCCATCTATGAGCGAGTGAAGGATATTCAAAGGGAGATCTCCCGCCGGCAGGTGGATGGCATAATCCACTACGTTCAGGCCTTCTGCCACCGCGGGATAGGAGACATCATCTTCAGAGAGACCCTACCCCTCCCCATCCTCACCCTGGAGGGAAATGATGAATTCTTCCTCAGCCAGCACCTGCGCACCCGCATCGAGGCCTTCCTCGACCTCGTGCAGAGGCGCAAAACCTCCTCAGGCAAAACCGTGCTCAGTGAGAAACTCGGGTGAAAGCTCTGGGGGTTTCTGCTGGAGCTGCTCCAGGTACTTGGCCAGGATGTCCACCTCCAGGTTGACCAAGTCTCCCGGCCGCTTCAGCCCCAGGTTGGTGTTTTCCAGGGTATAGCGGACGAGCGAGACCACAAACGAGGTGCCCTCCCGCTGCACCACGGTTAAGCTAACCCCCTCAACGGCGACAAAGCCCTTTTCGACCAAATAACGCCGGAGTTCCCGGGGAGCCGAAATTCGCAAAAGACGGGCCCCCGCCTCCGAAGAGCGGGAGAGGATCTTTCCGACCCCATCAACATGTCCCTGGACGAAATGCCCCCCTAATCTATCTCCCGCCCGCAGCGCTCGTTCCAGGTTCACCCGATCCCCCGGACGGAGTCCCCCCAGGTTGGTGCGGCGGAGGGTCTCGGGCATGAGCTCAACCCAGAAGGCCTCCCTCTCCAGCTGGGTGACTGTAAGACAAGCCCCACTCACCGAAATGCTGTCCCCGGGCTTCAGCTCCTTCGTAACCTTCCTCGCCGAGATGAGGAGAGAATCAGCGGAGGCCGATTTAACTGTGCCCACCTCCTCAACGATGCCGGTAAACATCTCCTAACACCTCCAGCTCAAGCTCACTTCCACTCGCAATACCCGCTGATGAGCACGTCCTCTCCAAACCGTTCCACCCTTACCCGACGGAGCCGGAGCGCCTGTTCCACCAGGGCCACCCCCCTCCCCCCAAC
>CBFDTP010000099.1:0-4970 GCA_965612975.1 uncultured Dehalococcoidia bacterium | reverse complement strand
GCCTATGGCATAGATACCCTCTGCGGAGGTCCTAAAGTACTCATCCACCTCAATGCCTTGTCTGTCAGCTTTGATTCCGGAAGTCTGAGCCAGCTCAATTGCTGGTGCTACTCCTATGGCAAGAATCACCACATCGGCTGGGATTTCCTTTCCATCGAAAACAACCTTCTCAACTTTCTCCTTACCTTTGAACTCGGTCACTTTGCTCCCAGTATATATATTAACTCCGTTTTTGCGCAGCTCTTCCTCGGCTACCACACAGAACTCATCATCCAGGGAAGCTTCAAGCAAGTGCGGTAGGAGTTCAATGATCGTTACGTTCTGACTGGCTCTTTCCTTAATGACATAGGCGAACTCTACCCCTATGTACCCACCACCAACAATAACCACGTTTTTTGTCTCAGGCGAATCCAGAAGTTTAACCAATTGTTTTAGATCCTCAAAGTGCCTAATAGTAAGAATGTTCTTAAGGTCTATCCCCGAGATTGGTGGCTTGATGGGATCGGATCCCGTGGCCAGCACAAGCTTCCTATATTTGAAAGAATCATTGGCACACTTAACAACTCTCTGCTTAGGGTCAATCTGCGTTGCTTGGTCAATAAATAATCCGGCATTCCATCTGGTAACCAACGTATCCGGGGCAATCACCTCATCTACAGTCGTCTTCTTGGCTAGGGCATAAGGCATGGCACAGTGATTTATCATCACCTTATCCAACCTTACCGCCCCCAGCTTCGCTTCCGAGCTCATCAGGCGGCATGTTCGGATGCACTCTCGAAGTGCTGGACCACCCCCAACCACCAGAACGTCAAATTCCTTCATTCTGTCTCCTCCCTCCTTTCCAAAATTGCCCTAAACTTCAGCACTTCCTAAGTGTCGAGATAGCCTTTAGCTCTGTCCCTATTCAAGAAGCTTAAGAGCATCCTTTTAGATTGGCCTTCTCATCGGTTTTGAAAGCTGTCGCGAGCTTCAACGAATGCTCTCCCTAATGCTTTCTTTGTGGATAGTCCTTCTCCCCAGCGTATATGGGTACTCTTAACCAGTTTTCGGGGGGAACTAAAGGACAGGTATAGTACTCACTGTAGGCACACCAGGGATTGTAAGCCCGGTTGAAGTCAAGCACCCATTTGCCTTCCGATGTGAGATCTCTTTCCGGATCAAGGTCAATGTATCTTCCAGCAGCATATGTCTCCTTACCAGAGGTGGCATCCCTGAAAGGGATAAATAGCTTTTGCTCACTGGGGTCGCTTTTATAGGCTTGAAGAGTCTGTTCCACGTCTCCTATCTTGAAGCGAAACTCTCCCCATCGGATGAGCATCCCCTCATTTCCTTTGGTATAGTCCACTCTGACGGTTTCCTTCTGAGGATGCTCATGAAGCTCGAGCTCAAAGCGGTAGTCAGGATTTGGTGGATAGTAAGCCAGTCCCCTGAATCTCGTGCGGTCCTCACGAGGGATCGGCGAGTCCCAATGCCAGGCGAAGAAACTGTCTTTTTCTCGGCGCTCTTCCTCCAACTTTAACTTCCACTTTGAAACATCAAAATAATCCCTCTCTCCAGACATGGAAATGTTCCCCTTGGCCAATTATTAGTTAGGTCGTTCTACAAGTTACCTGACCACGGCAAGAATATCGCTCTTGGAAAGGATCAGGTACTCTTGCCCTCAAATTCGACCTCTTCCCCAGCATCCTTGGCAAATATTACCCTATCATCTACCTTGATCTTCTCAGCCAGCTCTTCATCCGTCCCTACCTCTATCACCCTGCCTACTCTAGGCCTCTCCTTGGTAGTGTCAGGAAGTATTAAACCCTCCTTGGTTTTAACCTCTTTCTCCTCCCGCTCAATTAGAACTCGATCCTCAAAGGGCTTGAGTCTCATTACGGACCACCCCCTTCCAGAACGAGTCTACTTAATAACTGCGAGGATATCTTGCCTGGAAACTATAAGGTACTTCTTCCCCTTAAACTCAACTTCATCTCCGGTGAACTTGGCAAACATGATTTTGTCACCCACCTTGATCTTCTCAGCCAGCTCCTCGTCCGTCCCCACCTCTATAACCTTGCCTGTCCTAGGCTTTTCCTTGGCAGTATCGGGAATGATCAAGCCCTCTTTGGTCCTGCTCTCCTCGACCTCATCTGGTTCGACCAGGACCCGATCCTCAAAGGGTTTGATGTTCACCTTTCTCACCTCCTCCTGTGAAAGCATAGTGCAAGTCTTTTGTTGTTTGTCTTCCTTTTCGTCTATCACCTCCCCAGTAGTTTTCTTGATCCCGGATCATCCTCCTGTTCGTCGAGGCACGGCCTCCACATAATAACCTCTGATCCCCGGTCCCCTAACCTTTTTAAAGAGCTCGATGCCTTTGGCATCAGCTAGGAGGTGACGAGGGCGACCGGGGAATCCTGCCTCCTCCTCTGGTAGAATCGCCCTTGGCTCAGCACCCGATAAACGATGGTTAGAAGCCGGCGAGCTGTGGCCACTTTGGCTGCGTTGGCGCCTTTTCGCAGCCTTATCCGTTCATAGTAAGCATAAAGCTCGGCATCAGCCCTGATAGCGGGATATACTGCCTCGATCAGAGCCCACCTTAACCACTTGTTCCCCTGTTTGGTTATCCTCCCGTGATATACCCTGCCCCCTGAAGCATGAGTAGAGGGTACCAGCCCAGCATAGGAGCATAGTTTCTTCGGGTCTTGAAAACGATTGATGTCATCAATCTCATAAAGAATGAGCATGGAGAAGAAGGGACCAATCCCAGGGATGCTCCTCAGAAGCCTCGCCCTTTTGTCTTGCTTGCTAAGTTCCTTGACCACATCGTTGCTCTCCGATATCTTCTTCTTAAGCAGCTCAAGGAGTTCGAGCTCGGAAGTAAGAAGTTGGTCATCCTCCCCGCTCAAGGTTACCTGCTTAAGCCACTCCATCCCAGTAGCCCCGAAGAGGTCGGATAGCTCCTGCGCCTCCGAGAGCACCTCGGGATGGCGATCGAGGATGGTATGAATGCGGTTCTTTACCATCGTCTGGAGTCGGACAAAGAACATGCGCTGCCTCAGAATGTTCTTGATCTCCCTTGTTTCCCTCCCAGGAACATAAGCCCTGGGAAGCAGGTCAGCACGCAAAAGGTCTGCCAGGATATCAGCGCTTATCTTGTCCGTCTTGATCCTGGCCTCGGCGATAGCCCTTGTCCTCAGAGGATGTGCCAGGGCCACATCATCCAGTATCTCCTCCAGCCAGTCATAGATGAGCCCCCAATTCCTGGTTGCCTCTAAAGCTGCCTTCCCCGGCCGATATGGCTCTAAAAACTGCCGGACCTGCTCTTTGCTGTTCAATATGGCTCCTCTCCGCTCCACCTCCCCTTGCCCGTTCTTTACCACAACATATGAGTAGTGCTTGTGGTAATCCACTCCGATGTAATACATAGTGCCCCCTTCCTTTTTCTTTGATTATGCCTTGCCACACTGTCGGGTGCACTATGCTTTCATGTTACCTTTACCGTTTGATTCCCAGCAACTTATCTATTTTCGCCTTATCAAAGCCGACCACAGGGCGATTATTAATCAAGACAACTGGGACGCCCATTATGTGTCGGCGCTGCAATTCCTTAGCTCCATCCCGATCTCTCTCTACGTTCACCTCACGAAACCGAAATTTCTTCTCCCTAAGATACTGCTTGACGCGATTACACCATGGACAGGATGAAGTAGTGAAGATTATTATCCTTGGCTGAGAAACCGGCATGGCTTCCCGCGCTTCTCCTACTTCCTCGGCAGTTGGCCCAACAACTTTGCTAGGCTGCTTACCATCTCATCAGCCAGCTTGGTCACTTGTGAGAGGGCATCGCTAAGCACACCATTTCCTGCGGCACCAGCCTTGCTAGCCCACTCCTTAGCCTTCTGGCTATAGTCCTCATTCTCCTGAATCCAGCGACTCAATATCCGCCTGAGCTTTTCATTTTCGTCAACGGGGAACTTACGAAGAATCTCCTCCACCTTTGAGCGGATTACTTGCTCGGGATAGGCCCCCAGAAGTTGGTCAACCACTTGACCATCAACGAAGAAGAGCTGCAGTGGTATGCTCATCACCTGATACTTCAAGGCTAAGCCCTGGTTCCCATCCACGTTAAGTTTGCAGAATTTGAACCGCCCCTTATACTCCTCGGAAAGTTTCTCATATATTGGGGAAACTATCCGGCAAGGACCACACCAGGGAGCCCAGAAATCTACCTCGGTGGGCAAGTCCGATTTCAAAACCTCCTGATCGAAGTTTTGGTCATTGACTTCAACAACCATGTTGCACCTCCTAACAAATTAAATTTTTTGAGGGGATAAGGAAAGCTAGCCTCGGGCGATGCTGTTATCTCCTAGCCAATTCTTCAACTTTTCCAGCACTACCTTATGTTCCTCCACAAAATCTATGCTTTTCAGCCTTCCGGAAACGAATTTTTCCTCCCCCAACAATCCGATCAATAGGAAGCCACTACCCTGGGCTTCCATTCGAGCCACATCCTTCATCACCTCCTCCGTCTTGGTTCCCGAGTTAAGAATAACCGTGCTCAGACACATGGTTAACCTCCTTCACTTAGCTGCCTCCCGAAGCAAAAAATCCAGAATCTCGCCTGCTTGGCGGGCTGCTTCTCCCTGGCCCAGAGGCCGGCCTTCTAAGCAGGCTTCAAATACTTCTGGATCATGTGGAATGGCTCCGATTACATTGATGTCTCTTTTTCTTAACTCATCCTTCAACTTGAAGGCCAAACTGTCAGAAGTAACCTTGTTCAGCACCGCCCAGACCCTTTTCTCGATGCCGGTGGCCAGGCCCCTTACCCTCTCGGCCAGGGTTATGGACTCAAGGGAGGGCTCCACCACCAAAAGGATCCCGTCCAAGCTGGCGTCAACACCCCGGCCGAAGTGCTCCACACCAGCCTCCATATCAACCAGGGCTATCTCATTTCGGTTCAACCTAAGCTTCTTCAAAAACTCACGGCT
>CBFDTP010000098.1:0-5063 GCA_965612975.1 uncultured Dehalococcoidia bacterium | reverse complement strand
AAGGAGAAGATAAGGGAGCACAATCTGAATCGGGTGGTGGTGGCTTCCTGCACCCCGAGGACGCATGAGCCCCTCTTCCAGGAGACGGTGCGGGAGGCGGGTCTCAACCGGTATCTTTTCACCATGGCCAACATCCGGGATCAGTGCAGTTGGGTACACATGCAGGAGAAGGAGGCGGCCACCGAGAAGGCCAAGGACCTGGTGCGGATGGCCGTGGCCAAATCTGGATTGCTTAAACCTTTAAAACAATATTCGGTGCAGGTAATACCCGCGGCCTTGGTCGTCGGAGGAGGGATAGCCGGCCTTACTGCGGCTCTCAACTTGGCGCAGCAAGGCTTTGAGGTTCATCTGGTGGAGAAGCAGAAGGAGCTTGGTGGTCTGGCCAGGAAAATTCACTGGACCATGTCAGGTGAAAATGTGCCAGGGAAGTTAGCCGAACTTATAGAGCGGGCATCTAAAGATCCCCGCATCCACCTCCACTTAAGCTGTGAAATAGAAGAGGTCTTCGGGTCCGTGGGGGATTTCACCACCAGAATTTTGGAGAAAGACAGTGGCAAGAGGGAGGAAATCAAGCACGGGGCAGCAGTGATAGCCATCGGAGGAAGAGAATATCAGCCTAAGGAATACCTCTATGGTGAGGATAACCGGGTGCTCACCTTGTTGGAGCTGGAGCAGAAGCTTGCCCAAAGGGACAGAGGACTTAGCTCCATTAGAAGCGCTGTATTCATTGGGTGCGTTGGCTCGCGAAATGAAGAGAGGCCCTATTGCAGCCGTGTTTGCTGCAGTGAGACCATCAAGTGCATACTCAAGCTGAAGGAATTAAATCCTGGGGTAGATGTTTATGTCCTTTACCGGGATGTAAGAACCTACGGGTTCCACGAGGATGGGTACCGGGAGGTCAGGGAGAAGGGAGTTACCTTCATTCGCTACGAGCCCGAGAAGCCTCCCCTGGTCGGGAGAAAGGGAGAAAGGCTTGAGGTTAGAGTACTTGAGCCCGGTCTGGGTGAGGAAATAAGGCTGGAAGCTGACTTGCTTGGCCTGGCAGCGGCAATCGTCCACCCGGAGGATAATACCAGGCTGGCCCAGTTCTTCAAGGTGCCACTAGATGCCAATGGATTCTTTCTGGAAGCCCACATGAAGCTCCGGCCGGTTGATTTCGCCACCGATGGGGTATTCCTCTGCGGGCTAGCTCATAATCCGAAGACAATCGATGAGTCTATAGACCAAGCACTGGCTGCTTCCTCTCGGGCTGCCTTGCTCCTTTCCAGAGGAACGCTCACCAGCGAGGGCACAGTAGCTCACATAGATAAGAGCCTCTGCTCTGGCTGCCAGCAGTGTGTTCGCGTCTGCCCCTTTGAGGCTATTTCTTTCATCGAGGAAGAAGGGGTAGCCGAGGTAAACGAAGCACTCTGCAAGGGCTGTGGGAACTGCGCCGCTGCCTGTCCCTCTGGCGCTTGCAGTCTGAGGGGGTTCGAAGACCGACAGATAGTGGCTCAGATTGAAGCTCTAGCGGGGGTGGCTTGACGGAAATCTTCGAGCCCAAGATTTTGGGCTTCCTCTGCAACTGGTGCAGCTACGCCGGCGCGGATCTGGCCGGAGTGAGTCGCTTTCAGTACCCCCCCAATATCAGGATAATTCGAGTGATGTGCAGTGCACGGGTGAACCCGGCTTTTGTCCTTAAGGCCCTCTTGAGCGGCATAGATGGCGTGCTGGTTGGTGGTTGCCATCCAGGTGATTGCCATTATATCAAGGGGAACTATTACACCAGAAGGAGGGTGACCGCTTTAAGGAGGCTGCTGAAAATCGTAGGCCTTGAGCCCGATAGAGTTAGACTGGAATGGGTCTCCGCCTCTGAAGGCATAAGATTTGCCCAGGTTGTCCGGGAGTTCACCGAGACCATTAAGGGCCTGGGGCCCAACCCTCTGAAAGGGTCTAGGTCTTAATGGAAAAAGTAAAGGCCCTGGTTAGGGAGATGCTAAGGAGTGGCTTGGTGGAAGGAGTGCTGGCCCCGGTGAAGGGCCTAGCTGAAGGGGACATTTTCCCTTCCCTCATTACCGAGGAGAGCGAAGTTGACCGAATCGTGCTGGATTCATATTACCCTTTCAGTCTGGCCAAGCTGGCAGCCAAGCACCTGGGGAAGGAAATGAAAGTAGGGCTGGTAGGCAGGACATGTGACGTCCGCGCGCTGATAGAGCTGGCCAAGCGAGAGCAGGTAGATCTGGAGCAGGTGTATAGTATCGGAATTGAATGTGAGGCAGGCAAGTTCCCCTTTCCCTGGTGCCAGAGATGTGAGTATCTCCTGCCCTCCATGGCTGACGTATCTTTCTACCTTGATGAGGCAGTAAGCCTCAATACGAAGAAGGGGAGTGAGCTGGCTCCCCTCACCGATGCCCAGGTAGTGGAAACAAGGGAAATGTCCAAAGAGGCCAAAGAAAGGGCCCTCAAGCGCCAGGAGGAGGATTTTGGCCAGCTCGCTCAGCTTGAGCCTGAGGAGAGGTTGAAATACTGGTTTGGCTACTTCGACCGCTGCATAAAATGCTACGGCTGCCGCAACGCCTGTCCTCTTTGCTTCTGCAAGGATTGCTACCTGCAGCCACATAAGCTTATCGTAAAGCCCGGGGGAAATCCCCCGGATAAACTCTTTCATCTGATAAGGCTCATACACGTAGGTGACAGTTGCCTTGGCTGTGGTCGTTGTGAGGCTGCCTGCCCCATGAGCATACCGATCTCCAGGCTTTATCACATGCTGTACAAAGAGCTTTTCGTGGTCTTCCACTATGAGCCTGGGCTAGACCTCTCTTCCCTCCCGCCTTTAGGCATGATAACCGAGGAGGAGATGAAAGAACCGGGGGTGGAGCTTGCTTAAGTTGGTACCAACAACCTGTCCCTATTGTGGAGCAGGATGCGGACTCCTCCTGGTGCTAGCAAATAATCGAGTCGTTGATACCCAGCCCTGGCCGGGTCATCCAGTAAGCGAGGGGAAGCTCTGCATCAAGGGCTGGAATGCTCACCAGTTCATCCACCACCCCGAAAGGCTTACCAAGCCGCTTATTAGGCAAGATGGAGGCTTCCGCGAATCAAGCTGGGAAGAGGCCTTGGGCCTAATCGCTGAAAGGCTCGGCGGAATAAAGGAGAAACATGGTCCCGACTCAGTGGCATTCCTTTCCTCAGCTAAGTGCACCAATGAGGAGAATTACCTTTTGCAGAAGCTTGCTCGAGCGGTTATTCGCACCAACAACGTGGACCACTGCGCTCGGCTTTGCCATGCCTCAACTGTAGTTGGGCTGGCTACGGCCTTCGGCAGCGGAGCGATGACGAATTCCATCAGCGACCTCGAGGAGTCAAAATGCATCTTCGTGATCGGGTCGGATACCTCTTCCCAACACCCCCTTGTAGCCCGAAGGATAATTCGGGCCAAAGAAAAAGGAGCCAAGCTTGTCGTAGCTGACCCGAGGAGAACCCACCTGGCAGGGTTTGCCGATCTCTACCTCCCTTTGAAGCCAGGGACTGATGTAGCTTTAATGAGTGCCATGGCTAAAGTAATCCTTGAGCAAGGGCTGGAGGATAAAGAATTTATCGAGAAGCGAACTGAGGGGTTTGAGGGGTTTAAGGAATCCCTGGAGAGCGTGAGCCTTAAGGAAGTTGAGGAGATAACTGGGGTTCCCGCTCCAGACATTGAAAAGGCTGCTCTCATGTATGCCCGATCTGAGGCCTCGGCCATCGTATATGCCATGGGCGTAACGCAGCACACCACGGGAACGGATAACGTTCTGGCTACAGCGAATCTTGCCATGCTTACAGGAAATGTGGGCAAACCCGGCACTGGAGTAAATCCACTTCGGGGTCAGAATAATGTCCAGGGAGCTTGCGATCTAGGTGCCCTTCCCAACGTCTTCCCCGGCTATCAGTCGGTGACCGAGGCAGAAAAGCGCCAGAAATTTCAACAGGCCTGGGGTCTTATGGAACTGCCAGCAAGTCCAGGACTGACAGTGGTGGAAATGCTGGATGCGGCCTCGGAGGGGCGGGTTAAGGCAATGTATATCATGGGGGAAAATCCCATGCTCTCCGACCCCGATCTAAATCATGTTGAGGAAGCTCTTAGGAGCTTGGAATTTCTAGTGGTCCAGGATATCTTCCTCACCGAGACAGCCAGGCTGGCCGATGTTGTGCTTCCCTCTGCCTCCTGGGCGGAGAAGGAGGGCACCTTTACCAACACGGAGAGGAGAGTCCAGCTCCTTAGAAAGGCGGTCGAGCCTCCTGGAGAGGCCAGGCCAGACTGGCAGATAATCTGTGAGCTGGCCAAAGCCATGGGCGCTGCCTCGCTCTTCGCCTATAGTTCGGCGGAGGAGGTCTTTGAGGAGGCAAGAAGGCTGACGCCCCAGTATGCCGGGATGACTTACCAGAGGCTTGATGGAAGGGGTCTTCAATGGCCTTGCCCAACTGAGGATCATGCCGGTACACCCATTTTGCACACTGAGGAATTCGCTCGAGGTAAAGGCAAATTCTCCCCCTTAAAATATAAAAACCCCGCAGAGCAGCCCGACGAAGGATATCCCCTGATCCTCACCACCGGCCGCGTTATGTCCCAGTGGCATACGGGCACGATGACTCGACGCTCACCTTTCCTAGAGGAGGAGTCCCCACAGGCCTTCATCGAGATAAGTCCGGAAGATGCTGGGCAGCGAGGGATAAAGACCAACGAGGAAGTGGAAGTAACCTCCCGGCGAGGTGTTATCAAGGTAAAGGCAAAGGTGACCTCGCAAATAAGACCTGGGGTAGTTTTCATACCTTTCCATTTCTTTGAGGGGGCGGCCAACAGACTCACCATTCGAGCGTTGGACCCGGTAGCCAAGATACCAGAGTTCAAGGTATGTGCCGTGGAGGTCAAACCTGTAGGACAGGGTAAAATAAATATATAGGGTTACTGCAATTAAGGTGTCGAGGCCCGGACTAAAGAGCCATGAACCAAGAAATGGAAAAGAAGGTCGGGGCGGTGCTGGTGGTGGGTGGTGGCATCGGGGGCATTCAGGCCTCGCTCGACCTGGCGGATTCAGGCTACAAGG
>CBFDTP010000097.1:0-5138 GCA_965612975.1 uncultured Dehalococcoidia bacterium | reverse complement strand
GCTTTACGAGGTGAGAATCGCAAGACTGGGGAGGTGAAAAGATGGTCGAGGCAAAGCAGCAAACTGCAATCCAGTCAGTGCAGCCCGGGCAGGTCACCACCGTCACCGGGGTGGCTCCGGCTCAGACGGATATCGGCGCCCTCATCACCATGCTGATGCCGCTCCTCACCATGATGATGTTCGTGATGATGCTTATGCCCATGATGAGGAGCATGAGTGAGGCGATGAAGGCCACTGCAGCATAACGAAAAGGAGGTGAGAAGATGATCACAGGTAAGGCCGTACAACCGGCACAGACTACCACCCTCATGCCGGCCCAGACTGACATCAGCACTCTTCTGACGGCCATCATGCCCCTTTTCTCCCTCATGATGGTCATGATGATCCTCATGCCGATGTTCTCCAGCCTGGGCGAGATGATGAAGGGCATGAGCAAGTAAGGAGGTGACGGTCCATGGGCAAGCAAAAGGTAGTTGACAAGTCTTCCGACATCGGGGAGGTGCTAGCCCAGGAAGTGAAGAGCCACCAGTACACTCCCGTGGACGCCATCCGGGAGGGCAGGGGAGCGTTCCTCCTGGGCATCTACCGCGGCCAGATTGCGTTCGTTGACCTGGACAAGGCGGTGGTCCAGCCGCTGGTGGCCGCGGAGAGGCTCTATGCCCTCGACAAACTGGATGAGCGGGACCAGATTGCGGCGAAGATCGCCTCCGGGTCAGCCGTCGGCGCAAAGGCCAGGGTAAGCCTTGAGGTTCCCTCCGGAGAGGTCTGGTTCATCAACCGGATCGTGGTGACAACCCCGGCCGAGTCCGGGGCCGGTGTGGGCGACGTCGTCAAGGCGAACTTCCGCATCAAGTCCTGGAGGTTCCCCGACGAGCGCACCGGAACGGAGATCGACGACGCTGGCCGGGCGTACTGGAAGGAACCGAAGGGAGATGCCGCCGGGACGACCAACACGGTCGACCTCCCGGCCCAGGGAGAGCTGGGCGAGGAGCTGAGGCTCGGCCCGGGCGATGCCATCACCCTGTGCGTTGAGCTCACCGGTGCCAACGCCGGTGCCGACCTCACGGCGACTCTGGTCCCCTACGGGCGGAAGGCCAAGCTCCTGGTAACGTAAAGATGAAGGGACTAAAGCTGAGCAAGGCGGAGATCGAGGAGATCCTCGCCGTAAGCCCCCGTTTGGCCGGGCCAATTAAGGAGGCTCAAATGGCAGGTTTCCTGAGCAAGGAGGAGCTGAAGTCGCTGGTCACCGGCTCCATTCAGACGGCCGATATCGCCGATGGGGCAGTGAATTCGGCCAAGATAGCCGACGGTGGTGTCGCCACCAGTGATATCGGTGACGGGCAGGTCTCAACGGCGAAGGTCGCCGATGGAGCGATCACCAAGGCAAAGCTCGGCATCAAGGTGGTTTCGGTGACCGTCGCCGCAGGGGCAACGAGCGGCTCCTCGGCGGCCGATTCTGAGCTTGCCGGCGGGCAGATCCTGGGGATATTCCCCACTGGCAACCAGGACCAGCACATTGCCAACGTTGTTCTGAATGCCGACGGCTCGGTGACGGTGACCCTGGCGGCGGCAGCCACGGCCGACAACACCTTCAATGTAATAGTGGCCAAGCCTTAAATGCGGTAGGAGTCGTAAGAGTAACGAGGAAGAAGAGGGGCCGACGGCGGAGCTCCCACTCTGCCGGTCGGCCTTTGTCTTAAGGAGGTGCTATGGCATTCAGGCTGCCTTCCAACCTGGCGGTGGGCCGCCAGTACCAGGTCGGCTCGCTGGGGGACGTAGAAGTCCTCGAGAACTCTCTTCCTCCGGCAAGCCGTCTTCTGGTGGCGCTTGCCTTCGAGCGGAGGTACGAGGGCTTCGAGGCCGACTGCGAGCGCGCCGAGCAGGAGCTCAGGAAGATAGAAGGCCTCCGGACCTGGCCTGAGCTCGACAGGTTTGTTACCGCAGATGAAGATCAGCCTGTGGTTTGGATCCATTACTTATCTTCTCCCGCCTGGTGGGCCTGGATAGCCGGAATCCTCGGCGGCATATTTCTCCTGCCGATCATCGCCGTTTTTCCTTTCTGGATCATCGAGAAACTCTTTCCCGGCTTTACTGAGGCTCTTGTGGCCCTTATGACGATGGGGCTTGTGGCGATGATCGCCCTGCCCATGGTGAAATCCCTGAGCAGGCCTTCGGAGGGAAGAGGTGGATGAGAGACTACATGAGTTTCAAATACAGGCTGCCTGGGTGCAGGAGGTCATAGCCGGCCTGACGGCTCTCGGGATGTTTGCCTACCTTGTGGCCGAGGTATTGAAAGTGGGATCAGAGATATTAAAGGAGGTATCGAAGAAGTGACCGTTAGAGACCAGCTCGCAAGCTGCTGGGATTTTATCTCCGGATGCGGGACTAGAGCTGACAGTTATGGCCTCTGGGTTTGCCGTAGGGGTAGGTGGTTGCTGTATGCCACATTTGCTGGAGTAGACGAGGTTGGCCGTCTTCAGACGGGAGATGAAGTTCAGATGTACCTCACCAAGGCCTGTACTTTGTCATACGGCAAGAAGAAGTGGGAGCTTCAGGAAGGGTGGAACACCATAAGGTGGGAGGAATTCCCGAAGGCCGAGATAGTGGGCTTCCTCGCTCCCTCGGAGGCTTCCGAGGGCGAGCAGTTTACCGTAGAGGCTGAGATCAAGAATTCAGGAGATACTCCGGGTTATATAGGTTGCACAGCAGACTGGAATGGGAATGCTTGGGATGGGGGCTACGTAGACTTGGATCTTGGGCAGACGCATACCTGGAGCATTGGCATCACCATGCCAGGCAAGGACCTCTTTGGAAAGGTCTACGCTTGGAGTTGGAATGGCTCAGAGTGGTTCTGTGACCATGTGAAGGAGTTCTGTGTAAAGCTGAAGGTTCCTGCGGGTCCTCCACCTATCGAGGAAGCAATCCAGATAGTGGGGGTGGGCCTGCGGGCAGAGGGCTAGGAGGTGGACATGGCTGATATCGTTGCGGGAAAGCAGTACATCGAGGCGGCCGTTACCCTCAAGAACATTTCTTCCTACCCGATGTCCTCCCGGATAAGGGTGGATATTAAGCCTAGCGAGCTACCCTATAGGATACCGACATGGGTTGAGGGTAACTGGCTGTCCTTCTCCCTGAGCGGGGGCGAGCAGAAGACCCTTTATCCACAGAGCGTTACCGTGCCGGGGGATTGGGAAGAAGGAACCACCGTCTACACCAAGATCCAGATAGAAGGGATAGAGGGACCCTCGTGGGACAACTCCGATGGCTCCCGCCCTGAATATGGCCGGTACCTCTTCACCGTCAAGAAGCTGCCCGCCGTTCCGGTGGAGATAGTGGGCGTCACACTTGTAGCTAAGGGATAAAATGCAGATCGCTGTGCTTGAGGCTGGAAATCCTGTGGCTGTGAGGCCCGGGCAGTACGCCGGGGCAAGGGTTACGTGGAAGAACCTTAAAAATGAAACTTGGGCCCCGACCTTCAGGTTTGATCTGAGGAGGTCGGGCATGTGGTCTACCTGGCAAGAAGGGGAACCACTGGAGGTGCCACCGGTGGCTCCGGGAGGGACCGACACCTTCGAGATCTACTGCCAGGTGCCCAACTGGAGCGACCCCTTCGGGAGGTCGATACCGATAGATGCGAAGCTGTGCGTGAAATCTGACGGGGACTTTGTCCCCGTCTGGGGGCCGGAGGAAGGGGTCTTCGTGATATCGGGTACCCTCGCCGACCTCACCGGCCTTATGGTGCTGGGAATGATGGGCATGATGATCGGGAGCATGATGCCGGTGATAACCGAGGCTATGAGGAAGAAATGAAATGGCCGACAAGAATAAGGGAAGGGTTTCGGCAAAGCAGTTCCCCGATGGGGAGCTTATCCAGATACCGGACATCGCCACCAGGCTTGAGAGGCTCTTCAGGGAGGCCTTCGAGCCCAGGGTTAATGTGGCCAGGGGGACGGGGAAGGTAATATGTGCCCTGGACCTGAGGGGCCTTGCCGGCAGGGCAAATGTGGAGGTGTGGGTGAAGAGCAGCGGGGCCGACACCTTTTACATCGAGAGCTCGGTCGACGGGGTCAACTGGAGGCCGGCGGGGACGATAGTCCTGGACGCCGCCGGGGAGAAGTCCGACGGCTTCATAAATGCCCGGCCCCTGGTGAGGGTCAGGGTCGAGACCACCAACCAGGTGGAGATAGAGGTTTGCGGATCGAGGTGAGCCATGCCTTTTAGGCTTAAGGCAAGAATTTCAGACCTTGTGGTTGATGCCGACCTCAACATGGAGGGGCGGAACATAAGTAATGTTGGAACCCTGCAGGGGCAAAAGGAGGTGATAGCGCAGGAGGAGACACTGGTGAAGCAGACCATCGTCCCCACCAAGGCCGGGGGAGAGGCCCTGGTGGTGAGGGATGCCACAAACTCCGTGGACCGGGTCGTCTTCAGGGAAGACGGCACGGGAAGAGTGAGAGAGCTTTCCGTGGGTGATCTCGTCTTTGCCCACGGTTACCGTCTCACCGAGGTCGACGGTGGGATAGCTCTGGTAAACCCCCAGGGGGAGATAGTCAAAGAATGGAGGGAGGTGTAAGAGATGGGAACGACGATAATCAAGTCAGACCGGATAACCTTTGCCGCGCTGACGGCGGACCCGGCATCCTGCCAGGCGGGGGACGCCTGGGTCAGGGTCGACACCGGTCAGCTCAAGTTTGCCATCGACACGGTGGTGGCCAACGCCAAGGTAACGGTCGAGGCGCCGATTGAGACCGCTGAGCTGGCCGACGGGGCTGTTACCGCAGCGAAGCTGGCCGACAGTGCTGTGGGTACGGCAAAACTTGCCGACGGGGCTGTGAGCAGTGCAAAGCTGGCCGATTCTGCTGTTGCCACGGCTAAGATCGCCGATGGTGCGGTTACCAACGCCAAGCTTCAGTACAGCAGCCTCACCGTCAGTCCTGGTACCGGGATGACCGGCGGAGGTTCGGTAGCTCTCGGCGGCTCGATCACCCTCGGCATTGCCGATGGCGGCGTGGGTACTACCCAGCTGGCTGACTCAGCCGTCACCACGGCCAAGATCGCCGATGGACAGGTCACCGGGGGGAAGATAGCCGACTCGGCAATCTCCACCGCCAAGATTGCCGATGGGCAGGTAACCGATG
>CBFDTP010000096.1:0-5260 GCA_965612975.1 uncultured Dehalococcoidia bacterium | reverse complement strand
GTTTTGCGCCCCACCGACGAGCGTGCCATACACCTCCACCGTATCGGTCAACATCTTGCAGGTCAGTAGATTGGAGGGGGTCATGAGAAAGGAATCGCCCGGCCGCGGAGCATAGCCGACCAGCCCGGTGCCGGTCAGAAGGTCCACCTCCCGGCCCTGCTGGCGCAGCAGGTAGTAGGCCAGCCAGGCGGCCAGCCCCGAAAGGCCGATGCCGGCCAGCACCGTTCGGTACCCCTCTTGCATGACCTTTGCCTTTACCTCCCTGGCAGCGGCCACGACCATGAACTCCGCCGGCCTTGGCTCCCCACTGGCAGGGGTAGCGGCCGATTCCCCGACCCCGGCACCGGACTTTCTCCGAAGCTGCCTGATCCTCTCCTCCCCCAGCTTCCGCAGGTAATCCTCCTGGGTAGGGCAATCAATAACCCACTCCTTAAGCCAGGCATTTAGCCGGCTCTGCTCCTGGCTTACCTTCTGGAATTCCTGCAGGAAGTCATAATCCTCACCGTACCCCTCGGCGAGGCTGATGACCTCGCTGGCCAGGGTCTGGGGATGGCTGCCCAGAGGCACCACGGAGACCGACCTTACCAGATAGCCGGGGATCTTTACCAGCGCGCTATGCCGGCGAATGAACTCTTCAGGAACCAATTTCTCCACCGTGACGATGACCCCGTTCCGGCTGGCCCGGGGTCCCCAGATGCTGGTGAAATAAGGAGGGGCCAGAATGGTGTTGCCGTACCTGTCCGCAGCACAACCATGGACCAGGGAGACATCGGGCTCGAGCGCTCTCACCACTCCTACCTTTGCATTCTCCTCGAAGGGATCGCTGATAAGCTTGAAGGAGTGGGCATTCTCCTCGGCCAAGCTGGTACTCCGGATGGATCTGGTAGGCATGAAGCCGAGGCCCAGTGCTCCAGCCATCAGCCTTTGCTCCAGCGAATATAGCGACCAGCTTTCGATCTCGAGCAAGCCCCTTCGTTGAGCCTGCTGAAGAAGTGGGATGGGCCGCGGTGTGGGATAGGTGTAGGAACAGTTGGTGGTGATCACCTTTTTCACCAGCCCAGAGCAGACCAGGCTTATGAGATAAGGAGTGGTAACTCCGCTGGAGATCAAGGTGAAGTCGGGCTTCTTTTCCCAGTATTGCCTTATGAGCTCACGGAGGGCTGCATTGGGGTCATTCCCTGTAGTCACATGCAGCTTCATCCCCGGCCTTATAGCCTGCCGGAGGGCCTCATCGAGCGGGAGGACCTTGGTGGAATCCTCAATCTCGCGGAGCTCGAAAAATTCCCCCATGGGAAACACCTTCTAAAACGCCTGGCCAGCATACTCGCCCATCACTGCCCGAAGCACTCCACATATCTCACCGATGGTAGCATAGCTCTTGACCGCCTCGAGGACGAAGGGCACCAGGTTCTGCTCTCCCTCGGCTGCCTGCCGCAGTCTCTCCAGGGAGCGCTGAACCTTGCGACTGTCCCTTTCCTCCCTCAGCCTTTTAACCCGGCGTTTCATCTCCTCGGCCACCGAGGGATCAGCTCGGTGAATTTCAAAGGTCGGCTGCTGGCCCGAGGCAAATTTGTTCACCCCTACCACTACCCGTTTGCCCTCCTCGATCTCCCTCTGTTTTTGATAGGCCGAGCGGGCTATCTCCGCCTGCATCCAGCCCGATTGGATGACCTTTATTATCCCTCCCTGAGACTCTATCTCCTCCAGGTAGCGGGCTATTTGCTGCTCGATCTCCGAGGTCAGGGCCTCCACGTAGTAGGAGCCACCCAAAGGATCAACCACCTCAGTCACCCCACTCTCATAGGCTATAATCTGCTGGGTTCGGAGGGCCAGCGTGGCCGAACGTTCGGTGGGTATGGCGTGGCCCTCATCGAAGGCAGCGACGTGAAGATAGGTCACCCCTCCCAGAACCGCCGCCAGGGCCTCGATCGTTGCCCTGATGATGTTGTTCTCCGGCTCCTGGGCAGTAAAGGTTGAGCCCCCGGTGCCCGGGCCGATGCTGAGGCGCAGCGAGGAGGGATTCCGGGCCCTAAATCTCTCCCGCAGCATTCTGGCCCATAGCCTCCTCAAGGCGCGGAACTTGGCCACCTCCTCAAAGAAATTCATATGGACGGCTGAGTTGAAGGAGAGGCGGGGAGCCAGTTCGTCCACGCCGAGTCCCCTCTTCACTCCCCCCTCGAGGAAGGCTATGGCAGTTGCCAGGGCATAGGCTCCCTCCTGAACCAAGGTCGCTCCCGACTCGCGCACCGTGTAGGCATTGATCTGATAGCTCAGCCGGGGGATGTGCCTCACCCCGTACTCCATGAAATCGAGGGCCAGGCGCATGGCCCCCTCCGGGGGGAAGATATAGGCCCCCCGGCCCAGATACTCCTGCAGGACATCGCTATGGACGTTCCCACTGAGCTTATTTACGGGAACGCCCTGCTTTTCCGCCACAGCCATGTACATGGACCACAGCACTATATGAGGATGACATATTGAGCCGCGTATGGACACCTTATCCAGAGAAATGTCCTCGAAGATTGCCTCCACCTCCCTTAGGGAGGGGCAGGATACCCCCACCACTCCGACCTCGGTTTGGGCCAGGGGGTGATCAGGGTCGTAACCCAGTTGGGTTGGCAGGTCACAGGCCAAGCTCACCCCGGTTTGGCCCTGGCTGAGGAGGAGCTTGAAGCGTTTGTTGGTGTCCTCCGGCATGCCGAAGCCGGAGTACTGAGCCATACCCCAGAGGCGGCTGCGGTACATGGTGGGATGGATGCCTCGGGTGTAAGGATACTCGCCGGGGAAGCCCAAGTCCCGCAGGTAGTCAAGATGAGCCACATCTTTGGGAGTGTAGAGCCTTTGTTTGGGAAGCTCGCTGAGGATCTCCCTTTCAGGGCTCTTGGCCAGCGATTCCCTGAGGGTGGTCTCCTCCCACTCCTTCTGCCTCTTCTCTATCTCGGCCAATTCCTCAGGATTCATTGCCCCCCAGCCTTTTCCTCACCGGTGAAAGCCCTCTCTCCCTTGAAGGGAGGGCCACGATTGCCTGACCAGGCATGACCTCCTCACCCCTCTGGTTAAGGGCGCTCGTCCTAAGCCTTACGCAGCACTCCTCCTCTTCATCAATGAACTTTTCCTCCACCTTCCCCCTCACCCATACCACATCCGAATGGTAGACAAACCGCCGGTACTCGGCGTAGCTTTTCTTCAGCCAGCCCTCGTCTCCCATCCAGTTGGTCAGGAGGTGAATTTGCCAGCAATGCCTCTGGAAGCCGACATCATACTGCAGCGGCAGCCCCATCGCTCTGGCAGCCTCCCGGTTATAGTGGACGGCGAAGATGGGTTCGAGGGCATGGGTGGTGGGATCACGAAAGGCCCAGGCAGGGTGGCGGCGGTACCAACGGAGGGCCACCCCATGGGCGGTCAGCCGGGGTATGGGTGCGCCACCGCCGCAGATGAAGGCTATCTCATCGGTCATCCCCAGAGGTCCCTTAACCACCGGCCTTAGCTCCTCACCCACCTCCACCTCCTCCCACCAACGTGGGTTGGAGCCCCTTATCTCCTCGGATAGCACTCCTCCTCTATCTTCCGGAGTTCCTCATCGGTCCAGGGATGAGGAAGTTGGAGGTTATGATATTTACCTTTTTCCCTTGCCTTGGCCCTCTCGACCCGAACGACGGACCACCTGGCCCTGGCCACCAGCTCACCACGCTGGTTGTAGTATCTATTTTCGTACCAATCGACGACCATTCGCTCGGCGAACTTGCTCGGCTTAGGTCCCTCAAACCCGGTAAAGATGCACTCCGGGGTGATCTTGTCGCCGAGCCTTACGGGTCGGTAGAACTCAACCTCGGTAGCCTTATGGAAACCGCCCAGGCCACGCCAGCCAAACTGCACCCCGGCGAAGACGCTGAAGACCCAGGACGGGGGAGCCACTAGGGTGCCATAGGAGGTAGTCTTGGCGTATTCCGGATCTCGCCAGAGCGGGTTGGGATCTCCTATTCCATCGGCGAATTTGAGGATGGCCATTCTGGTGGCCTCCTCGTTGAATATAGAGTGTTCAATGCGCAGCTTCAAGCCGATTTTGCGGCGCATCTCCTCTATCATCTCCTCGGTGATGCGCGCCTCTGGCATCCTTGCTTCAGCCTCGGCTGCCATCTCCCCCTTAAGGCCAGTAAAGTCTCTTCGCCTCCTGCTGCAGTTCAGCCCGAAAATCCGGGTGAGCTACGGCAATCAGCTCCTGCGCCCTCTGGCGCAGGGACTTCCCCCTCAGCCGGGCAATGCCATACTCGGTGACCACATAGTCGGCACAGTTGCGGGTAACGGTTATCGCCGTTCCGGGCTCGAAGGCGGGAACGATTCGGGAGACGAGCTTCCCCTCCTTGGTCCGGACCACCGAGGGCAGGACGGTTATGGAGCGACCGCCTTTGGATAAAAGTGCTCCGTAGGCAAAGGCCGTCTGCCCGCCTGAGCCGCTGAGTATCCGAAAGCCCAAGCTCTCGCTGGCGATCTGCCCCGAGAGGTCAACGCTGAGCGCCTGGTTGATGGCCACCATGTTGTCGTTGGCGGCGATGTTCCTCACGTCCCAGAGGAAATCCACATCAACCAGCCAGAAGAGAGGATTGTTATTGGCCCAGTCCATGTCCTCCTTGCTAGCACCTCCCAGGGAGGTGACCACCACCTTGCCCGGCAAGAAGTTCTTACGCCTCCCATTGATGACGCCCTCGCGAACCAATCGGATCACCCCCGGTGGAGTGGCCTCGGAATACCAGCCGAGGTCACGCTTGCCATCCAGCAACCCCAACTCCACCAAGCGTTCGGTGACCCGGCCTATCCCGATCTGGAGGGTGTCACCATCCTTGATCAGCTCGGACACATGCCCGGCGATGTCCTTCATGTAGGGCTCCGGTTTCTTGATCTCCCGACCTCCCAGGCTCCCATCGGCCACCACCCCACCGGTGGGCTGATGGAGCACGAAGTAATCTATCTCCGAAACATGAACGAAGTTATCGCCAAAGGTTCGGATGAGCCGGTCATTTACCTCAGCCACCACTATTTTGCCCCTCTTGATGTGCTTCCGCTTGTTCCAGAGCGCTGCTCCAAAGCTGCAGAAGCCCTTCTCATCGGGCGGCGATACCTCGGTGATCACCATGTCGGACTCTCTCAGGGTGCTCTCGCTCCAGCAGAGGATATCGTTTATCTCAATGTCGCATCTTCGTTCGTTCACCATCTGCTGGGAGATCGCCGTGGGCATGTAGATGGTTATCTGGAAGAATTCCTC
>CBFDTP010000095.1:0-5262 GCA_965612975.1 uncultured Dehalococcoidia bacterium | reverse complement strand
GTCCTCGGGTGGTCAGCCGCCCTGTGGCCCTATCCCTTTACCGTCTCCGCCCGCTCGGTAACTCAGACCAAGGTCATCGCCATTGACGGGGACTCGTTCCGGCATCTGTTGGAGGAGAATCCTAAAATTGGTTTTGAGTTATTGAGGAGACTGATGCGAGTGGTCTGGTCCCGGTACGACCACACTATCAAGGCCCTAACAAACATCCTCTCCATCGCCTCTCACGACTTGAAGGCCCCTCTGGCTGCCGTCGAGAGCTACAATCAGGTGATGCTCTCCGGCTTCGCCGGAAATATCACCCCGAAGCAAAAGGAGATACTGGAGCGAAACAGCCAGCGAATCAAGGAGCTGTTGAACCTGATCGATAATATCCTCGATATCTCGCGCATTGAGGCAATTCAGTTTGAGATGGAGCCGATCTCCCTGCGTGAGGTGGCACAGTCGGTAGCCGATACCCTGCGACCCCTGGCCGAGGAGAAGGGACTGGCAATGGAGGTCAGGATACCGGAGGATCTGCCCCAAATTCGCGGCTCCAAGATGCGCCTGCAGCAGGTATTCACCAACCTCCTGGGGAATGCCATCAAGTTTACCAGTCAGGGCACTATCTCCCTGAGGCTCAGCAGCGAGGATGGCTTCATCAAGGCCGAGGTGGCCGATACCGGGATCGGGATATCGAAGGAGGATCTGCCTCGTATCTTCGACGACTTCTACCGCGGGGTGGACGATGAATTCAAGGGGGCTGGCCTGGGCCTGGCCATCTGCAAGAAGATCATCGAGGCCCATGGCGGCAAGATCTGGGTGGAAAGCCCTTGCCCCGAGACCGGCCGAGGAACCAAGTTCAGCTTTACCCTGCCCAAACTATCCTGAGGGAGCTGTTAGATTTGGGAAGGCAAAGTTCCTCTAGAAAGGAAGGAGTTATGAAGGCAGATTCCAATCTGGAGAGGGTTTTGGAAAGTGGAAATTTTGCCGTAACCGCTGAAGCTGGCCCTTCGAAGGGCTCAGTGGCTGGCGTCATCCAGCGGAAGGGTGAGATGCTTAAGTCCTACTGTGATGCCATAAACGTGACCGACAATCAGTCGGCAGTGGTCCGAATGTCGAGCTGGGCGAGTTGCGTGCTCTTAAAACAGATGGGCCTCGATCCGGTAATGCAGATAACCGTTCGAGACCGGAACCGCCTGGCCATCCAAAGCGATGTCCTGGGGGCAGTAGCCCTGGGCATCCGCAACATCCTTTGTCTTTCCGGAGATCACCAGCTGATCGGCAATCATCCGGAGGCCAAGGGCGTCTATGACCTGGATTCCATCCAGCTCATTCAAATGCTCAAGCAGATGCGGGATGAGAAGAAGTTCCAGTGCGGGGAAAACGTGGCCGGCGAAGTTCCCCTGTTCATCGGGGCCGCCGCCAATCCCTTTGCCGACCCCTTTGAGTACCGTGTGAGGAGGTTGGCCAAAAAGGTGAAGGCGGGGGCCGACTTCATCCAGACTCAGGCGGTCTTCGATGTTCCCCGATTTGCCAAGTGGATGGAGATGGTTCGCGATGAGGGATTGGATAAGCAGGTTCATATCCTGGCCGGGGTAATACCCATCAAGTCGGTTGGTATGGCCCGCTATATGAGGGATTATGTCTCCGGGGTAATCATCCCTGACGAGATAATTACCCGAATGGAGAATGCCCGGGATGCCCGGGAGGAGGGCGTGCGGATTTGCCTGGAGATAATCGAACAGCTCAAGGAGATCGAAGGAGTTCATGGAATTCATATCATGGCCGTGGCTTGGGAAGACATCGTGCCCCGGCTGGTTGAAGAAGCAGGACTCCTGCCCCGGCCAATACTGTAAGGGGGAGTGATGGAGAAAAAGGCGAAGATTTTGCTCGTCGATGACGACCCCGACATCCTGATGGCGATGGGTATGGTGTTGGAAGCCCATGGGTATGAGCTGGTTACGGCGCGGGATGGGATAGAGGCGCTGGAGAAGCTAAAAAGCGAAAAGCCGGATCTCATGATCCTGGACTTGCTGATGCCTCGAATGGATGGCTTTGAGGTTTGTAAACAGCTCAAAGACCCCCGCCGGGCCAAGTACGCTAACATACCCATCCTGATCCTCACCTCCGTCAGGGAGGACGCCAGTCGGAGAAGATATGAACTGGAGACCGGCCTGGCCCTCGATGTCGATGATTATGTTGAAAAACCCATAGCTCCGCATACGCTGGTTGAGCGGGTGGAGAAGCTGCTGAAGAAGGTGGGCAAGGCCTAAGGGGGCTCGATGGAAAAGCAAGCCAAAATACTTCTCATCGATGACGATCCTGATTTCGTGCAGGCCACCCGGATGGTGCTGGAGAGCAAACCCTACCAAGTGGTGGTTGCCTTCGACGGGGACGAGGGACTGGCTAAAGCCAAGGAGGAAAAGCCGGATCTGATTCTGCTAGACATCATTATGCCTCGGATGGATGGATTCAAGGTGTGCGAAATGCTCAAGAGCGACCCCGAGCTCTCCGCAATACCGGTCATCATGATAACCTCTTTTTCCGAGAGGGTGGGCGAGACCTCCTTGGCGATGAGTCAGGGGCTTGCCCTGGAGGCAGAGGATTTCGTCGATAAGCCAGTGGCGCCGGCCGAGCTCCTCATCCGGGTGGAGAGGCAACTCCGGAAGAAGGCCTCCTAGATGGGCTTTGCTGTGATCTGCCGGGGATGTCCCATCTGCGAGTAATTTTTCAACCTGCCTGGTTCTTTCAGCCTTTCAAGTTGACCTCTCTGCTTTAAGCGCTCGTATATCAGAACCCAAGCGCAGTCCCGATTGGGGTCAACCTCACATTTGCCATTGCGGTAGCCGCCACAGGGGCCGTTGAGCAATCCCTTAGCACATCGAGTGACGGGGCAGATCCCGCCGGTCTGATCCAGAATGCAATCCCCACACCCCGAGCAGCGTTCACTGAAGAGACCTTCCTCGATGGGCATGCCCATGAACAGGGTGTTAACCCCGGGGAGAATGACCTTGTCCGGAAAACGTTCGGCCAGTGCCTGGACTCCCACCCCACAGGCGAGGGAGAGGACAGCTTCAACTTCGTTTATCCTGTCCTTGATGTCATCGAGGAATTCCCATTCACATTGTCTCTTCACCGCACCTTCGGTTATCTCCTTCGGGTTGCCCGAAAGCTTCTCCACCATGCGCAGGGCAGAGGCGAGGATGTGCGCTTCCTTTTCCCCGCCGGCGAAGCAAACAGCAACACAGGTGTCACAGCCTAAAACGAGAATCCGGCTGTAGCTGGCGATCATCTGCCTTATCTCCTCAAGCGGCTTTTGTTTAGCGATGATCATTGTCCTTGCCTCCCTTCCTTCAGAGGGTTTGGTCCCAGCTCCTTAATCCTCTCGGTCATCTCCCGGATCACTCGGGCAAAGACCGGGCCCTCGGCAGCTGACATCATGAACATCTCCAACCTCTGCTCCCCCAGGCCAACCTCCCGAAGGATGGATTTGGCGAAATTGACCCTTTCCTTGGCCCGGTAGTTTCCCTCCAGGAAATGACAAGTTCCCTCCAGACAACCTGCCACGATGACGCCATCGGCCCCGAGTTCGAAAGCCCTCAGGATGTAGATCACGTCAATGGCCCCGGAGCAGGGGAGATGAATGATGCGGACGTTCGGAGGGTATTGCAACCTCATCACGCCGGCGAGGTCAGCCGCGCCATAAGCACAGTAGTGGCAACAGAAGGCCACGATCTGGGGCTCGTACTCCTCGAGCTTTTCCATCGTCTATCTGATTTAAGCCAACATGGCTTCGACTTCAGCCATGATCTGCTCCGGAACATAGTGAAAGAGCCGAATCGCCCGCACTGGACAGGCTGCAACACAGGTGCCACAACCCCGGCACTTAGCCACCTCGATCTTGGCCAGCCCATCCTCAAGCGTTGGTGCTCCATAGGGACAGACACGCAGGCAGGTGAGACAAGCCACGCATTTTTCCCGGTCAACTTGCGACACGACGCCGCCCACCCAAAGCCTTCTCTTAGAGAGCAGGGTAGTGGCCCGACCAGCGGCTGCCTCTGCCTGGGAGATGGCCTCGTCGAGGAACTTCGGAGAATGAGCCATGCCGCACATGAAGATTCCCTCACAGGCGAAATCAACCGGGGCAAGCTTGACATGTGCCTCGTGGAAGAAACCCTCCTCCGTCAGGGGCACCTTGAAGATTCGTCCCAGCTCCGGGTTATCCTCGGCCGGGATGACCGGGGTGGCTAGGATAAGCAGATCAGGCTCTAGCGATATTTCCTCGCCTAAAGAGGGTTCTAAAGCCTTCAGCGATAACTTCCCGTTCTTCAGGTCAACCTGTGGTGGCCTTTCATCCTCATAGCGTATGAACAGAATCCCTTGCTCGCGAGCTTGGGTATAGAGTTCCTCTCTGAATCCATAGGTTCGAATGTCCTTGTAGAGGATATAGATATTTGCCTCGGGATTCAATTGTTTGATCCTGAGGGCCTGCTTGATGGCCACGGTGCAGCAGATCCGACTGCAGTAGCTCTTGTTGAGCTCAGGGGGACGAACACAGAGGATGAAGGCCACGTTCTTTAGCTGGGCAACCTCCGATGGCGAGGAGGCAAGCTTTTCCTCCAAATCACCCAGGCTGAGCACACGGCCGTCCTCTCCCAGGTGATACACCGCACCCCGATATTCCCCGGCCCCGGTGGCGATGATGGTCACCCCATGCTCGAGCACCCGCTCCCCTTCCTGGCAAGCTATGGTGGTTCTGAAATTGCCCACGAATCCCTCGGAACGCACCACCCGGCTCCCGAGGAAGACCTCTATCAACGGATCAGCCTGAACCTGCTCCCGAAGTCGATGTAATAGCTCCTGGGGCTTCTCACCCTGAAGGGGGAGGTGTATTCTTCTCAGCCATCCGCCGAGTTCCCTCTCCTTCTCCACCAGATAGACCTTAAATCCTTGAGAGGCCAGGTTGAGGGCAGCGGTCATTCCAGCCACCCCTCCCCCAATGACCAGAACCCCGTAGTTTAATTCCAGGGGCAGTTCATGGAGCGGCTGCAGAAGGCTGGCCCGGGCCACGGCCATCCGCACCAAGTCCTTGGCCTTCTGGGTGGCCGCCTCCTTCTCCTGCATGTGTACCCAACTGCATTGATCCCGGATGTTGGCCATGGTGAAGAGATACCGGTTGAGGCCCGCCTCCCGCACCGTCTCCTGAAAGAGGGGCTCATGCGTCCTCGGGGTGCAGGAAGCCACCACCACCCGATTCAGATTGTGCTCCCTTATCTTCTCCTT
>CBFDTP010000094.1:0-5520 GCA_965612975.1 uncultured Dehalococcoidia bacterium | reverse complement strand
CAGCGTCAGATGTGTATAAGAGACAGCTTCTTATCTCCTCAAATATCTCCTGGGGAGAATTGAACCGGAATTTATCCTCAAATCCCATTGAAGCTGCAAGCTCACAGAATATCTTCCAATCAGACTTCGCCTCCCCGGGGGGTTCTATAGCTTTGCCTATGCGCTGCACTCTTCTATCAACCTGGGTTATCGTCCCATCCTTCTCCACCCAGGAAGCAGCCGGTAGAACAAGGTCGGCTAGCTCTGCCGTCTCGGTGAGGAAAATGTCCTGAACCACTAAAAGCTCTTTGTCCTCAAGCATTTTCTTAACTCTATTTGTATCGGGGGCAGAGACTAACGGATTTGCTCCGATAATGTAGAGGATTTTGCATTTCTCCACCATATCCATGTAGGTTAAACCCGGCTTGGAAGGCAATCCCTCAACTCCCCAGTAACCCTCGAACAGCCTGGCGGTCTCCTCATTCACCGGCCTAAAACCCGGATAAAAAACCGGGATAGGTCCCATATCACCGAATCCCTCCCCATTTATATGCCCTCTTAAAGGATTGACGCCGGTTCCAGGCCGACCGTAGTTTCCGGTGAGCAAGGCTAGATCGGCCAGTGCCTGAATATTTCCCACGCCGGCCACATGCTGAGCTATGCCGGCGTTGTAAAGTATACAGCTTGTTTTAGCTTTAGCATAAATCCGCGCCGCCTCCCTTATATCTTCAAACGAGACCCTGGTTATTCTCTCAAGTTCGCTTATATCTAGAGAAGCGAGATAATTTTTCAGCTCCTCAAAGCCGCTGGTTCGCTTCTCAATAAATTCCTTGTCTTCCAGCCCTTCTTCTAAAATAACCTTCATCATCGCGTTTATCAGAGCAACATCACTGCCGGGATTGATTTGAAGATAAAGATCGGCTAGAAATCTAGCAGTTATCGTCTCCCTCGGATCTATAACGATGACCTTAGCTCCCCTCTTTTTTGCCCTTATAATCCGGCGGGCAATCATGGGATAATTTTCCTTTATATTGGAGCCGGCAAGAAGGATGCAATCTGCTTTCTCCACGCTTATCTCGGAGGTTGACATTACTCCTGAGCCCACGGTAGATGTTAAAGCGGGAACTGTGGTGGAGTGGCAGAACCGGGAGGCATTGTCCATATTATTCGTCTTCACAACGCAGCGGGCGAACTTTTGAATCACGTATAGGTCTTCGTTGGTGAGCTTCCCAGAGTTTATAAAGCCCACCGAGCCCGGCTCTGCCCTTTTCAACCTCTCTGCAATCAGCCCCAGGGCCTCCTCCCAGGTGGTTTCCTGGAAGGAGCCATTCTTCCTTACTAGAGGCCGCTTCAGCCTTTCCTCACTGTAGAGGAAATGATAGGCGTTTTTCCCCTTAGGACAGTTCTTTCCCTCATTTACGGGATGCTCCTTCCAAGGCTCCTCACCGATTATTCGACCATCCTTAACTACCAGATAAATACCACAGCCACAGCCACAATAGGGACATATAGTCGGAACATACCTTACCGTCATTCCTCCTCCTTTCTCATGGTTTTCAACGGGCTTGGCCCAAGCTGTCTGATCAGCTCCGTAAAGCTGTTAATGGTCTCAGCTACCTTTGGGCCCTCAGGTGCTCCTATCCACTCCAGCCTGAGCCTCTTGCTACCGATCCCCATGGCCTCAAGAAATGGCTTTAGGGCATTGACCCGGCGGCGGGCGTGTAGGTTTCCTTTCATATAATGACAATCACCCGGATGACAGCCACAGACTAGAACTCCATCTGCCCCACTGGCAAAGGCCTTAAGAATGAAATCGGTATCAACCCGCCCGCTGCACATGACCCGAATTATCCTCACATTAGGCTTGTACTTCGTTCGAGAGGTGCCGGCAAGGTCAGCAGCGGCGTAAGAACACCAGTTACAAAAGAAGGCCACTAGCTTTGGCTCAAAGCTCATAGGGTACCTCCTCAGCTTTTCAAATTGCCTCCGCAATCAACTCTGAGATGTCCTTGATTTGAAGCACATCCTCCTTACCCATCGTCACCAGGCTATCCTGAAGATTGATGTAACAATAAGGACAGGCCACCGCCAAAATGTCGGCCCCGACCTCCAATGCCTGGTTTATCCTGATCTCAGTGAACCTCTCCTCCCTCTTCGTCTCCATCCAGATCCTTCCTCCTCCACCACCACAACATAGGCTGTTCTCCCGGCAATCTGGCAGCTCGACTAGCTCCAGGCCGGGGATGCTCCTTAACACTTCTCGCGGCTCCTCGTAGATGTCATTATGTCGACCAAGATAGCAGGGGTCGTGGTAAGCCACCTTTTTGTTAACCGCTTTACTGAGCTTTAGCCTTTTGCTCTGTAAAAGTTCCAACAAATACTGGGTGTAATGCACCACCTCAACGCCGCTCAGTCCCAGCTCCGGATACTCATTTCTAAAGGTGTGATAGCAATGTGGAGAGAGGGTCAATACCCTTTTCACGCCATTCTTGGTGAAGGCCTTGATATTGTCGTTAGCCAGACTCTGGAATAAGGACTCGTCTCCAGCCTTACGAGCGCTCTCGCCACAGCAACTCTCCTGGCTTCCCAAAATGCCGAAATCAGCACCGGCTTCCTTTAAGACCTTAACCATGGCAATGGCCGCCGCCTTCGCCTTGGGATCATAGGCTGGGGTACAGCAGGGGAAGAACAATAGCTCTGTCTCCCTGCTGAAAGCCTTAACTCCCAGATTCCTGGCCCAGTCAGCTCTTTTCTCCCGAGCCTCGCCGAATGGGTTGCCCACGGTTCCGAGACTGGCCAAGGTTAACCTCAAGCTCTCCGGCACCGCCCTCCACTGGACGGCAATCCTGCGCATAGCCCTCATGACATCGATCAGATTCACCCCGCGAGGGCAGCGTTTAACACAGGCGCCACAGGTAGCGCAGAGCCATATTTCCTCTCTTTCAAGTTCGATCAAACCCAATTGAACCTCGTGCATCACTCCTCGGGGGGTAAAACTCCGAACCAAATTCCAGGGACAAACTCCACTGCAAAGGCCGCATTGATAGCAGAGCTTAAAGGCATCTCCTCCAGTTTCAATTACAGCCTCGGCGGCTTCTTTAAATGGAGCCAATGCTTTCATGCCTTCCCCCTTAGACCAGTACTCCCTCGATCTGGGCCATGAGTTGCTCGGTGGTAAATTGCTTAGCAGTGATCGCTCCGCTGGGGCAGGCAGCTGCACAGGTACCACAACCCTTGCACAGAGCCTCATTGACCTGGCAAACCTTTTTCTCCTCGATATAGGAGATGGCGCTGAAGGGGCAAACTTCGAGGCAGGTCTGACAGCCGGAACATCTTTCCTCGTTTATCTGCGAGACAGCCGCCTCAAGCATGATCTTACCCTGGCTTATCATGGCCAAAACCCTTGTCGCCGCGGCTGAAGCCTGGGCTACGGTGTCGGGAATGTCTTTGGGGCTCTGGCAACACCCCGCAACAAAGATCCCCTCCACCGGGGTGGCTACTGGGTCAAGCTTGGGATGTCTCTCCAGGAAAAAGCCCGTCCCTTTCTGCGTTATCCCTAAAAGCCTGGCTACTTCCTCTGCATCAGCCCGTGGTTCTATGGCATTGCACAGGATAACCATGTCTACCGGCACGCGTATTATTTTGCCCAGAAGTGTATCCTCAGCCACGACGATCAGCTTCCCCTCTTCCTCATCGCTTATGGCCCGATCGGTTATCGTGGCCACCTTCCCCCGGATGAACTTGACTCCCTCATTTGAGAGGCGCTGATAAAACTCCTCATAGCCATCCCCAAAGCAACGCATGTCCATGTAGAAATCATAGACCTCAGTGTCCGGCGATTCCTCCTTGATGTAGTTAGCATCCTTGAGGGCATACATACAGCATACTCGAGAGCAGTATTCGTGGAAGTTCTTATCTCGACTCCCGACACAATGCACAATGGCCACGCTCTCCGGCTCCCGCCCATCCTTGAGACGGATCTTGCCTTCGGTGGGTCCGGTGGGACTGACCATCCTTTCAAATTCAAGGCCTGTCAAGACGTTATCGTACTTACCATAGCCATATTGAGGAATGCGCCGGGGATCAAACAAGTCATAGCCAGTGGCTAGAATTATGGAACCAACCTCAACCTCTATAATTTGGTCCTGCTGGCTGAAGTCTATCGCTTCCGCCTCGCAGAATTTGAGGCAGGCCCCGCATTTCTTCCCCTCGGACTTTAGATAGATGCAAAGGTCTTTGTCTATAGTGGCCACGTTGGGAACGGCTTGGGGGAAGGGAATGTAGATGGCTTTTCTCTGGGCCAATCCCAAGTCAAACTCGCTATCCGTTTTATAAGGACACTTCTGCATGCATATGCGGCAGCCAGTGCACTTATTCTCATCTACAAACCTGGCCTTCTTCCTTATCCTTACCCTGAAGTTCCCCACGTATCCAGAGACCTCCTCCACCTCACTATAGGCTAAAAGTTCGATGTTCGGGTGAGAGCCCACCTCACTCATCTTCGGGGTCAAAATGCACTGTGAACAGTCAAGGGTGGGGAAGGTCTTGTCAAGCTGGATCATGTGACCGCCAATTGAAGGTTCTCTTTCCACCAGGTAAACCTTGTTCCCCGAGTTAGCGATCTCTAAAGCGGCTTGAATTCCAGCTATTCCACCGCCTACAACGAGGGTATTGCGATTGTAGGGCACCTCTTTGAGTTCCAGGGGTTCATGATAAGCAATGCGCCTTACCGCGGCCTTAACTAAATCCTTGGCTTTTTGCGTGTTGGCCTCCTTATCATCGCTAACCCAGGAGCACTGTTCCCTTATGTTCACCATCTCAAAGAGGTAAGGATTAAGTCCAGCGCTCTCACAGACCCGGCGAAAGGTGAGCTCGTGCAGCCTGGGCGAGCAGGAGGCCACTATAATTCGATTAAGGCCCTGCTCTTTGATGTCCTTCCGGATGAGCTCCTGCCCCGGGTCAGAGCACATGAAGATGTAATCCCGGGCTATTACCACATGAGGCATAGTCCCCGCATAGCGAGCTACCTCCTCAACATCTACTGTTTGAGCAATATTTACCCCGCAATGACAGACGTAGACCCCAATCCTTCTCTCTTCCATCGTTCCTCCTCATGTCTTGAAATTAAACTCACATCAGGAAGCGAGGTCTACCACCTCTAGAGTCAGCTCCTCATCCGTTACCGTTCGTAATGGTGGGAGAATGGATACATCTACTCCGGGCTCATATTTGAAAATTCTGGCCAGCTCGCGATTAAGCAGAAATATCAGCTTGGAGAGCGGGATTTCCACCGGACAGGCATCCTGGCACTGGCCACAATTGACACAGGAGTCCATCACGTGGGTAATCCGTATCATGGGGAACATCACGTCGGGCGGGACCCCTCCAGGAGGCACAAGGTTCCTGTCTGCTTCAAGCTCACAATCCTTGCAATAGCAGATCGGGCAGGCATCCCGACAGCCATAGCATTTGATGCATTGATCGAACTGGCTCTTCCAATAGCTGAACTTCTCCTCCGTGCTCCTCTCCTCAAGTTCCTTC
>CBFDTP010000093.1:0-5585 GCA_965612975.1 uncultured Dehalococcoidia bacterium | reverse complement strand
CCCTATCCCTGCCCCGACCCCGCCCACCGCTGGGCTGGCCCAGGTCCAGCGCATAAGGCAATTCTTCCCCGAGACCTGGCTCTGGCAGGAGCTCCTCACCGATTCATCCGGCCGGGCTTCCCTCAAGGTGAAGTTACCCGATACCATCACCACCTGGATGCTCCACGCCGTGGCCCTCTCCCGGGGGAAAGGGCTTGGGATAGCCGAGTCCCAGATTCGGGCCTTCCAGCCTTTCTTCCTTAAGATTGACCTGCCCTACTCGGCCATAAGGGGTGAGGAATTTCCGGTCAGGGTGGCCCTCTACAATTACCTCGACCACCCACAGCAGGTCTTTGTGGAAATCGAGCCGGCCGACTGGTTCGACCTTCTGGATGAGGTGGGCAAGTGGGTAAACATCCCGGCCAACGACATCGGCGGGGTGGAGTTCAAGATAAGGCCTAAGAAGCTGGGGTTAAATCAAGTGAAGGTAACTGCCCGAAGCAAGGAAGCGGCCGATGCGGTGAGCAAGCCCATTCTGGTTGAGGCCGAGGGCATCCCCCGTGAGCTCGTGCAGAACCTTACCCTCTCCGGAGGAAGCTCCCGGGTCGTGGATACCCTGATCCCTGAGAGCGCCGTTGAGGGCTCTGGCCGAGCTTATATAGCCCTCACCTCAAGCTACCTCACTCAGACCATCGAGGGCCTGGAGAAGCTCCTGCGGATGCCCTTCGGCTGTGGGGAGCAGAACATGATGCTGTTCGCTCCCGATGCCTACATCACCAGGTACTTGAAGCAAAGCGGACAGCTAAAACCGGAGATCATGGCCAAGGCGGAGAAACTCATGCTCACCGGCTATCAGCGACAGCTCACCTTCCGCCGCCACGATGGCAGCTTTTCCGCCTTCGGCGAGCGAGACAAGGAGGGCAGCCTCTTCCTCACCGCCTTTGTACTCAAGTGCTTCTCACAGGCCAAGGACCTCATCTACATTGATGAGGACATCCTGAGCCAGGCCACGAGGTGGATTCTGGATCACCAGAATGAGGATGGCTCCTTCGAGCCGGTGGGCTTTATCCACCACCGGGAACTCATGGGTGGAGTTCAGGGGAAGACCGCTTTAACCGCCTACGTGGCCATAGCCCTGCTGGAGTCAGGGGAGCGGAGCGGCTCCGCCAGGGCGATAGGGTACCTGGAGAAGAAACTCGGCCGGATAGATGATCCCTACACGGTGGCTATCACCGCCTATGCCCTGGAGCTGGCAGGAAGCGGGGCCCGGGAGGAGGCCCACAAGAAGCTGCTCTCGCTGGCGCAGGAGGACGAGAATGGGTTGCACTGGGGTGGTGGGGAGGTAAAGCCGCTGAGGAGAGCTTCCGGAAGCGTGGCGATCGAGGCCACCGCCTATGCCACCCTGGCCCTGCTTAAGCACGGCGATAAGTTCAATGCCTCCCGAGCGGCGAAGTGGCTGGTCTCGCAAAGGAATGCCTTCGGGGGCTTTGACTCCACCCAGGACACGGTGATTGCCCTGCAGGCGCTGACCGAGTACTGCTCCCAGGCCCAGGCTGAGGTCAACCTGCGCCTAAAGGTGGTGGCCGGTGGGGAAGGGAAGGAAATTCGGATAACCCGGGAGAACTTCGATGTGCTCCAGGTGGTGGAGGTGCCGGTAAACAAGGAGGTCCGAATAAGCGCTGAGGGCCAGGGGGAGGCCATAGTTCAGGTGGTCAAGCGCTTCAACCTGCCCCGGGTGGAGAAGGAAGCGGAGCAGATCCTGAAGCTTAAAGTGGACTACGATGCCACCGAGGTTGAAGTGAACGACCTGGTCCGGGTCTCGGTCGAACTTGAGTTCAATCCACCTATTCCCATGGAGGCCGGGATGGTCGTGCTGGACGTCTCCGTTCCCACCGGCTTTGCCCCGGTGGATCAATCCCTGCGGGATGTGGTGGAGAAGGAAGAGCAGGTCAAGCGGTACGATGTTGCCGGAAGAAAGGTTATCTTCTACCTCGAGAACCTGCTCCCCGGAGACAAACTTTCCTTCAGCTTCCAGGTAAAGGCGCTCTACCCGGTAAAGGCCAAAGGAGTTAGCTCCAAGGCCTACTCCTACTACAAGCCCGAGATCAGCGGAGAGACCCTCGGCCCCGAGCTCGTAGTCCTAGCGCGCTGAGGACAGCCAATTTTCACGAGGGCGGCAGGTTGCCATCGGGCAACCTGCCGCTTTTTGGCATTCACTGTTCGATTTTTCAAAGCGATTACACTAAAATAAAGGCACGTAACAGGGGGAGTCTAATCATGCGGCGCGCCACTATAGCCCTGAGCTTGAGTACCCCTCGGGTACATCCCGAGGGCGATAAAGAGAGATCTCTTCAACTTTTTCAAATGCTCCGTCATTTGAGGCAAGGGCAGCAATTCCCTTCTCCTTCATAATGGCAACGACCAGAGAGTCATTTACCATAAGACCGTAGCGGGATCTTATGGCTTGACTGCCCATTATTATCTCCCAGGAGAAAGGCAGGATTTTAATTCCCATCTGGGGGATCTTCTCAACATTCGAGGAGTAATCTACCAATTCCCTGACGGTCTCCGGTGACCTCTGAAGCTTTCTTAAAGCGTTGGCAGGGGTTACCAAACCCCTCTTCACCGCTTCTATCATCATTAGACGGTGAAGCACCTCCAACATGACATTTGTGGCCGTCACCCCTTCTATGGACCCCTCTTCGCATCTTTTCAGGAATCTGCTGCACTCCTCCGAGACGCCTGTGAAGTGGTAGATGAAGATGTTGGCATCGATGAAACATTCCATCCCGGAGGGGATCTCATCAAGTTTCAAAGACACCTGCCTCCTCCATGATGACTTGAAGGTCCTCAGGGGGCAGCTTCATGCTTCCCCGGGTGGCCTCAACGATTCCTCTTTTTCTCTGGAAATTGGAAAGGTAACTCCTCAACGCTTCCTCAAATAACTGACTGAGGGATCGCCTCTGCATTAGGGCCACCTGTTTGGCTCTCAAAAAGAGTTCCTCATCCAAAACTGTGCCGATTTTCCTCTTCATAATTTATCACCCCATCTTCAAATTTATTCGAACGGGAAGGGTTTGTCAAGAAAGTTAGAACTTTTTCTTGATTTCCAATACGTGCTGAGAAGTCCCGGATCTCTTTCAATGGCTTATGGAATATAATTTCGATCGCCCCCATCAATCGCTTGGCTATCTTACGCCGATAGAGCATATTGAAAAAGTGTCACCTATATGGCCAGCCAGTACACTCCCCTTGACAGGTGATACTATATGTGATACCATCGATAGGGTGTCAAGGCTTGTTAAACTTGTTGAAAAGATCCTTCGGAGACCCGCAGAGATTGACTTTAGGGATGTTGAGAGGTTGCTTAAGGAGTTTGGCCATGAGAGCCGCCCTCGCAGTGGAGGAAGTCATTATGTCTTTGTGAAACCTCATGAGCGTCCTATAACCGTGCCAACATTGAAGGGAAGGAAGGTCAAAAGGGCTTATATTGAACGAGTGATAGACAGATTAAATTTAAAGGAGTGGTATGAGGAAAGAACAGGAAGGGAAGCCCCTTGATTACTATCTTGATCTGAAATATCCCGTCCTTCTCTATCCGGCTGAGGAGGGGGGATATGTTGCCGAGATAGAGGAACTATCTGGCTGTTTCACTCAAGGGGAGACTCTCCAGGAAGTGATGGAGAATATAGAGGATGCCAAAAGGGCCTGGATAGAGGCAGCTTACAAAATGGGTCAGGATATTCCTCTCCCCCGGACGGAGGAGGAATACAGTGGTCGCATTCTGCTTCGCCTGCCCCGAAGTCTCCACCGGCGTCTAGCTCAAGCCGCCCGTAGAGAAGGAGTAAGCCTCAATCAATACATTGTTTCACTTCTAGCGCGGAGAGAGGCACAGGCTGAGTTAATTAGCACAGTGAAGGAGTTGATAAGTAAGGAACTCGGAATGGCTTGAAGATGACTTCAGTGGGTTCTACATCTCATGGCGCTGGCGAATGGTAAGTATTGCAGGACTGTGGATTAGTCACACCAAGTAAATTGCCAAAGATAGTTCCTGGTCACTCAATCCTTCGAAATCCTCCTTATTCTCGGTAAAGAAGCTCTTTCCAAACATACTGGCTAAAGATAGATGTAGGGCATCACTCGGAGCAAGTTTATGGGTTGTCATTACATCTGGCACAAAGTTCATAGGCTTTGTTTCAGTTGGAACAATCCTTACAGAGGTAAAAGATGTAATGATTTCTGTGACTTCCTTTAGCTTTGGTTTTGCTCTTGGTAAGAGCCAATGGCTATTTTTCTTTAGGATGGTTAACGATAAACGTTCTAAAGGAGCTCGGGGGTCTTGTGACTGACGGATCTGATTATATATGTGTTCAAGAACTGCCCACCAGATCTCGCTGAATACCACGGTGGATATAATGATCTCACACTGTATAAGCAAGTCACCTAACGCAGTACTGGAGGCTATATGCTTCGGCCTTGCATCAATAAAGTAAGAGACCCACACGTTTGAGTCGACATACACCGGGGAGGGAATCGTGGCCCCTATTTGGTACTTGTGATATGTTAGCGCCATATTTTGCTAATCTTCGTATTCCTCAAGGCTATGGTCAGGTAGCTCTCTAACTCCTGTCACTGTGCCCATACCTTTGACAAAGGTGCGAAATATGTCAGGTTTCATGTGCTGCCTAAAATAATTAAGGTCGATACCTCCAAATCTCCGCTTATATTCGTCTTTCGTCACACTAAACCCGGGATACACCTCTATACGGGGAACCTGAACGATTACAGAACTTACCATTTTCTCAAGTTGGGACTCTGCAGCTATATCCGCAAGGGAGACGGTAATTTGAGAATGAGCGAGAAGGGCTTCAGCGAAACGCATGCTTGCAGGCCTACAAGAGGAAGAATCACGAATGGGCGGATAGGTCTCACCCTGGGGGAATCCGCTATATATCCTTACCCCTGCAAGTCTCCCAAAGGTAATGTCTGAAGATGACAACCTAACATACTCTACGACTCTGCCGGAAGGTTGCCCAGGGAACATCTCGAGCGACATCACAGTGGGTGACACTGTTCCAGCGCTGAGCCGAAAGGCGAAGGATTCCTGTTCAGAGAATTGGGAGAATGGTTTTGATTGTGTGCGTATTGAGTAATATGCCATCGCTAAGTCCTGTTCCTTTCATAATCTTATTTTGCGACCCTTATCTTCAAGCTCCTTGTTTTTCGATAATCATCACCAAAGTTCTCACTTTTTCTAAAAGGCTCAGGGCTGCGTTCTTGACTTTCTCCTTGGCGACGCTGCGAAAGACGATACTGGAATGGTAGGAAGTGTGAGGCTTAGACACTAGCGGTTCGATCCTGTAGTCAAACCACTCCTCATCTGTGGGAGGCCTACCTAAAGGAACAAGGCGAACACCATAATTGGCAACGTCACTGCCCAATGCTTTCCCAAACCTCTTTAGGATTTCGTCGGCTTGGAACAACTTTGATGTAGCTGCTATCGGGTCGCTCTTTGAGGTGATAGAAAACTCAGCTATTAGTTCGTAGAATCTAGATTCCGCGGCCAAGTCAACATTGAGGGAGGACCTCGCTAGTTCCTCAATTCC
>CBFDTP010000092.1:0-5650 GCA_965612975.1 uncultured Dehalococcoidia bacterium | reverse complement strand
TAATGATACGGCGACCACCGAGATCTACACCTAAGCCTTCGTCGGCAGCGTCAGATGTGTATAAGAGACAGTAGCACTGGTCTTCCGGCTGGTAGATATCTTCGTCCTGCGGCTGGACGAGCGCTGGGGTGAGATCATGCTTTCCAAGGCGCTGGGCTTTGGCCTAAACGCCCAGAACTGGAATGACCGCCTGACCACCATCCCTGGCGGCCTGCCCATCCGGAAGGGAGAGCAGGTCATCGGGGCCATCGGCATCTGCGGCGGAGTGCCGGACGAGGATGTAGCCCTCTGTCAGGCGATCATTGAGGCATTTAATGAAGGGTAGTTATATACTGCTTCTCGAACTCCCCGAAGGAAATAACATCGCCGTTGGTCGGCTGGGGATGCTCGAGTTCCCCCCGGGATTCTATGCCTACGTGGGCTCAGCGCTGGGTGGACTCGGGGCAAGGGTGGGACGACATCTTCGCAAAGACAAGAGGCTACACTGGCATATAGATTACCTGCTATGCCGGGCAAATATCTCGGAGGCAATCCTCCTCCCCGGTGAGCAGAGGTTAGAATGCTCCTTGGCTCAGGCCTTGGCCGGGAGATTCTCCTTCATTCCTCGCTTCGGCTCAAGTGATTGCCAATGCCAGAGTCACCTTTTCTTCGAGGAAGATGAGGAAAGACTCAAGACGGGAATAGCCAGGATGCTCACCGAAAAAGGACTTTTCGCAAAATTCGCTCCAATCCAGGAGGCTGATGAAGGACTACTACCGAATACTCGGCGTTGAGCAAAACGCAAGTCCGGAGGAAATTAAACGGGCTTTCCGCCGGCTGGCCCTCAAGTTCCACCCTGACCGGAACCCAGAAAATCCTGAACTGGCCGAGGAGAAGTTTAAGGAGATAAACGAGGCTTACAGCGTGCTCGGCGACGAGAGCAGGAGACGAGAGTATGACCGCCTGCTCGGCCTGATGCGGTTCGGCTATGGTGAGCCCCTTCCTCGGTGGGCCTGTCGGCGGTGGGGCCGGGGTCGCCGCTGCCGCTGGCTGCGCTATCAAGCCTTCGATGGGGGAGGCGAGCTCTGAACTCTGTAATCTATGGCCCGGTTCCCTCCTGGAGGCTGGGAAGATCGCTGGGCATTGATCTTCTCTCAACCCCGGGCAAGACCTGCTCCTTCAACTGCATCTATTGTCAGCTTGGGAGAACCACCTGCTGGACTGCCGACCGGAGGGAGCTTATCCCCCTGGAAAAGGTCTTGTCGGAGTTACGGGCAGCGAAGGGCGTGATGGCTGATTGGGTTACCTTCTCCGGGATGGGTGAGCCCACCCTGGCCAGTAACCTCGGCCGGGCAATAGAGCTGGCTCGAGAGATATTGGGATTGCCCGTAGCTGTCCTCACCAACTCCAGCTTGATGACCCGCCGGGATGTACGCCAGGAGCTAGCTCGGGCCGATCTCGTGGTGGCCAAGCTGGATGCCCCCAATGAAGAGCTATTCCAGCGCATTAACCACCCTATCGCTGGGATTTCCCTGGCTGAATTGTTAAAGGGGATCAGGCTCTTCAAGTCAGAACATCGGGGCAGGCTCGCCCTTCAGCTCATGTTCGTGGAACAGAATAAAGACCATGCTAAAGAGCTGGCTCAGCTGGCGACCGAGATCTCTCCTGATGAGGTCCAGCTCAACACCCCGCTCCGTCCGTGCCCCGTCAAGCCACTTTCCCGGGAGCAGATGAGCCGCATAAAACGAGAGTTTGAGAACTTGCCAGCCAGGATATCGATGGTCTATGAGGCTCCCAGACCGGAGGTGACCCCACTCGACCTGGAGCAGACCCTCCGGCGTCGGATAAAATTGTAGGAGGAGAAATGCACCAAGCCCAAGAGGAGATTTCCCGATGTATTGAGTGCGAGTTTTGTCTGGAGGTTTGCCCCACCTACCAGGCCACCGGCGAACGCCTGTTCTCCCCGATGGAGCGCTTGAAGACCGCGGAGAGGATCTTGAAAGGGGAAAGCCCCAACTCTCGCGAGATCGAGAGCATCTACAACTGTCCCAAGTGCATGCAGTGCGAGGCTGCCTGCCCAGAGGAGATAAAGGTCACCCAGGTAATACACTGGACGAGAGAGGAGCTGGTGCGCCGAGGCTTTGGACCTTTGCCCCGACATGACGAGATAATCCAGGGGATCTTAAAGCAGGGAAATTCGGTAAATGGGGATCCCAAAAGACGCCTTGAGTGGTTGCCGGAGGAATTTCCCCGAAAGGAATCGGAGACCCTCCTCTACCTGGGTTGCCTCCCTTCCTACTTGGTAAAGGAATCAGCCACCTCTACCTACCTCGTCCTCAAGAAACTCAGGGTAGATTTCATGATCCTGGAGGACGAGGGCTGCTGCGGGACCTATATCTACGAGGCTGGAAGGAGAGACTTTGCCGGCGAGCTCTTCGAGAAGAACGTTGATCGGTTCAAATCGCGGGGCATAAAGCAGTTGCTTGTTCCCTGTAATGGCTGCCTCAAATGTTTCAAATACTTCTATCCCGAGGTGCTAGGCCAGATGGATTTCTCTGTCCATCATGTGCTGGAGGTCATCTACAGCCGGTTGAAGGAGGAACCTTCCCTCCTGAAAAAGGTCTCCCGCCCGGTAACCTATCAGGACTCCTGTCGCCTTTCCCGGGGAGAGGGAATGACCGAGGAGCCGAGGGAACTCCTAAAGCTGTGCGGGGCAGAACTCAAGGAGCCGGAGAAAAATCGAGCCGAGGCCCCTTGCTGCGGCGCTGGGGCTGGGATCCGCTCGGTCTACCGCGACCTCTCGATGAAGCTTGCCTCCAACCTGCTGAGCCAAATCCCGGCTGAGGAAGTGGTCAGCGCTTGCCCCTTCTGCATCTTCAACCTGAGCTACACCTCCCGCAAGAAGGAACTCGGGAAGAAGTTGACTTACTTCACCACCCTGATCCTGGAATCCCTCGGAGGGAAGTGAAAGCTGAGCTTGACTGCCTCCCCTGCATGCTCCGGCGGGCTTTGCAAACTGCCCGGGCTGCCGGTGCGGATGGGAGCACCCAGCGCCAAGTGGTTTACTCGGTGGCCCAAATTCTACCGGAACTACCGCTTAGCAGCTCACCTCCAGAACTCAGCCAAAGAGTCTATCGGCTAGTAGCTCAAATCACCGGCAACCATGACCCTTATCTCAAGGAAAAGCAGGAGGCGAATCGGATAGCCATGAAGCTTTACCCGCAAATTAAAAGGGCCGTGGCCGAGGCTCAGGACCCCTTACTAGCAGCCTGCAAGTTCGCCATTGCCGGAAACATCCTCGATCTAGGCTCCCAATCACAGTACCCCCATCCGGAAACCCTTCTTGAAACAGCCCTGGGCCTTGATCTTGTCATCAACGACTACGCGGACTTCCGAACTTCCGCTGAGAGAGCCAAGCTCATCCTATACTTGGCGGACAATGCTGGAGAGGTGGTCTTCGACCGTGTCCTCATCGAGCAGATCCTCCAAATCAGCGAGGCTGAGATTTACTTCATGGTTCGGGAAAAGCCCATCATCAACGATGCCACACGGGAGGATGCTCAACTTGTAGGCCTGAATAAGCTGGCCCAGATCGTCACCACCGGGTCAGATGCCCCAGCTTTTCTCCCCTCGGAATGTCCACCAGAGGTGTTAAAGCTCTACCGAAGTGCTGAGCTGGTGATTTCCAAAGGTCAGGGAAACTTCGAGGCCCTTAGCGAGGAGAAAAAGAACATCTTCTTCCTCCTGCGGGCAAAGTGCCCAGTTGCCGCCCGGTTTCTCGGGGTGGACATCGGAGCGGCCATCCTGAAGAAACAGGAGTGAGAGGTCGGGTGCTCAGACTTGCACCGGCTCCTTATCCGGGACGGACCTCAGGGGAGGCAAGCTGGTCACCTCCGTTCCCGGCTCATACTTAAACATGGTGCCAATTTCACGGCTGAGCAAGTAAATCAGCCTGGACAGGGGAATTTCCACCGGGCAAGCATCCTGGCATTGACCGCAATCTACGCAAGAGTCAACCACATGAATGATGCGGATCATGGGAAAGACAATGCTCGGTGGTATCCTGCCAGCGGCGACTATGCCCCTGTCAGCCTCGAGTTCACAATCCTTGCAATAACAGATCGGGCAGGCATCCCGACAGCCATAGCATTTGATGCATTGATCGAACTGGCTCCTCCAATAGCTGAACTTCTCCTCCGTGCTCCTCTCCTCAAGTTCCTTCCGATCCCTCTCCTGCCAACCCAGGGCCTGCTCGAACGCTTCCCTATCCTTCCGCTCCCTCTCCTCCACCGCCGCCTTGCTCGGCTTCTCCACCTCAAGATAGCCCGCCTGAATGGCCTTCTCCAAAAACTCAGAGCCCCTATCAGAACAGACCTCGATGAAGGTCACTTTCTTCCCCTCGGTCCCCCATTTTCCACAGGCCAGATCCGCCATCCGGGGAATGTTGAACTCACACCGACGACAGTTCTCCCGACGCCCATAACCCCTCCGCTCTAGCTCATCGAGGTCTTTTGCCTTCTGCGTCCCATCCCTCAGCCAGATGGTGAGCTTCCCCTCCTCAATGTCCTCCCTCACCACCTCGACAGGATCAATCCCGAACTCCTCCCGAAACATCTCCTTGGCACCTGCCGGGGGAAGGGTACCAGTACAGTTGAGGCCGATGAGGAGCAGGTTATCCAGATTTATTTGATTCCTCTTGGCAAGCTCGATTATCCCCCTGGCATCGCAAGGTTTACAAACCACAGCTATTTTCATGTTAAAGGCGCCATCTAAGTATTCCTTAAGGCAGCGAGCAATATTCGGCGAACTACAATGTAAGGCTCCTGCCGTATTTATTACCTCTTCCAGGTCTGTGATTAAAACGGGAATCCCATCAAACCTATTTCCATCCCTTGCTTTAACAGCTAACACAGCATCTACCATTTTACTTTCTAAAGCGAATTTGAGGAGCGAGGTAACTACACCCCCATATTCCGCCCTCTTCAGGATCCTTTCATCTGTAGAGCGAGCAAGATACACATCACCTTTCACTTCTTCCCCCTTGCTTTTAATTCCCCCTGAAAATAATCCAGCAATTTTCATCCCTGGGTTGCGACCGATCGCTAACTTTTCTCCATCTTAACTGCACAAAGTTTGAATTCCGGCATCTTAGACGGTGGGCCGGCGGAGGGGCCGGTTAAAAAGTTAGGGCCTGACTCGGGGAAATGCCAGGGCATAAATATAAGGCCTCTCCTTATGTTATCCGTCGGCTTAGCAAGCGCCTTTATCTCCCCCCTCCTCGATTTTAGTGTTATCTCATCCCCTTCCCTTATCCCTTTTTCTTCCGCATCCTCTCGATTTATCTCCACAAAGGCTTTTGCTAACTCATCGTTTAATCTCTTGGTCCTCCTCGTCATCGTTCCGGAGTGGAAATGGAAAATAAGTCTTCCGTTGGTGAAAATATAGGGATATTCCTCATCAGGCAACTCCGGTGGCGCTTTATATTCCACCACCTGGAAATGGCCCAATCCGTCCGGAGTGCCGAATTTCTCGGCAAACATGGTGTCGGTTCCAGGATGTCCTTCCTCCGGACAGGGCCACTGAATTCCACCGGCTTTACGAAGTCTATCATAGGTTATTCCGCTATATTGGGGGACATATCTCCTTATCCTGTCTCTTATACACATCTCCG
>CBFDTP010000091.1:0-5661 GCA_965612975.1 uncultured Dehalococcoidia bacterium | reverse complement strand
CGGCGACCACCGAGATCTACACCTAAGCCTTCGTCGGCAGCGTCAGATGTGTATAAGAGACAGCCCCCTGAACTAGCCTCAGCCTCGTCTTTCCGATGGTTACCTCCATGGCTTGACCTCCTGTGAAGATGATAACCCACGGTCAATGCCGGTTCAAGGATGGTGAAAGCTTTACATCTTTCCCGCTTTACTTTAGAATAATTCGTGTTAAGTGAGGGGATGAGTGAGTTAAGGGAGAGGTTCCAGGAACTTGAAGAGCGCCGGGCCAGGGAGCTGGCCCTGGGAGGTCCGGAGCGGGTAAGGCGGCAGCATGAATCTGGAAAGCTGACCGCCCGGGAGAGGCTGGGGCTTCTCTTCGATGAGGGCACCTTTGAGGAGTTGGACATGTTTGTGCGCCACCGCTGCACCAATTTCGGCCTGCAGCAGACCTTCATCGCCGGGGAGGGAGTGGTTACCGGTTACGGGAAGGTGAACGGACGCCCGGTGTGTGCCTTTGCCCAGGACTTCACCTCTCTGGGCGGCAGCCTGGGGGAAATGCATGCCAAGAAGATCTGCAAGGTCGTGGACCTGGCGCTCAGGCTGGGCATCCCGATGATTGGCCTCAACGACTCCGGCGGAGCCCGCATCCAAGAGGGGGTAGATGCGCTTTCGGGATATGGGCAGATATTTTACCGCAATTCAATCGCCTCCGGAGTGATTCCTCAAATTTCGGCCATAATGGGGCCTACGGCCGGCGGAGCGGTCTACTCGCCAGCGATGACCGACTGGATTTTCATGGTTGACCGGACCAGCTATATGTTCATCACCGGACCGGCGGTCATCAAGGAGGTCACCGGGGAGGAGATCGACTTTGAGGAGCTGGGTGGAGCCAGAACTCAGGCGGCCAAAAGCGGGGTGGCCCACTTCGTCTGCGAGAGCGATGAGCAGGCCATCGAGCAGATCAAGGCCTTGCTTAGCTACCTGCCCTCGAATTGGCGGGAGGAACCCCCGCGGGTGGAGACCGAGGACAATCCCCGACGCCTCTGCCCAGAACTGGATGACATCATCCCGGACAACTCCCGCCAGGTCTACGACATGCGGAAGGTCATTTGCTCTCTGGTGGATAATGGGGTTATTCTGGAACCTCACCAGTACTTTGCCCCGAACCTGATCGTCTGCTTTGCCCGGCTTGCCGGTCGAACTGTGGGGATTGTGGCCAACCAGCCAATGCACCTGGCGGGCTGCTTGGATGTCAACGCCTCGGACAAGGCAGCTCGTTTTATCCGGTTTTGTGATGCCTTTAACATCCCTCTCATCACCCTGGTGGACGTCCCGGGGTACTTGCCCGGAGCCGATCAGGAATGGGCGGGGATAATCCGGCATGGAGCTAAGTTGCTCTGGTGCTACTCTGAGGCCACGGTTCCCAAGATCACTCTGATCATCCGCAAGGCCTATGGCGGTGCCTATCTGGCCATGTGCAGCCGGGATCTGGGGGCGGATCTGGTCCTGGCCTGGCCCACCGCTGAGATCGCCGTCATGGGGGCTGAGGCGGCCGTTTCCTTGCTTTACCGCCGGGAAATCGAGAAGGCCCAGGACGGAGCAGCCGTCAGGGAACAGAAGCTCAAGGAATACCGTGAGCTGCTCTATAATCCCTATGTAGCTGCCTCTCGAGGGTATGTTGATGCTGTGATCCTGCCCCGGGAGACCCGGCAAAGGCTTACCAGTGCCCTGGAAGTCCTTTGCGGGCGGAAGCGAGAGGAGAGACCACAGAGGAAGCATGGCAACATCCCTCTGTAGCGGAAGCCATCGGCCAAAGCTGGTGGCCGTTTTATCAAAAAGTGAGGAGGATTTATGAGCCCGACAAGTAATTGCCGGGGAATCGGCGAGGGACCTGTCCCAGCAAGTGAACTCGATACGCCGGAGAAGGTAAAGAACCGGCCCCGGGCAAAGAACCCGGTGAAAGTCTGCGACACCACTTTTAGGGATGGGCACCAGTCCACCATAGCTACCCGAATGCGTACCGAGGATATGGTAAAGCTCGCCCCGGAGATGAACAAATGTGGCTTCTATTCCATGGAGGTCTGGGGGGGTGCTACCTTTGACGTGGCTCACCGGTTCCTGGGCGAGGACCCCTGGGAGAGACCAAGGCTTCTCAAGAAGCTTATGCCTGATACCCCGCTCCAGATGCTTCTGCGGGGACAGAACCTGGTGGCCTACCGGAACCATCCCGATGACCTAGTGGATGCCTTCGTAGAGCAGGCGGCCGATGTGGGGATAGACATCTTTCGCGTCTTCGATGCGGTGAACGATGAGCGCAACCATGAGCGAGCGGCCCAGGCCATCAAGCGATGCGGCAAGCATTACCAGGCGGCCATCTGTTACTCCCTGACCCAGCCGAGGATGGGCGGGCCGGTTTATAACTTGGAATACTATCTTAAGAAGGCCCTCTTCTTCCAAAACGAGCTGGGAGCTGATTCCATCTGCATTAAGGATCAGGCGGGCTTGATTTCGCCCTATGATGCCTATGACCTCATCAAGGCGCTGAAGGAGGAACTGAAGGTTCCGGTTGAGCTTCACACCCATTACACCAGTGGGCAGGGCTCGATGTCCCTGCTCAAGGCCATTGAGGCTGGCGTGGACATCATTGACACCGCCCTCTCCCCCTTTGCGCTGCGCTCTTCACAGCCAGCGATCGAGCCCCTGGTGGTGGCCCTGTACGGAACCGATCGCGACACCGGGCTGGATATAGAACAGTTGGTCAAATGTAGTCGGATGCTGGAGGAGATCGCTCCTAAATATCGGGACTTCCTGGACACCACGCGGATGTCGGTTATAGATGCCGAGGTATTGGTTCACCAGATCCCCGGTGGCATGACCACCAACCTGGTGGCTCAGCTCAGGCAGATGGGCGCCCTGGACAAGCTTGCCGAGGTTCAGGCGGAGACGGCCAGGGTGAGGGCCGACTTTGGTTACCCGCCGCTGGTGACGCCCACCAGCCAGATCGTTGGCGTCCAGGCGGTGCAGAACGTCCTGGCGGGGCGGTATCGAATATTTTCCAAGGAGGCCATAAACTACATGCGGGGACTTTATGGCCGGCCACCGGCCCCGGTAAACCCCGAGGTTCAGAAGCTGATACTCAAGGGCAAGGAGCCCGTTGACCGCCGGTCGGGGGACGTGCTTGAGCCGGAGCTGGAGAAGGCCAAGGAGAAGACCTCTGGCCTCGCTAAAGATTTGAGGGATGTTCTCATCTATGCCCTCTTCCCCACCACCGGACTCGAGTTCCTCAGGTGGAAGTACGGCCAGGGTCCGGCCCCTTCAAACCTCGAGCCGGCCAAGACCCTCGAGGACGTAAAGCGTGAGGATGAGCTCATCGCCAAGGCCAAGGCGGGCAAGCTGGTGGAGAAGGAGTAGCGAGGTTTGCTTCAGCACTGCGAGGACTTTGCCATAGGAAAGTGGGGCAAACGCTAGCGGAGAAGATCCTCAGTCGGAAGGTCGGTCGGGAAGTCCATGCCGGAGAGGTGGTCGTCTCCGCGGTGGATGTGGCCTTTGTACAGGATGGCACTGGACCCCTGGCCGCAAGACAACTGGAGGAGCTTGGCCTGGAGGGCTGGGCTAATCCAGGGACAAAGGTGGCCTTCTTCCTCGACCACGCAGCCCCCAGCCCTCGCCGAGAGCTCTCCAACGACCACCTTCTGCTCCGGGAGTTTGCCTCAAAGCTCGGGGCACAGGTCTTCGATGTGGGGGAGGGGATCTGCCACCAGCTCATCGCCGAATATTACGCCAGCCCCTGGCAGGTCATCGTAGGAGCTGATTCGCACACGGTGACTGCCGGGGCATTGGGAGCCTTTGCCACCGGAGCCGGCTCCACCGATGTGGCGGTGGCCATTTATACCGGCAGCACCTGGCTGCGGGTGCCGGAGAGCTACAAGATTTGGCTTGAGGGCCGCTTCCCTAAAGGAGTTTATGCCAAGGATTTGATTTTGAACCTCATCGGAAGAGTTGGGGCGGATGGGGCGACTTACAAGGCGCTGGAATTCGGGGGCGAGGCTTTGAGCCAACTTTCCCTTTCAGAGCGCCTCACCATGGCCAATATGGCGGTGGAGGCCGGGGCCAAGGTGGGCCTCTTTCCCGCGGATGAGATTACGCGGGATTTCCTGAACCAGCACGGACGAGGAGAGCTCTACCAAGAACTCCTGCCCGATGCGGATGCCACCTATGAGAGAACCCTGGAGGTGGATCTCTCATCCCTTGAGCCGGTGGTTTCCCAGCCCCATCAGGTAGATCAGGTGGTTCCCGTAAGCAGGATAAGGGGGGTGAAGGTAGATCAGGTGTTTTTAGGGACCTGTACCAACGGCCGTCTGGAGGACCTTGAGGTGGCGGCGGGGATATTGCGAGGTAGGAAGAAACATCCCCGAACTCGGCTGCTGGTTGCACCGGCCTCGCGCCGGGTTCTTCAGCAAGCCCTCCGACGGGGATATGTCCAGACCCTGGTGGAGGCCGGGGCCGTCGTTCTGCCACCGGGGTGTGCGGCCTGTGTGGGGGTGCATCAGGGGGTTCTCGGAGACGGCGAGGTCTGTCTCTCCACCGCCAATCGAAACTTCAAAGGCAGGATGGGCAACGCCGAGGCCCTGATTTACCTGGGCAGCCCGGCCACCGCCGCCGCCACTGCTCTGACCGGGGAGCTGATCGACCCGAGGGAGGTACTTCGGTGAAAGGTCGGGCACTTAAGTTTGGAGATGGTATTTCCACCGATCATATCATCCCGGGGAGGTATTTTCACCTTCGGAGCAACCTTCCTGAGCTGGCGAAGCATGCCATGGAGGGCATTGACCCGGCATTTACCTCCCGGATCCGTCCGGGCGACTTCCTGGTCGCCGGGAAAAACTTTGGGCTGGGCTCCTCGCGGGAGCACGCTGCCCTGGTGCTGAAGCTCTCGGGCGTAGGTGCTGTATTGGCCGAGTCGGTGGCCCGCATCTTCTACCGCAATGCGGTGAACATCGGCCTGCCGGTGCTCATCCTGGACACCCGGGAGATAGCTGACGGGGATGAGCTGGAAGTCGACCTTGGCGGGGGGAGGGTCAGAGACCTCACCCGGGGGCTTGAGCTTTCCTTCAGTCCTCTGCCACCGGTGATGCTCAAAATCTTGGAATGTGGGGGGTTGGTGCCCTACATCAAGAAATACCGCCGGTTTGAGGTAGAGAATTCACCCCAAAAATTCTTCGAATTTTTGGGGACCCCGTAAATAAACTTGGGGTACTATAAAATGGCATACTCGGTTACCTTAATTCCTGGAGATGGGGTGGGCCCGGAAGTAACCTGGGCCACCCGAAAGGTTTTAGAGGCCACCGGGGTGGAATTCGAGTGGGAGGTGCAGCAGGTCGGCGCCGAGGCCTTGGAGCGGTGGGGTACTCCCCTCCCTGAGCCAGTGCTTCAGTCCATCCGCCGCAACCGCGTGGCCCTGAAGGGGCCGGTCACCACGCCAGTCGGCACCGGATTCCGCAGCGTTAATGTGGCCTTACGTCAAGAACTCGACCTTTATGCTTGTCTCCGCCCCTGCCGGAGCTTTCCGGGGGTGCCTTCTCGCTTCGGGAACGTTGACTTGGTGGTCGTGCGGGAGAACACCGACTGTCTCTTATACACATCTGACGCTGCCGACGAAGGCTTAGGTGTAGATCTCGGTGG
>CBFDTP010000090.1:0-5693 GCA_965612975.1 uncultured Dehalococcoidia bacterium | reverse complement strand
CTGCCAGAGCTCCTCTCTGCGCTGCTGTAGCCTTCGGCGTTCCAGTTCCCCGCTTGCTTGGAGATGCTGGCGATGCTCCTCCACCGCCCGATAGACCTCCTCAACGCCTATGTCGTTAAGCGCCTGGGTGACCACGACAGGGGGTCTCCACTCGAAATTGGCCGGGCTCAACCTCAGCATGGACTCGATCTCCAGGGCCAACCTATCCGCACCCGGAAGATCAGCCTTGTTCACCACGAAGATGCTGGCGATCTCCATCAGTCCGGCCTTCAAGGTCTGAACGGCATCCCCCGCTTCGGGAACTAAGACAACGACCACCGTGTCGGCGGTCTCCACAATGTCCAGCTCGGTTTGGCCCACGCCGACGGTCTCCACCAGGATTAAATCCTTCCCGAAGGCGTCCAGAAGCTTGATCACGCCTCGCACCCCCCGGGGAAGTCCACCCCGGCTACCCCGGGTGGCCATGCTCCGGATAAAGACCCCGGGGTCCAGGTAATGCCGCTGCATTCGAATTCGGTCTCCCAGCACCGCCCCCCCACTGAAGGGGCTGGTGGGGTCAACGGCGATTATCCCCACCGAAAGTCCCTGCCCCCGGGCCACCTGGGTCAAACGGTCCACCAGGGTGCTCTTCCCTCCCCCTGGGGGGCCAGTTACTCCTACCACATGGGCCTTCCCCAAGTAAGGGTGAATCTCCTTCATTACCTCGGGGGTCTGGGGGGCTTCTCTTTCCACCAGGGTGATGAGACGAGCCAAGGCCGGCAGCTCACCTGCCAGCATTCTCTCCACCAGCTTCAGCATGCCTCCCTCATCTTAGCACGTTTCACCTACAGGCGCAAAAGTCGCCGGGGGTTTTTGGGAATTTATGGTATAATGGCTTAGGAGGATGCAAAACATCTGGCTTGTCGTCACTCAGGAGAAGGGAGGGCTTGACCGGTACTGTCAGGAGTTAGCCCGACTGCTTCCGGTGAGGCAACTCCGAACTCGCCGTTACCTCAAGTTCCGAGAGAACTGGACCCTGCTCCAGGCGCTGCGGACGGTGAAGGGACTGCTCCACCTGCCCAACCAGCACTTCGGAAGATTTGCCCTCTTTTTACAAACGCCATTTGTCATAACGGTGCATGACGTGGCTCGGTTCCGATTTCGTCTGGCAAAAGAAACCCTGTCGGAAAGGATAGGGCTGTGGCTGGATAAGAGAGGCATTAAAGGAGCCAGCCTTATCATCGCCGTTTCCCAATTTACCAAGAGGGATCTCATCGAGCTCCTCAAGGTTCCCCCAGATAAGGTGGCTGTGGTTTACAATGGGATCAACCACCGGGTCTTCTATCCCCGAGAGAAGAGGCCTCTAAGCCCTCCTTACCTCATCTATGCTGGCTCCGAGAGGCCGAGGAAAAACCTGGGGAGGCTGCTCGAGGCCTTTGCCAAGCTAAAGAGAGAATTTCCGGAGCTCAAGCTGGTAAAGGTAGGGGAGGCAGGTCGAGACCCGAGGTTCCGCCAGGCCACCCTGGCCAAGGTAAAGGAGTTGGGACTTGAGGGGGAGGTCACCTTTGTAGGCCACCTCAGGGACGATAAGCTCGCTGAATATTACTCGGGGGCCCTTTGCATGGTTTACCCCTCGCTCTATGAGGGCTTTGGCTTCCCACCTCTTGAGGCCATGGCCTGTGGTTGCCCGGTGGCTGCCTCTCGGACGACCTCCATTCCCGAGGTGGTTGGCGATGCCGGGCTGCTCTTTGACCCCCGCAATGTGGAGGAGATGGCCGAGACGATAAAGCGAATCATCAGCGATGAGGAACTGCGGAAGAAGCTCATCGAAAAGGGTCTTGAAAGATCAAAGAGGTTCACCTGGCAGAGAGCTGCTGAAAGAACCTGGCAACTTTATCGGCGCCTGGCGGAGATGTAACCCCAGGTTTTGCGCTACTCCTCCCTCTTCCACCCGGAGTGAAGTTCTTTGATCCTCTCGATGATATACTGACAGGCGTCGAACGCCGGACCCCGGTGAGCCGCACTGATGGCCACCAGCAGGATGTCCTCCCCAACCCTCAGGGTACCGGTTCGATGCACCAGAAAGATCTCCCGCAATTCAAACTGGCGTCGCGCTTCAGCCTCGATCTCCTCCAGCCCTTTTTGCAGGACAGAATCGGCTACCTCAAACTTCAACTGCTCAACTGGCCGGCCCTCAACTGAAGCGCGCACCGTCCCCAGATAGGCCACCACTGCCCCGGATTCCGGACTCCTCAAGGCGTTGACGACCTCCACAAGTGGAATGGGGTCAGCCGTTAACCTGACCATCGGTCTCCGTCAGCAGCAATCAGGATAACACATTGCGGGGTGGACTTCATCCACCCCGCAATAAATTCTGCCCTGGAGAAGGCCAGCTTATGTTCCGGGCACCTTAGGCAGCGAAGCCAATGCCTCCTTCACCTTTTCCTCCGGGTAGGCATAGTCCTCCAACCTGTTCGAGAGGTAAGCTTCGTAGGCCGCCAGGTCAAAGTGTCCATGTCCGCTATGAGCTATGAGGATGGTCTTGGCCTCACCGGCCTCCCGGCAGCGCAGGGCCTCATCAATGGCCACCTTTATGTTATGGCAGGTTTCCGGAGCGCTGATGATCCCCTCCGTGCGGGCAAATTTCACCCCGGCCTCAAAGGTGGCCACCTGAGGCACTGCCCGGGCCTCAACCAGGCCCAACCGGTACAGATGGCAGATTATGGGCGCCATTCCATGATACCTCAGCCCGCCAGCGTGAACCGGTGGCGGAATGAACTTATGCCCCAGGGTGTACATCTTGAGCAGCGGGGTAAGGCCAGCCTCGTCACCATAGTCATAGGCATAAAGCCCCCGGGTCAGGGTGGGGCAGGCCTCAGGCTCGCAGCAGATTATTCGGAGGTTAGGGCTTTTCCCGCTGAGCTTATCCCTGAGCCAGGGGAGGAATTGTCCGGCGAAGTTAGAGCCGCCGCCGATGTTGCCCACGATGATATCCGGGTAGGCATCGGCCATTTCCATCTGCTTCCGGGTCTCCTCCCCGATGATGGTCTGGTGCAGCAGGACATGGTTGAGCACGCTGCCCAAAGAGTACTTGGTATCCTCATGGGTAGCGGCATCCTCCACCGCCTCGCTGATGGCGATCCCCAGGCTGCCCGGACAATCAGGGTCTTCCGCCAGGATACGGCGTCCCACTTCGGTGTCCGGGCTTGGACTGGGGACACACTTAGCTCCCCAGGTCTCCATGAGGATGCGGCGATAGGGCTTCTGATAGTAGCTCACCTTGACCATGTAAACCTTGCACTCCAGGCCGAAGAACATGCAGCCCATGCTCAGAGCGCTGCCCCACTGCCCGGCACCGGTCTCGGTGACCAGACGTCTCACCCCCTCCTTTTTGTTGTAGTAGGCCTGCGCCACCGCCGTGTTGGGCTTATGGCTGCCAGCCTGACTTGTTCCCTCATACTTGAAGAAGATCTTCGCCGGGGTGTCCAGAGCCTTCTCCAGGCGATACGCCCGATGCAATACGGTCGGCCGCCAAGTGCGGTAAATGGCCTGTACTTCTTCCGGTATCTCGATCCAGCGTTCCGAACTAAACTCCTGCTGGATCAAGGCCATGGGGAAAAGAGGAGCCAGATCATCGGGCGTGACCGGCTTGCCGGTGGCCGGATGCAAAACGGGGGGCAGCGGCTCGGGCAAGTCGGGCAGCACATTGTACCAATGGGTGGGCAGATCCTTTTGGTCTAGAAAATATTGTGTTCTCTCCATTCTTCCTCCTTCAGATGTTTTATGGTTCGGTGCTTAATTCCATCTAAAACGTAAAGTCCCGCCCCCTCCGGGGGCGGCCATTCTCGATGTGAGTAGCTTATCCTCCTTTGCCGGCCCATTAGCGAATTCCTCCTAACTCAAAACAAAACCCCTTTAGGCTTTAACCTAAAGGGGGGAGCGGATTCCCGGGCCTTTTTAGCCAACTAAACCCCAAGGCCTCCCGCCCCCTGAAGGGGCCACCAGAGGCAAATGAAAACCTTCCGGCTCGGCTTTGTCATTGCTGATATATCAATAGCAGGTTTCCTCACCCTTGTCAAGCCGAGTAGCTGAGCTTAGGACATGAGTTCGGACTGGCTTGCTATGAAGTATATCTAAAGTTAAAGAAGGTAGCCAAAGAGGAGGGAAGGGGAGTTTCGGAGATTTTGAGAGAGGCACTTACTGATTGATTGAATAGAAGGAGGTCAACCACTATTCAAGATCTTATCGCTTTTATAAGACAGCAAAAGGACAGTGGCAAAAGCTGGGCAGAGATATCTTCATTTGTTCTACAGTTATATGGCATATCCTTGGGCAAGGATCAATTGAAATCCCTTTCGCGATAAACAGTATTACATCCTAATACTGTTAAAGAACACCAAGCTAGGTTTTTGTCCGAACTCATGTCTGAACATTAGATGCCTAAGTTGACAAATATGCATTAGTGGGGGAGTCATGAAGGAATGGAGTGCACTAGGGAAAGTTGATGAGTTGCTTAATCGGTTATCAACAGAGGGGAGTGACAGAGAGCCTATCCTTAGAGATTTTTTTTCGGGCAGTGCTAAAGGCTGCCCAAGTTGATGACGAGCTACAGACAGGCAATCCTATGGAGGCACTTTTTGACGGCAGCCTAGGGAGAAGCAAGAAGAGGCTCATCGCCGTTTGCCTCCTCCGCTTGCTTGATATCGACCACAATCTACTTACAGACCGTGAGTTTAGGGTTAAGGTCTTCAGACTCTTTGACGAGGCATTCTCAGACGACATCTATAAATATCTCCATATAGATAAGAAGCATCAGACATATGAGAAAGCGAGTAAGATAAGCGGACTCGTTTCAGAAGTTGAGAGGCAACTAGACGATGCTATTTCATCATTCGGTAATCTCCAGCTCCTGGGTAATTTCCGCGAGGAATTTATGCGTTGTCTAAATAACAACCTTTCTCGGGCAATTCTTTTCCCCTTCCTTCCAAGGAATCTTCTAGGAACTCGCATGGCCGAGATATTTAAGAAGGTGGAGGAATACCTTAGCGAGAAAGATGCAAAAGCCCTATGGGGAAGTTACACAAGGGCAAAAGAAGTCCTTCAGGTTTATCATTCAGAAGCAGACGACTACGGTACTAAGTATAGCAGTAAGTATTTGGGCGGTGTGGCGAAGAAGCTAATGGAATTACTGGATGCCCATTTTAAAGCAACTCCTTTGAGTAGCCCAGCGGAATTGAGCGTTGGTAAGTTAGAAAAGAAATATCCTTTTTACGCCGCTGGCACGGATATTCACCTGGACTTTGTAGTGAAGAATGACGGTCCCGGGTATGCCTTTGACGTCGAAATTGAAGCGGAGGCTACGATTTCAAGCCACAAATCAAGGCAATACCTGGGCCAAATAGAACCGAGATCGTCGGTTGAGGTGAGACTCCCCTACAAGGTCGAGAAACCTGGTAGAAGTGCAAGCGCTGTAGTTAAAGTGAGCTGGATTAACTTCGACGGAACTCCAAGAGATGTCGAATCAACGTTTGAGCTTAAAAGTCAACGCAGTGACATAGATTGGCAAAAGTTGTCTAAGGAACAACCCTATACCCTAGAACCCGCAACTACAGACGATGAGTTTGTTGGCCGAAGAGAGATACTTGCTGTCTCTTATACACATCTCCGAGCCCACGAGACTAGGCATGATCTCGTATGCCGTCTTCTGCTTGAAA
>CBFDTP010000089.1:0-5701 GCA_965612975.1 uncultured Dehalococcoidia bacterium | reverse complement strand
ACAGGAGGGGGTGTGCTTTAAGTTCTACCCGGACCTCAATCACCTCTTCATCTCCGGCGTGGGGAAAAGCACCCCCGCAGAATATGCTCGGCCAGGTCATGTGGCCCAGAAGGTCATCGAGGACATCGCCGGATGGATAGTTGAACAGTAAGCTGGTGGACGGCTATAATTGGTAAATTGAACAATTCCGGACAATAATTTAACATAATAAGCGGTAGGAGAAGTGAACATCTTTAGCTGGGATTGGTTTCTTGGCCAGGGCATCTGGGTGCTGGTCACCCTGGCAATAGCCGCGCTGGCCTACTGGGCCCTCCGGCGCTGGACTTTCCGGGGAGTTAACTCGCTCGTAAGGCGCATCACCCCGGAGGGGGAAAACTGGGAGCGAGCCTCACATGTCATCGCTCGGGGAATCCTTTGGCTGGGGACCTTGGCGATCGTGGCGGCAGTGGTGCTGGGGGTATTACCTCGAGTAGGAGTGGATATCTCCGCAGTTACCCAGGGCCTGAGGAACTTGGCCGCCAGCATCGGTGCCTGGCTTGGTTCTCATGGGATCCGGATCGCTGTCCTCTTTCTCTTGGGTCTGGCCGCCCACTATGGCTTGAAACGCCTGATCCCGGCGGCGGTGGAGCGAGCCATCTCCGCCAGAGGAAGGTGGCGTGAGGAGTCTGAGGTAGAGCTCAAGAAGCGGCTGGAGACCCTGAAGCATTTCCTCACCGGGCTGGCCCTAGTGGTTATCTGGGTGATAGTAGGCTTTATGATCCTCTCCGAGATCGGAGTGGACATCGGCCCGCTGCTGGCCGGTGCCGGGGTGGTGGGCATTGCCATCGGCTTCGGGGCCCAGTCCTTAATTCGTGACGTGCTGAGCGGCTTCTTCATCATTATGGAAAATCATTATGGCAAGGGCGATGTGATACGGGTGGGGGATATCGCCGGGGGAGTGGAGGAGCTGAACATCAGGCGCACCATCCTGCGAGACCTCGATGGGGCCCGCCATGTGATCCCCAATGGGGAGATCCGGATAGTGAGCAACCTTACTCAGGAGTGGTCCCGAGCTCATCTCAACATAAGCGTGGCCTATAAGGAAGACCTTGACCGGGTCATGGCCATCATGCGCAAGACCTGGGAGGAGATGGCCCAGGATCCGAAGTGGGGCCCCTTCATGATCTCCAAGACACCCTGGCTTCTTCGAGTGGACGAGTTCGGGGACTCGGGGATAAATATAAAGATGGTGGGTGAGACCCAGCCTATCAAGCAGTGGGATGTTATGGGAGAGTATCGAAGAAGGATCAAACGAATCTTTGATGAAGAGGGCATTGAGATCCCCTGGCCCCATGTCAAGCTCTACCTGGGCGACGATTTGGCCAAGGGGCTAACTAAGTATGGCCAGGCCTTGTCCGGGGCAGGCCCTCGGATGGGGAAGAAAAGGGCTCTGCTGCCGGGCAATCGTCGAGCACCACGCAAAAGGTTTCACCCACATCGGGAGGGTTGAGGGGAGGCATGGGTTTCCGCCGCACTGGCATAGCCAACCTGCCGCTGCATTACGGCAAAGTTCCTCGCTGGCTCTTTGAGCGCATGACCTTGCTGGCTCGAGAGGTCTGTCTGGTGATAGTAGAGGAGTTCGGGCCGGAGGAACTCCTGCGGCGGATGTCTGACCCTTATTGGTTTCAGGCCTTCGGCTGTGCCCTGGGGTATGACTGGCATTCCAGCGGCCTCACCACCACTCTTTGTGCCGCCTTGAAGGAGGGGATAAAAGGGCTGGAGAAAAGCCTAGGCCTCTTCGTGGCCGGGGGGAAGGGGCGCACCTCTCGGGGAACGCCGCTCGAGATAAGTAGGTGGGGTGATTTGATTGGCCTGAATCCTGAGCCCCTGGCCTATGCCAGCCGGATGGTGGCCAAGGTGGATACCTCTGCCCTGCAGGATGGCTATCAGCTTTATCACCACACCTTCATCTTCACCTCCAGCGGTGCCTGGGCAGTGGTACAGCAGGGGATGAATGAGGACACCCGCTATGCCCGCCGCTATCATTGGTTGGGGGAGGGGGTGAGAGACTTCGTCTGCGAGCCCCATGCGGCCATTTGCTCCGACCAGCGGGGGGAGGTGCTAAACCTGGTAGCCCAGGAGAGCACTCCGGCAAGGGAGGTGATCGCCCAGATCGCGGCGGAACAGAAGCCCGAGAAGACCATAAGCGAGCTCAAGAAGCTCACTACTCTGGATCTGCCGCGCCGCCACTGGCTCTCCCCCAGCGATATCCATCCGGAGAAGCTGTCGAAGATTTTCCTCTCAACTTATGAGCAAAGTCCTCGCAACTTTGAAGAGCTGCTGGGACTGCCGAAGGTGGGGCCGAAGACCATCCGAGCCCTGGCGCTACTGGCCGAGCTCATCTATGGGGCGCCGCCGAGCTTCCGAGACCCGGCCCGTTACAGCTTTGCTCACGGGGGTAAAGATGGGCGCCCATATCCAATAGATCGCGAGACCTATGATCAGAGCATTCAGCTCTTGAGGAAAGCGGTGCTCAGGTGCCGTGTTAGTGGAGGGGAAAAGCGACGGGCCATTTTGCGGCTTGACGCCTTCTTAGCGGGCAAGTAGAATTATAGTGCTTCGCGGTGGGCGTGGCCTAGGGGTTAAGGCGCCAGGTTGTGGCCCTGGAGATCGAGGGTTCGAATCCCTCCGCTCACCTTAAGATGCGCCCGTAGCTCAACGGAGAGAGCATCGGACTTCGGATCCGAGGGTTGTGGGTTCGAATCCCACCGGGCGTGCTGGTAGGTGGGGCAGGTCTCGGACTCGGCTAAGACATCAAAGCAGCTCAAACACCAGGCTTGACCTTCGGACTCTAGTCCAGGGCTTCATCCTTAGTTGCACGGTAGAGGGCAGAAGTCCAGCCACTATTGGCTTCTACAGAGAAAAGCTCGGCAACTTCCTTTGGTATGTGGACAGGTATGACTTACCCAAGGATGCCCGCAAAATCACCACCGAGCACATCCGGGAATTCTTGGCCTGGCTACGAAGCACTACTCACAGGTGGGACTCGAACAACCCGGCAGCAAATAAGCCTCTAAGCTCCGCCACCATCAAAAGGTATTATGCCTGCCTCCGTGCCCTCTTTAACTGGGCAGTAAGTGAAGGAGTGCTGCCCGAAAACCCGGTTCTTCGCATCAAGCCTCCCAAAGAGCCTAAGAAGGTAATCAGGCCACTAAGTGAGGAGGAAATCGAGCGGCTGCTTGCTGCCCTCAGCCCAGGCTTTGAGGGGGAGGTTCCACCCTCGATGCCGACCGTAGCGCTTCTCCTTGCAGGTAATGCCTTCAGCTGTCAGTAGCTTCATGAACCTTGACAGGCTTGAAATCGCGCAATAGACTTTAGCCAAGGTAAACCCGGTTTTTTTCCCGATATAGCCGTAAAGGGAAGATCTGCCCGTAACGTGTTATCGGAAATCGGCTTCACAGATAGAGGTGTTCAATGAAGAAGTCTCCCTTGCTATGGTGGGTTTAGCCTTTGTGTTGAAGGCTTTTGTTGACTATGCGAGAGGGTAGAATTCAGCATGCCCATCCCTTCTGATACATTGCAGCTTAGTCAACTTTCAGATCCTCCCCGACTACAGGGAAAAGGCAAAAGTAAGCCCCCGTTAATGCTGATAGCTGATTATGATTTTTACGATATCAGTGATCTTTTGAATGAGGAACAGTTGGGAGAATACCGTCGTGACATTAAGATAGATGAAGCAAAGGCAAGATTACGGAAGTTCTTCGAAGATCGATGCGAAAATGTCTTTTATATGCAACAGTTGGAAGTCTTCTTTGAAAAGGAATTCTTCCACTGGATTACAGGAAAAGCAGTTAATGAGCTTGTGGCGACCGGGTTCTTACATGCTGAAGAAGTTCCATTGCTTGGATTTACGAGGGTAAAATTTGTCTTTCATCACAAACATAGATACTATAAACGTCAAATAAAGAGGTGCATAGAGGTGATTCGCCAGTACTCTGACCCCAATATTGCCATAGCTTGTGGTAGACAGGCTGAGGTTTTGTTCTTTAATGCGTTGGTAAACAGAGGATTTTTGTCTAGGGGCCAAGACACAAATGAGTACCGTGGCAAGAGATGGACTTGGACTGAGCACAGGCTTGATTTCATAATTGAGAAGGACGGGGTAGCATATGGAACCGAGGTCAAAAATACATTGGGCTATATACCTAGGGAGGAACTCGAGGTAAAGCTTGATATGTGTGACTGTTTAAGGTTGAAACCGCTGTTTATAATGAGAGCTTCGCCAAAAGACTACAACCATAAGGTCATAAAGCGTGGGGGATATGCGATGATATTTGAGGTACAGGTATATCCATTTGGGCAAGATGGTTTGGTGAGGAGGATTAGAAATATATTGGGGTTGCCGGTAGATTGTCCGAGAGCGATTCCAGAAGGGATAATTGACAGGTTTATGAGATGGCATGAGAAGACGAAAAATATGTGAATTTAGGAGAGGATTCACGTGGAAGGGGCGATTTTGAAGGAGCTTTTTGTTACCTCTATGAATACAAGTTGGTCTAGTTATGTGGGTTAGGAGAAGACCTGTAGGCTGCTAGAGCCAAATGTGCTATGCTAAAGCCAGCACTCGCCGAACGAACTTGGTGAGTCTGCACTCCAGAATTGACTCCGACACTAGGGTTTGTGAGGCAAGCTCACAAGTGCTGGAATGCAAGTCTAAGCCATTCTATTTCCGGGCTTGCTTTACCAGGCTTCGACATTCCCTGGAGAAGTGCAGCCTACTCCAGCTCAGCCATCAAGAACATCGGCGGTATAATTAAGACAGCGTCGGCACTTCAGGAGGGGATGTGACTAGGAGGCGCATAAAGCTGGTTTGTGAAAGGTGTGGGAAAGAGTTCGAGGCTGGCGCCCGCCGAAGGGTTGTGCATTGTCGAGAGTGTGCAGAATATCTCAGACGCAAAGGCCAAGGCCCATTACAGATTCAAAAGAAAACTTCTCTTAACCAGCCCCGCAGCAGTTACATCCAACCTAAGGAGGTGTGTTGGACACGGGCCGAGAGGGATCTTGAATATTACTTGCAACGATTCAAGAGGTTTCAAGTGTATGATTGTGTGACCCCGCCCAACTTGGACTCGATAACGGATGAAGATAGGCAATTAGCCAATAAGATAGCAGCCAGGATGTCGGCCGAGACGTGGAAACCAATCTTGGGTCAGTCTATCGCACAGGTTGGTCACTGGGATCTACTCAGTATGAGCGACGATGAATGGGAAAGCCGTAAGCAGGTCATCCGGACAGCGCTCAGCAAATTATTAAGGCCTGGCATAGGGGTCGCTAGACTCACTAAGGCATTACACCGGAAACGGCCAAGATTGATCCCAATCTGTGATAACGTGGTTTTAAAGGCATTGGGAGTCTATGGAGGCAAGAAGGCAGATACAATTATTGCCTGTATGGACAGGTTTCGAGAAATTGGTAGGAAGCATATTTCGAGATTACAGAAACTTAAGGAGCTATCAAAGCAGTTGCAGGCTGAAATGACGGAATTGCGAATACTGGAACTTTTATATTGGGTCCAGTTCGGTCCATTTTCACCAAGTAGCTGAGAGAAATGACGGTTATGCAAGATATGTTGCTGAAAAATGAGCCTAGAAGCTATCCCGAAATGTTGACCGGAGGTTAGTTGTCGTTTAAGACTATGGTTGAGGCTATGATAGGAGGTCTC
>CBFDTP010000088.1:0-5883 GCA_965612975.1 uncultured Dehalococcoidia bacterium | reverse complement strand
GAGGTTTAATGAGACCCTGGAGTATGAGTGGCTCTATAACTTCAATCTATCCTTAGACCCTCAAGAGCTCAATCCCCAGCTAACCGAATGGCTCATAGAATATAATTTCAACCGCCCACACCAATCACTTGGCTATCTCACGCCGATAGAGTATATTGAAAAAGTGTTACCTATGTGGTCAGCCACCACAAGGACTTGAAAAGCCGCAATTTGGCTGCTATAATGAAGCGGTCAATTAAATTAGCCTAAAACCGAATTCGCTGCTTGGATCGGTCACGACCGAGACGGCGAAGAAAGTTGGTTAATCTGAGGCCCTCTCGGTTGTGTCCGAGAGGGCTTTTTAGTTTGGGGGTAAATATGAGGATCATGCTTAAAAGCAAAATCCATCGGGCCAGAGTTACCCGAGCAAACCTCAACTACGAGGGAAGCATCACCATTGATCGGGAACTCATGGAGGCAGCCGACATACTCCCCTATGAAAAGGTTCAGGTGCTGGACATAAACAACGGAGCTCGCCTGGAAACCTACGCCATTGAGGGAGGGCCGGGGGAGATCTGCATCAATGGGGCAGCAGCCAGGCTCATCGCGGAAGGAGACCTGGTGATCATCCTTTCCTACCGGCTGGTCCCTGAGGAAGAGGCATCGAGGCATCTCACCAAGCTGGTTTACGTGGATTCGGAGAACCGCCCGGTCCTGAAGAAGGAAGGCTCAGCTTTAGTTCGCTAGAGACGCCCGGCTTGAAGTTGTCGCATTCCTCACTGCCTTGTATCTCTCCCTAAGGCTAATAGCTTCTACAGTGCATTTTTGCTATAATTGAGTAGGACAGCTCAGCTAAAGAAATGGCATGGACTGGAATCCTCTTGAAGTACTTGATTTGGATTGGTAGGGGCTGTTCGGGAGGCCGGGAAGGTGTCACGGAATAGTTTTGTTCTTCTCCTAGCCATCGTAGCACTGGTAGCACTCCTTTTCTTCGTCTTTTCCCCCGGCAAGGAGAAGGTGCAGAACATCTCGGTGAGCGAGTTCCTCAGCCGAGCTAAGGCTGGGGAGATAACCGAGATCACCAAGAAGGGAGATACCCTCAAGTTGACCACCACCGGCGGACAGGAGCTGGAGTGCATCATCGGGGAAAACACCAGCCTGCCCGAACTGCTGGATCTTCTGGATCGAGAGGGGGTTAAGGTCGGGGAAGGAGGGGTGATCGTCCAAGAGGAAAAGGTAAGCCGCTTCAGTCGGGACTGGCTGTTGGTGATGGTGAATTTTGTCCCCCTGCTCCTCTTCGGTGCCCTGCTTTTCTTCCTGTTGCAGCGCGCGCCCGGTCCGAACCAGGCCCTGAGCTTTGGGCGCAGTCGGGCCAGGATGTTCACCGGTAACCGCCCTACCGTCACCTTCAAGGATGTTGCTGGAGTAGAGGAGGCCAAACAGGAACTTCAGGAGATCGTGGAGTTCCTGAAAAACCCGGAGAAGTTCACCTCGCTCGGCGCTCGCATCCCCCGAGGAGTTCTTCTCGTGGGGCCTCCGGGCACGGGAAAGACCCTCCTCAGCAAGGCAGTTGCCGGAGAAGCTGGCGTACCCTTCTTCTCCATCAGCGGCAGTGAGTTTGTGGAGATGTTCGTGGGAGTGGGCGCCGCCCGAGTACGGGATCTCTTCGACCAGGCCAAGCGCAATGCCCCTTCCATAATCTTCGTGGACGAGATCGACGCCGTAGGGCGTCATCGCGGGGCGGGGATCGGCGGTGGACACGATGAGCGAGAGCAGACCCTGAACCAAATTCTGGCGGAGATGGACGGCTTTGATACCAATACCAATGTGATCGTTATCTCCGCCACCAACCGACCCGATATCCTGGACCCGGCGCTTCTTCGACCGGGTCGGTTTGACCGGCGAGTGGTGCTGGACCCTCCCGACCTCAATGGAAGGGAAGCCATTCTCGAAGTCCACACCAGGGGCAAGCCCCTGGGGGAAAACGTTGACCTGATAGTTCTGGCCAAGCAAACACCGGGCTTCAGCGGGGCTGACCTGGCCAACCTAGTGAACGAGGCCGCTATCTTGGCCGCTCGCCGGGGTAAGAAGGTCATCGAAATGGAGGAGTTCGAAGAGGCCATTGAGAGGGTTATTGCCGGACCGGAGCGGAAGACCCGGGTCATCAGCCAAGAGGAAAAGCGTATCACCGCCTATCACGAAGCCGGCCATGCACTGGTGATGCACCACCTCCCCCACTGTGACCCGGTCCATAAGGTCTCCATCATCGCTCGGGGAGTAGCCTTAGGCTACACCTTGCCTCTTCCGGGAGAGGATCGCTACCTGCGCAGCCGCTCAAAGTTCAAGGATGAGCTCGCCGGTCTTCTCGCGGGCCGAGCTGCCGAGGAGCTGGTCTTTAACGATGTCACCACTGGGGCAGCCAACGACCTGGAGCAAGCTACCAAGCTGGCCCGTCGCATGGTGACCGAATATGGTATGAGCGAAAAGCTTGGCCCGAGGACTTTCGGTAAAAGGGAGGAACTGATCTTCCTCGGTAAGGAGATCGCTGAACAGCGGGACTACAGTGAGAAGATAGCTCTACAGATAGATGAGGAAGTGCATCAGTTGATCGAAGAGGCCTACCAAACTGCCCAAGACATACTGAAGAAGTACCGCCCTAACCTGGATCGCTTGGCCGAGGAACTCATAACTAGGGAGACCATCGAAGGAGAAGAACTGAAGGCCCTTCTTGAGGCCCCGCCGCAGAAGAAGAAAGTCAGCCGCCGCAAGCCTCGAGGCGGCGGGCGGATTCGAACCGCCGAATAGAGGTTTTGCAGACCTCCGCCTTAACCACTTGGCTACGCCGCCAATCAATTACCAGCTGGGAGATTTTCTCTCTGGAGCGGAAGACGGGATTCGAACCCGCGGCCTCCTCCTTGGGAGGGAGGCGCTCTACCCCTGAGCTACTTCCGCCCTTTTAAACCTGCTTGGGTGAAAGTGCCGAGGAGGAGATTTGAACTCCTACGGGCTTGCGCCCACTACCCCCTCAAGGTAGCGTGTCTACCTATTCCACCACCTCGGCACTGGCAGGGGTGGCAGGACTCGAACCCACGACCTGCGGTTTTGGAGACCGCCGCTCTCCCAAACTGAGCTACACCCCTGCAGCAAATTCTATTATAACCGGGATCGGCCACTTTGACTAGTACCCCTGGAGGGACTCGAACCCTCGACGCGCGACTTAGGACGCCGCCGCTCTGTCCGCTGAGCTACAGGGGCATGGAGATAGGGGGACTTGAACCCCCAACCTCGGCGATGCGAACGCCGCGCTCTCCCATTGAGCTATATCCCCGCAGCAAAGAATATAACCGAAAGACCACAGGGTGTCAAGCTGAGCCACCTTGCCACCCCGTTGACCTGACCCGCTCATCTTGTTATATTCTCCTTGTGGCAGATGTCCGACCCTTCCTCGGCCTGCGCTACGACCTCAAGCGGGTCGGAAATCTATCCCAGGTTATCGCTCCCCCATACGATGTGATCCCCCCTGAGGAGCAGCCTTCGTATTTGCAGAGGAGCCCTTATAACGTCGTCCGCTTAGAGGGTGCCGCCAGGCCGCTTCACCATTCAAAAGGGCACAACGAACACGACCGAGCGGCATCTCTTCTTTCCACCTGGATTCGGGAAGGGATTCTCCAGCGAGAGGCTCGTCCCTCCTGCTACCTAGTAGAGTACCGCTTCACCCACCGGGGGAAAAGTCAGAGCTGTTGGAGCTTACTCTGTCGGGTCAAACTTGAAGACCCCGGACAGGGACAAATCTATCTTCACGAAGCTACTTCAAGTGAGCCGATAAGGGACCGCCTCCTCCTTCTCAGAGCCTGCCAGGCCAACCTGAGTCCGATCATTGCCCTGTTTCAGGGTGAGCCGGCTCTCCCCACGCTGCTCTCTGAGGTTCTTTCCCACCCCCCAACCGCTACTGCCGAAGAGAAGGGGGTGACCTATAGCCTCCGGGTTATAGAGCAGGAGAGCCATCTCTCCCAAATTTCCGTCTTCTTCGCCCCCAAACCGCTCTACCTGGCCGATGGCCACCACCGCTACGAGGCCGCCCGGCTTTACCAACAGGAAGTCTCACCCCACAGCCAATCTGACCACCGCAACTTCGTACTGATGAGTCTCTTCAATGCCGAGGACCCCGGACTGCTGGTGCTCCCGGTTCACCGCCTGATAAGTGGCCTCACCGCCCAAGATGTGGCCACCCTTGAGGAGAAGCTCGAGCTATACTTCTGGGTTCAGCGGCTGTCCTCATCCCAGCCAGTTACCTGGTTGGCCAGACTCGAAGAAGAGGGCCAGAGAGCGAAGGCCATCGGCTTCTACCAGCCCTTCAAAAAGAGATTTGCGCTCCTCACTCCTCGCTGGGAGAGAATTGAGGCGCTGTTCCCCCCACACACTCCATCCCTCTGGAGAGAGGTAGAGCTAAACCTCCTGCACCGGGTTATCCTTCAGGAATTGCTGGGGATCAAGCCGGAGCAGGAGGAGCAATGCCTGAGTTATTATACCGATGGATTGGGGGCCATAAATCAGGCCGATGAGAAGGGGGAACTCGCCTTCCTGCTCAACCCGCTGCATCCCTCCCAGATAATTGCCCTGGCGAAGCAGAATTTAAAACTGCCCCGCAAGTCCAGCTACTTTTACCCCAAAACCCCTGCTGGTTTGGTGATAAATCCCCTCTGGGACTGATTCCATTTTATGAAAAAGTTCGGCCGGCCTTTGCGTTTGGGAAAGATTCGAGGCATCGGATTTGAGATCCACTATACCTGGTTTCCGGCTCTCCTCTTCGTCACCCTGTCCCTGGGCATAGCCTACGCCGAGATTTATCCTCACTGGTCCTCCCTCACTCGCTGGCTCGCTGCCCTGCTCTCCGCCCTTCTCCTCTTCGCCTCGGTGCTGGCTCATGAGCTGGCCCACAGCCTGGTGGCCCTCAAACACGATGTCCCGGTGAAGAGCATCACCCTCTTCCTCTTCGGTGGGGTGGCCCAAATAACTCAGGAGGCGTCTTCGCCAGGGGCTGAGTTTCGAATAGCCATTGCTGGTCCGGCCTGCAGCTTCGGACTGGCGGTCTTCCTCGGCATCCTCTGGTTTCTCAGCCGCGGACCGGCGGAGTTTATCGCCGGGGTAGCTGGTTACCTAGCCCTTATTAACCTCATGCTAGTCGGTTTCAACCTCGCCCCCGGCTTCCCTTTGGACGGTGGTCGGATACTTCGCTCTCTCATCTGGAGCCGCACCGGGGACTATGACCTGGCTACCCAAATCGCTCTCCGGGGAGGGAAGGCTTTCTCTTACCTCCTCATCGCCGGAGGGATTGGCGGAACCATAGTTCTCTCCTGGACTGGGCAGGGGTTCTGGGTGAGCGGACTCTGGCTTGCCCTGGTGGGCTGGTTCCTTTACACGGCGGTAAGAGGTAGCACCCAAGGGGCAAAAATAAGGCAGGGCCTCAGGAAGCTCACGGTTCGCAGCATCATGCTTCCCCTCAACTTCGCCAGCTTTCCCTGGCCCACCGGCATTGGCAACCAAATCAGGCCAGATGATGATCTGCTCTCCGCTCTGGAGAAGATGGAGCAGGTGAAGGCTGACCAGTTAACGGTGGTGGAGGGGGGAAAGGTGGTTGGATTGCTTCGCCGAGAAGACCTTACACGCCTAGTCAGGTGGCTAAAAAAATCGGGGTGAGAGGATTTGAACCTCCGACCCCCTGCACCCCATGCAGGTGCGCTACCGGGCTGCGCCACACCCCGACATGGGCAGTGGAGGATTCGAACCTCCGACCTCCTCTTTGTAAGAGAAAGAAATGAAAAACCAGCAAATCCGCCTGGGTGCCTACTTCCTCCTTTCCCTTCAGATTTGCCAGTTTAGCACCAGGTTCTTCCTCCTCCTTAC
>CBFDTP010000087.1:0-5919 GCA_965612975.1 uncultured Dehalococcoidia bacterium | reverse complement strand
GGACGGGATTCGCCGGGGGCTGGAGGCGGCGGTGGGGCGTGGCACTTCGCTCAAACTGGTTCTGGAGAAGGATGGAAACTCATACGAGCTTTATTTCCTGAACAACGAGGAGGGAAGGAGAGCGGTGGCCCGAATTGAGGCCGGTGAACTGGAGCTGGGTGGAGTGGTGCACCGTGAACCTCTGCCGCAGGAGAGACCCAATATATTCACCCTTTATGAGCAGCACATCGGCCTGCTAACTCCCCTCATCGCCGAGGACCTTAAGGAGGCGGAGCGCCTTTACCCGGCCTCTTGGATCGAGGAGGCCTTCCAAGAGGCGGTGAGGCTAAATAAACCTAACTGGAAGTATATCAGCCGAATTCTGGAGCGCTGGAGAGTTCAAGGGAAGAGGCATGGAAGAGCTGGGAAGGATCTTAAAGCGGACCTTGAGCCAAAGGAGTACCTCCAGAGGTATGGCCGGAAATCGGGAGGATGAGGAGGAAGGTCGTTGCCCCCTCTGTGGGGGCACTGGCTGGGTAGTTCCCGATGTTCCCCCAGGACATCCTGATTTCGGCCAGGCACGGCCATGTGTTTGTACGCTCAGGGAATTCGAAAAGAAAAAGCTCTTCCATCTGGAGCGGTACAGCAACCTCGGCCCTCTTTCCTCCCTCACCTTCGAGACCCTGAACCCTTATGGCCTCGAGGACGACCCCCGAAGTAGAGAACAGTTCCACCGTTGTTATAAGGCAGCTCAGCAGTTCGCCCAGAACCCTTCCGGATGGCTGGTGCTCATCGGTCCCAGCGGATGTGGCAAGACTCACCTGGCGGCCGCCATTGCCAATCGATGCCTGAGGCAGGGGATTTCCGTCTTTTTCGTGGTGGTGGCCGACCTTTTAGACCACCTGCGAGCCACCTTCAGCCCTGGCAGTGAGGTAACCTACGATGAGCTATTTGACCGGGTGAGGAATGCCCCATTGCTGGTGCTGGATGACCTGGGGACTTACAGTAGCACCCCCTGGGCTGAGGAAAAGCTGTTTCAGATCCTGAATCATCGCTTCAACGGTCGGTTGCCCACGGTGGTCACCACCATCTCGCTGGAAAACCTTGACGAGCGGCTAAAGACTCGCCTGGGCAGTGGCCTGGCCCAGCGGCTTGTATTGAAAGGCCCTCCTCTCCTCCGGACAATCGGCAGCCTGAGTCAGGAGGCCATCTCTCGAATGAGGCTGGACAATTTCGATGTTCAGGGGATGAATGCCGATCCCGAACAGCGGGAGAGCCTTAAGCTTGCTCTGCAGGCAGCCCGGGAGTTTGCGCGATCGCCCGAGAACTGGCTGGTTCTGGTAGGGCCGCATGGGTCGGGGAAGACCCACCTGGCTGTGGGCATCGTCAACCAGCTTCTTGATTCGGGAAGGCCGGTTCTCTTTGCCGAGACCATCGAGCTGTTGGATCAGCTACATCCCTCTTTTGGGCCTGGGGAAAGAAGGGAGCCCGGGCAGGTCTTGGAGGAGGTCAAAAATACCTCGGTCCTGGTCTTGGACGATCTGAGGGTGGAGATGGCCAGTGCCTGGGCACGGGAAAAGCTCTATCAGATACTGAACTATCGGTACAACCTCCGGCTTCCCACCACCATTACCGCCACCCATCCCTCGCTGGAAGCGCTCGAGGAACAACTCCGCTCGCGGTTGATGGACCCGCGCATCAGCAACGTGGTGCCCATTGGGGCGCCGGATTATCGAGGACAAAGGAGAACCCCACGCCGCCGGAGACGCTAAGCTGGCTCCTTAGGCCTGGGGCACCACCCTTATCAGGTGATACTGCTTGGCTCCACGTCGGAGAATGAAAATTTGTCCTTCGATGCCCTCGGCCAGCGATAGTTTGTGGTAGACATCCGATACCCGGCGGTTGTTGAGGTAAAGCCCTCCCTCCTTGATTAGGCGTCTGGCCTCGCTCTTTGAGGAAGCCAGGCCACATTCCGTCACCACGTCCACCAACAGCAGGCCGTCCTCACCAAACCGGGAGAGCGGTACCTCGGTGGAGGGAACATCCCCAAATATCTCGAGGATGTCCTGAGCAGTGAGCCCCTCGATCTCCTTCCCAAAGAGCACCGCTGATGCTCGTTCGGCCTTCCTCAAGAGCTCCTCACCATGAACCAGCCGGGTCACCTCTTGGGCCAATCTCCGTTGAGCTTCCCGCCTCTCGGGAGCCTCGGCCAGAGACCTCTCAAGTTCCGCGATCTCCTCTTGTGAGAGGAGGGTGAAGAACTTGAGATACTGGATGACATCCCGGTCATCCACGTTGATCCAGAACTGATAGAAATGATAGGGACTGGTGAGCTTGGCGTCGAGCCAGACAGTGCCGGACTCGGTCTTCCCGAACTTGGTTCCTGAGGCGGTCTCAATTAACGGGGTCACCATTCCGTGGGCGGTCTTGCCTCGAAGACGGCGGATGAGGTCAATGCCGGCGGTGATGTTTCCCCACTGGTCGCTTCCCCCAAGCTGAAGCAGGCAACCATAGCGGTCGTGAAGGACGAGGAAGTCGTAGGCCTGCAGGAGCATGTAGCTAAACTCGGTGAAGGAAAGGCCCTCCTCCAGTCGTCGTCTCACCGATTCCTTGGCCAGCATGTAATTTACGGTGAAGTACTTCCCCACATCTCGCAGGAAATCCACAAGGTTTATGGAGCAAAGCCAGTCGGCGTTGTTGGCGAAGATGGCCGGGTTGGTCTTTGAGCTTCGGTCGAGGAATCGGCTTAGCTGTTTTTCGATCTCCTCGGCATTGGCCTGAGCTCGCTCCTTGGCCAGCAGCGGACGCTCCTCGGTACGTCCGCTGGGGTCTCCAATAAGGCCAGTGCCCCCGCCGATGAGGGCTAAGGGCGTGTGCCCGTGCCGCTGGAGGTGAACTAGGGTCATTATCTGCAATAAAGATCCCACGTGGAGGCTGGGGGCAGAGGGGTCAAAGCCGATGTAGGCCGTGACCTTCTGCTGGGCGAGCAGGTCTTCCAGGCCCGGGGTAGTCGCGTAAATCATGCCTCGCCATTCGAACTCTTGATACACGTTCATCTTCGGCTTGATTTTAGAAGCTCCGGGAATAGGTGTCAAGCTGAGTCCACGGGAATGACCTATCTGGGCCAGGGGGCGATGACCGAAGGCCTGTGGAAAAGGTATAATGTGTAAAAAGCCCCACGGGAGGTGTTATGAAGCATATCTGGGCCCCCTGGAGGATGGGCTATATCCTTTCCGAGAAGGAGGGGGGCTGCTTTCTCTGTGAAAAGCTGCGGGAGCACCAGGATGAGGAGAATTACATCCTCTGTCGAGGCCGAGCTAATTTTGTGCTGCTAAACCTTTACCCCTACAACCCGGGGCATTTCATGGTGGCCCCCTATCGTCATGTGCCTTCGCTGGAAGACCTGAGCGAGGAGGAACTCACGGAGCACTTCAAGCTGGTAGCTTTTGGGGTATCCAAATTAAGGGAAGCCTTTGGGCCTGATGGATTCAACATTGGGCTGAATCTGGGCAAGGCGGCTGGGGCCGGGGTGGCCGGGCATCTTCACACCCATGTGGTGCCGCGGTGGGAGGGAGACACCAATTTCATGCCCATCATTTCCGATGCCAAGGTGATTCCCCAGGCACTGAATGAGACCTATGAGCAACTGCGTCAGAGGTTTAGGAGCCTGGAAGAGCTTTGAACGCCAGCCCAGCGTTCTTGCAAAGTTTTCGGAAGATGTTTTAAACTGTAGCTGAAGGAGATGTCGGGACATTCCAAGTGGGCACAAATTAAGCGTCAAAAGGCCGTGGTTGATGCCCGGCGCGGGCAGCTCTTCACCAAGCTCTCGCGAGAAATCACCGTAGCTGTCCGTGACGGGGGCAAGGACCCCGAGCTCAATCCTCGCCTGCGCCTAGCCATCCAGCGGGCAAAGGACCATAATATGCCCCAGGACGTCATCGAGCGGGCGATAAAGCGAGGTACCGGGGAACTGGAGGGCGCAGCTTTAGTGGAGGCCAGCTACGAAGGCTATGGCCCCGGTGGGACGGCCATCCTGCTCCAGGTGCTCACCGACAATCCCAACCGCACCCTGGCCGAGATCCGCCATCTGTTTGAACGGTCTGGAGGGAGCCTGGGAGAAAAGGGTTGCGTCTCCTGGTTGTTCGAGACCAAGGGGGTCATCAACCTGGATCCGGCGGGCAACGATCCTGAGGAGCTGGCCCTTCTGGCCATTGATGCCGGAGCGGAGGATGTCAAGGTTGAGGGTGAGGTAGTTGAGGTTTACACCCGTCCAGAGGACCTGGAGAGAGTTCGCCGGGAGCTCACCGAAAAAGGGCTCCGCATCTCCTCGGCTGAAATTTCCTTGGTTCCCCAGAATTACGTTCGCCTGGATGAAAAGGTGGCCCTTCAGGCGCTCAAGCTGCTGGAGAAGCTGGAAGAGGTGGATGGAGTCCAGCGCGTCTTCACCAACGCCGACTTTCCCAACGAGGTGCTGCAGGCTGCCCGCTAAAAAACCATTTGCCTTTCGTAGGTTAAAGTTCACCGAGCTGACCTCCGATGGCGAATTAACCCTGCGGAAATTCTTGGTTTACGCAAGCCCATCAGGGTCGCCAGAAGTCCTTGACTCTGAGGGTGGGCCATAGAGATGTCTTTCCTTGTGTTGGCTTTAGATATCGGGGGGACGAATTTTCGGCTGGCCCTGGCTGATGAGAGGGGGCGGATCCTGAAGCGACGGTCAGGGCCTACTCGTCCGGAGGAGGGTCCGGAAAGGCTCCTCAAGAGGGTCAAAAGGGGAGTGGAGGGGTTGCTCTCTGACCCAGACATGAAAAGGATGGTGAAGGGGGTGGGAGTGGGGGCAGCCGGACCCCTGGACCTGGAGAGCGGGATGCTTCTCCATCCGCCGAATTTACCTGGCTGGCATCACGTGCCTTTGAAGTCGATGCTGGAGGAGAGCTTGGACTTTCCCGTCTGGCTCAGGAACGATGTTGACCTTGGAGCCCTGGGGGAGCATCGTTTTGGGGCAGGCCGAGGTTTCCAGCAGCTCATCTACCTGGCCCTGGGCACGGGCATCGGGGGAGGGGTGATCCTGGGTGGCCAGCTCCTCTCCGGCACCCGGGTCTCGGCCATGGAGGCTGGACATATGGTGGTTAGTCCCGGCGGGCCCAGGTGTAACTGTGGGCGGGAGGGGTGCCTGGAGGCACTGGCCTCGGGCACAGCCATCGCCCGTCGGGCGGCGGAGCGACTTTCTCAGGGGGAGCAAAGCCAGCTAATCGAGATGGTGGGCGGGGAGGCGGAGCGAATAACCGCTGAACTCGTGGCCCGGGCGGCCAATAAAGGTGACCGGCTGGCCCAGCAGGTGCTGCAGGAGGCTGGGGAGTGGCTGGGCATCGGGGTGGTGAACTTGATCCTTCTCTTCGATCCTGAAGTGGTCATCATCGGCGGTGGGGTAGCTGGGGCAGGGGATTTCCTCCTGGAACCGGTCCGCCAGGCGGTGAAAAGGTGGGTGGTCCCCTACTTTGAGAGGGAAGTGCCGGTAGTTCGGTCCCGGTTGGGGGGAAACTCTAACCTCATGGGTGCAGTGGCCCTAGCCCTGGACGAAATCCAGGCTACCACTTCATAAGGTTGGTCTTCTCCACATCCACGGTCTCTCGACGGCGGTAGAGGGTGAGAACTATGGCCAGCCCAATGGCCACCTCAGCCGCTGCCACTACCATCACGAAGATGGCGAAAACGTGACCCGTGAGCAGTACTACTCCGGGAACAAGGTATCGGGAGAAAGCCACCAGGGCCAGGTTGACGGCGTTGAGCATGAGCTCAAGGCACATCAAAATCCCCACGGCGTTGCGCTTGGCCAGGGCGCCGTAAAGCCCAATGGCGAAGAGGATGCCGGAGCTGTCTCTTATACACATCTCCGAGCCCACGAGACTAGGCATGATCTCGTATGCCGTCTTCTGCTTGAAA
>CBFDTP010000086.1:0-5970 GCA_965612975.1 uncultured Dehalococcoidia bacterium | reverse complement strand
TTTCAAGCAGAAGACGGCATACGAGATCATGCCTAGTCTCGTGGGCTCGGAGATGTGTATAAGAGACAGCCCCAGAGGAGGCCCTGCGTCATCCTACCTGGAAGATGGGCCGCAAGGTAACGGTTGACTCGGCCACCCTGTTCAATAAGGGGATGGAGGTCATTGAGGCTCACTGGCTCTTCGGCCTCGATTTTGAGCAGATTAAGATAATCATTCATCCGCAAGCCGTGGTTCACTCCCTGGTGAGGTTTGTCGACGGCTCGCTCAAGGCTCAGCTCGCCCCGCCAGATATGCGCCTGCCGATCCAGTATGCTCTTTCCTACCCCGAGCGCTGGGGAAACCCCGAACTTCCCCAGCTTGATCTGGAGAAGCTTGCCCGGCTTGAGTTCGAGCCCGTCGACCTTGATCGCTTCCCCTGCCTCAGACTGGCCCTGCAGGCGGGGAGGGAGGGGGGAACTTATCCTGCAGTGCTTTCGGCGGCCGATGAGAGGGCGGTGGAACTATTCCTCTCCGGTCAAATAGGCTTTCTCGATATTCCGGAGCTCATCTCCTGGGTTCTGGAGCAGCATGAGGGGAAAGCCCATCCCTCGCTGGAGGAAATTCTGGAGATCGAGCCCTGGGTCGAAGAGAAGGTGAGTGAGTTCGTGAGATCTCGGGGAGGGGTAAGGTGAGCGGCTGGTCTCTGGCGGTCTTCGTGCTTCTCCTGGGCAGCCTGATCCTGGTCCATGAGCTGGGACATTTCTTGACTGCCAAGCTGTTTGGAGTGAGGGTGCTGGAGTTTGCCCTCGGCTTTCCGCCACGACTCTTCTCCTTCCGCCGGGGGGAGACCCTCTACTCCTTTAACCTCATCCCCTTAGGTGGATTCAATCGCATGCTGGGCGAGGAAGATCCCAGCCACCCCAAAAGCCTGGCGGCCAAGCCACCTGGCCCGAGATTGATCATCCTGAGTGCCGGCTCCCTGGCCATGTTCCTCTTCCCCTTTCTGCTCTTCCCGCTCGCCTTTATGATCCCGCATTCGGAGGTGGTTGGGGGAGAGGGGATCAAGGTGATTCAGGTCGTGCCCAACTCCCCGGCCTACTTCGCTGATCTCAAGTCAGGGGATGAAATCCTGGCGGTGGATGCTGAGGAGGTGAAGGACTTTGATCAGCTTCATGAAATCATCAACTCGAAGCGAGGCCAGGAGGTAACCCTTTTGCTTCGACGTGATGGAGGGTTGAAGCAGGTGAATCTCGTCCCCCGCGAGAGCCCTCCACCGGGCCAGGGGCCGATGGGAATAACCCTGAGCTGGGCGAACCCCATCATCGAGCGGAGGGCCTATCCTCCTTGGAAGGCAGTGGTCCTGGGGGCGAAGCAGACCTGGAGGGTCTGGGTGATGTTCAAGGAGGGCCTGGCCGCTTTGATTGGAGGAGAAGCCCGGTTCACCTTGGCCGGACCGGTGGGCATCGCTCAGGCCACCGGGGAGGTGGCACGAGGAGGGTTAATGTCGCTTGCGGCCTGGACCTCCTTCCTCAGCATAAACCTGGGGGTGATAAACCTCCTTCCCATCCCAGCCCTTGATGGGGGTCGTATCGTGTTTGTATTGCTAGAAGTGCTGCGAGGTGGGAAGCGAATCCCGGTGCAGAGAGAGAGGCTGGCTCACCTGATCGGCCTGCTGGTGCTCGTCTTGTTGATGGTCGTGGTCACCTACTGGGACATCCTGCGCATCTTCGAGGGAGGTAGCCTCTTCAGATGATCAAGCGACGTTTTTCTCGTCCCATCCAGGTGGGCTCAGTCAGGATTGGTGGAGGGGCCGAGGTGGTAGTCCAGTCAATGACCAAAACGGACACCCGGGACGTGAGGGCGACCTTGCGGCAGATTCAGGAGCTGGCCGACTGCGGCTGTGAGGTCGTCCGGGTGGCCGTGCCCGATCAGGAGGCGGCGGAGGCACTGGGCCAGATAAAGAAAAGCTCCCCCATTCCCATCATTGCGGATATTCATTTCGATTACCGTCTGGCCTTAAAGGCTCTTGAGATGGGGGTGGACCAGGTAAGGCTCAATCCGGGCAACATCCAGGATCCGAAGCAGGTAGCCGCCATTGCTGGAGCTGCCAGGGAGCGCCAGGTGCCCCTCCGCGTTGGGGTTAATGCGGGAAGTCTACCTCCGGGAGAAGGAGAGCTGGCCCACCGGCTGGCCGAGACTGCTTTGAGGTGGGTTAGGTTTCTGGAAGACCAGGACTTTGAGCACATCGAGGTTTCGCTTAAAGCCTTCGATGTCCTGGCCACGGTGGAGGCCAACCAGCTTGTGGCCGAGCAAATGCCTTATCCCCTCCACCTGGGCATTACCGAGTCCGGTCCACCCCGAGCCGGCGCCATCCGTAGCGCGGCCGGACTAGGGATACTCCTGCATCAGGGGATCGGCGACAGCCTGCGAGTTTCGCTCAGCACGCCTGACCCCTGCGAGGAGGTCTTCGTGGGGCAGGAGATACTCAAGGCCCTTGAGCTTCGCTCCGGGCCAGAGTTGGTCAGTTGCCCCACCTGTGGCCGTTGCGAGGTGGATGGGTTTTTCGAGATCGTTCATGAGGTGGAAAGGTGTCTTTCTGGCCTTGAAAAGCCCATTCGGGTGGCGGTGATGGGATGCGTGGTGAACGGCCCCGGTGAAGCCAGGGAGGCCGATGTCGGCCTCGCCTGTGGCAAAGGGAGAGGAGTCATCTTCCGCAAGGGTGAGAAAGTGCGGGTGGTGGAGGAGAAGGACTATCTTCAGGCCTTGCTCTCTGAGGTGAGAAGACTGTGAGCGAAGCTTCCCTCTCCACCATGTGGAGCCAGCGATACAACCACCTGAGCAGGTTCGTGCAGGATCTTGAGGTCTTCGGCTTTACCCAGATGGAGCTCAATTCCATCCTCACCCCGGAGAAGCTGCGGGAACTCTTGGACTTTGGGGTGCCGGTCTCCAGCATTCATTGTCCCTGCCCGGTTGGCCCTTCAAGCCTGGGAGTTCCGGCGGCCAATCTACAGCTTAGTTCGCTGGATGAGGCAGAAAGACAGGAGGCTTTGAGATTTGCCCGGGCGACCGTTGAGCTGGCTTCGGAGGTGGGGGCCGAAGCCGTGGTGATTCACGCCGGGAGGGTGGAGCTCGACTTTGGGCTGGAGGATGAACTGTATCGACTGTACCGTCAGGGAGCCCTGGATGATTTGGCCCGGGCCCGGCAGCGACTGCTTCGGGAGCGAGCTTCCCGGGCCGGCCCCTATTTCGAGGCTGCTCGGAGAAGCCTGCAGGAGCTGGCCGAATTTGCGGGGCAGAAAGGCGTGAAGCTTGGACTGGAGACCCGCTTTTATTTCTATGAGATTCCTCAGCTTGAGGAGATGGAAGTGCTTCTTCAGGAGCTTGCTCCAGATGTGGTAGGTTACTGGCACGATGTGGGGCATGCCGAGGTCAAGGCCCGGCTGGAACTCACCCCACATGAGGAGTGGTTTATCCGGTTCAGGGATCGACTCATCGGGGTTCACCTCCACGATGTCCTGGGGATTCAGGATCACCGGGCTCCGGGAGCCGGGGATGTGGACTGGGATTTCGTGGCTCGAAATCTACCCCCAAAAGCTATAAAGGTCTGTGAGATAGGGGAATGGAACTCCTGGGAGGCTTGTGCCCGGGCTGTCCCTTTCCTCAAGAGTCATGGGATAATCTAAAAATGGACTTGAATCTCATCGATTGGGCTTCGCTGTTCAAGAACCTTCGCGGGGTAGTGCTTCTGCCGGAGGAGCCTGACGAGGGAAAGTTGAGGTGGCTGGTACGCAAGCATCGCTACCGCCGCCTTGGCCTATCCTCTCGATATAAACCAGCCTCTCAGATCACCCAGCTTCAAAAACCTCCCTTTGTGATCCTCCACCCCCCAAATCCCACCCTTGGGGAACTACCTCAGCTTCTTCTGTCCAAGGCCTCGCCGCTGGTAACCGATTCAGTGGCTCTTTCCTGCTGTTATTCCGCCCCCTTGATGGTAACTGAGGAAGGTTTATTCAAGGAACTGGCGCCATTTACCGTCTGGGAATTGAGAAGCAGTCAATCGCTGAGTGAGAAGGATCTCCTTTTCCATCTTCGGGTTGCCTCCTATGTGATAATTGACTTCTTCAGCTTGGCACGGGAAGCCTTTGAAGTCCTGCAAGCTTATTTGGAGAGGCGTGCGGAGAAGGCCCGGATGAAATTAGAACAACCGTGCCACAGACGGCAAGAGAAAGCTCGCCGGGATGGAGAGAAGCGGTTCTGGCGCATACCTCCGGATCCGGGCGGGAAAATCATCTGTGCTTATCTGGACCTCTTGCCCGCGATCTGCCAGGAACTTCGGGAGGGAAATAAGAGGCTGGCTGAGGTCTTTACTTCTCCCTGGGCCGGGCTCTGTTTGCCCCTAACCTGTGCCTTCAGCTTGGAGGTTTAGAGTCTGGGACTTGATTCCCCAATCCATTCAGCGAACATGTGAACATGATCAAGCTGGGCAAACTGGCCTTACTGGTGGCAATTTGCGTGCTCATAGTGGCACCGATTGCCTGTAGTCCCAGTTCGTGGCCGACGGAAGAACCTGAACATGCCCCGGCGCCCCTATCCCCGGAGCTCAAACCGGAAACTTCCAAGGAAGGCTTTGACAGATGGTGGGAGGAATATAAGAGGCCGCTTCATCTCGATGTTTCTTTATACCCAACGTTTCACCGTGGGGCATGGGCTTCCCGAATTGACGAGGCGCGGAGCTATTTGCTAAACGCCGGGAAGCTGAGGGAGGCCGGTTTTGATACCGTAATGCTCGGGATTGACGTCGTTTTTGATCCGGAAACCGGTGAAGCCAAGTCTCTGGGAGATAAGGTCTTCATTTTCTATTTGCAGGCGCTGAAGAAGGCCGGGTTTAGGATTATCCTCATCCCCAATCCTATGCACCCAAATCTAGACATGGGCCAAGGATATGAATGGGAGGTCCCCGACCCAAATGCGCGTTATCATCGCAGTTACCGACTCATCAAGAAGCTTGACCCGGTGGTCATAAAATGGGCCAAGATCGCCGAAGAGTACCACGTTGATGGTTTTTCCCCGGTCAATGAGCCATATAAGCTGGTCAGGGATTATAGGGATGCCTCAAGGTGGCTGCAGGAAATCCTGCCCCCGATTAGGAAGGTTTATAGTGGGAAGGTGATAACTGTTGATACCATGTATCCCTTAGAGCACGGCCGCTCTATCCCCTTTCCATACGATTACAGCGGTTATGACCTGATTTTAGGTGGCCCTCCGTGCGGCAGAAGCTATATTGAAGACTGGGAACAAATGCTGGAAAAGTATATACAAAAAGGCAACAAGTATGTGCGGACCTACAATCTTAAAGGCTTTGGGCTCTATGAATGGGGTGCCTACGCCGGTGGAGTGTGGTTTGAGCCGATCCCTGGAGACCAGGTTCTGAGCCAAAGGCAGGCCAAGCTAATCGCTGAAGTTTTGATCAGGCAAGCCGATGGCAAGATCATCGCCAGCTTTCCTCGCATCTCCATTGGCTGGCTCAACTTCGACACACCCGCCTTTCGAGTTCTGGCTGACTGGTACAGGAGCATGGGGGACAAGGTCAAGCCGCTGGATGACAGAAAGTGGACCTATGATGAGCTCGTTGAGATAGAAAGAAAGCTTGGCGGTGACGAGTATGAGCACATATTTCAAGTTGAGGACTCAAAGTCAAGGATACTCCCGGGGGAACAACCAGCTATTTCCGTCCCGGACAAGTTTGACCTGGTCAGTTTCGTCAGTGTTCATGAAGGGGACAGGGTTAGGATAAGCGAGGACATACGAAATCACCTGTATAAGGACTGTGAGGTGTTTATAACTGCTGATGGCGTGAAGATAGCGGATAGCAAATTTATAAATTGCAGCGTCGTTCTTGAAGACGTCAGCGGTATGGTTTTCGACCGAGTAATCTTCAGCGACTTGAACCGATATGAGCAAGCGGCCCTCAGCGTTAACAATTCTCGGGAC
>CBFDTP010000085.1:0-6067 GCA_965612975.1 uncultured Dehalococcoidia bacterium | reverse complement strand
CTACACCTAAGCCTTCGTCGGCAGCGTCAGATGTGTATAAGAGACAGCTTCGAAGGTCATCATGAGACCGGCGTAAAGCACTCCTTTATAGGGCCGGCCCTCCTGAGCCAGGGCCTTAACGGTGGGACGCATGATTTTCTCCATGATCTCTTCACCAAGCTCGGGGGTAAAGAACTCCGGGGGACTGTAGGAACCCATCCCGCCGGTGTTAGGCCCCTGGTCCCCATCCAGAGCTCGCTTATAGTCGCAGGCCGGCAGGGTCGGGGAAACTGCGACACCATCGGTGAAGGCAAAAAAACTCATCTCCCGGCCGCTGAGGCACTCCTCGAGCAAGACCCACTCACCCGCCGAGCCAAAGATCTTCTCCACCATCAGCTTCGAGAGGGCCCCATGGGCTTCCGAGAGCGTGCCGGCGACGATGGAGCCCTTTCCCCCCGCCAGCCCATCGGCCTTTACTACGATGGGGGCCGGCTGCGTGTGCAGATATTCCTCGGCTTCCTTAAAGGAGGAAAAGGCTCGACTCCGCGCGCAGGGTATGCCGTACCTCTGCATCAGCTCCTTGGCAAAGACCTTGCTCCACTCGATCTCGGCAGCCCTGCGTGAGGGGCCAAAGGCGAGGATGCCTCGGGATGAAAGCTCATCAACCAGACCCAGGGCCAAAGGGGCCTCGGGGCCGACCACCACCAGATCTATCTGGTTCTCCCGGGCCGCCCGGGCGATCCCCTCCAGATCCGTGGCCGACAGGGGCAAGTTATGGCCCAGGGCTGCGGTGCCCGCATTGCCCGGGGCGGCAAATATCTCCTCAACATGGGGGCTTTGGCTCAACTTCCAGGCCAGGGTATGTTCCCGGGCTCCACCTCCAACGACCATTACCTTCATGGCTTTTGTTCCAATTGGGGGATGTTCATCTCTATGGCCTTCTCCGCCTCTGGAGGAAGTTCCAGCTCCACTGGCTCGTTGAACTTGGAATAATTGTAGGTCAGGTCCATTGTCATGGTGAGGTTGAGCTCTTCGCCGGGGAAGCCAAAATCCCGGGAGTTCCCGCCCATCACCAGCTTAAACTGCCCCTTCAGCGGGAGGAAGGTGTCCACAGCATACCACTGCCTGACCTCGACATTCTTGAGGGTCTTCCGAAGGTGCTCGGCATCAAGCTGAGCCAGCGGGGAGGTGCTGGCCAGCTCGGCCAGCTTCTGCATATCCGGCTTGAGCTCCACCAGCCAGCACTCGGTCCCGCCCACCTTCTCTCGACCCAAGATCTTGAACTCCGAACTTTGCAGCAGTTCGACCTCGCTCTGGGCCTGCTTTTGCATCTCCCAGTATCCCTCTGGCGCCTTGGACTTCAGCCACTGTGATGGCATGCCTGGCAGGTTGGCGTGAGTATAAATGGCATCTCCGAGGCAGTACTGCTCCATCTCGAAGGTCTCCGGCATCCCCCGGGGGCGGGCCTCCTCCGGCAACTTCATCAGCATGCGGAGTCGCATCTTCTGGTTCTCCAGATCCACCGCGCCGGTAATGTCATATTGAGCGGTGGTATCGATCTTCTTCTCCTTCCCCTCCCCGGTGAGATGGAGTGTCTGGGAGAGGCTAAACCAGCAGCTCTTCACATCGGCCGAGGCGGCCGCTGCCTTCTCTTTGAGCTCCTCCTCGGTGATCTCCGCCTTACTGCCGCAGCTAACAAATATGGAAAGGGGAATCACCAACAAGAGCAGGGCCAACAGCATAACAAGGGTTTTCCTCATTTCCTCCCCTTTACGCCAAAACTCGCTTAAAGTTTAACAGAATGAAATAACCCTTGCAAAGTCGGGGCGAGGCTCGCTATAATTAATTGCTCCAGTGGGGAGTCGTCTAGTGGTAGGACGGCAGGCTCTGGACCTGCAAGGCTAGGTTCGAATCCTAGCTCCCCAGCCAGCTTCTTAAAAAGGTGCCTTTGTGCTTTCATTCTTGCTGACCGTCGTCGCAATCTCCTTATCCGGGGTGGTCTTTCCTGGGCCCATGCTTGCCGTCACTGTCGCCAAAAGCTACAAATCGCGATTTGCCGGCGCACAAGTAGCTCTAGGACATGCCCTCGTGGAAATCCCGTTGATGTTGCTCATATTCTTTGGTTTTGCCCAATTCTTCCGAGGCGAGCTCACACAGCTTACCTTGAATGTGCTTGGAGGAGCCATTCTGATTTGGCTAGGCATAGGTATGTTCAGAGCTAGGGCTAGTGTAAAAGGGATGGGCAGGGACCTGCCTTATAGCCCGGTTGTTGCCGGTGTGGTTACCAGTGCCCTTAACCCGTTTTTTATTCTGTGGTGGGCAACCGTAGGCAATATGCTCATTATGAATTCTCTAAAATTCGGTATAGGCGGGTTTACCTTATTGGTTCCTGCTCACTGGCTGTGCGATCTGCTCTGGCTCTCATTTATTTCAACTCTGGTTTACAAAACTCGGTCGCTCTGGGGAAGGAAATTCCAAGCAGGGTTGTTCACCATTTGCAGCCTGTTACTCATTGGATTTGGGGGTTGGTTTCTGATATCGGGTGTTCAGTCAGCAACGCATAAACTTGCTATCTAGTTTCTCCTGAAAAACGCCGTTTTTCAGGGGTAACTATAATACAATACCTTTAAGGGAATTCATCCCAGCTTATTTGTAAAGAGCAAGAAAGCAGCGGAGGGGGTAAGGAAACCCTCAAAGCTTGCCCCTGACCCTCGCCAGCTCCAAAAATCGCTCCAGGTCTTCCCTCGGCGGACCCACCTGCCCAATCTCGATCGGGGGAACCTCAAATCCATGGAAGTCGGTGCCCCCGGTAACGATAAGGCCATATCGCCGGGCCAGCAGCCGGAGCTGCTGGATCGTCTCCTCGGAATAACCCGGGTAGAAGGCCTCCAGTCCCACGAGTCCATGGCGCTTCAGCTCCAGGACGAAGGACTCGAGCTCGGGAGTTCCCGCCGGATGAGCTATCACCGGCAGGCCCCCGGCCTCAGCGATCAGCTCCACGGCCTCGGTCGGGGTAAGTCTCTCTCGCCGCACATAGGCCGGGCCATTGGGTCCGATATACTTTTCAAAGGCTTCCCGAATGGTGGAGACATAACCCCTCTCCAGCATGGCCTGGGCAATGTGGGGACGCCCCACCGAGCCACCGTGGGCCAGGGCCAGAACTCGATCCCAATCGAGATTCAGACCCAGGTCAGCCAGTTTGGAGAGGATCCGTTTCCCCCGGTTCACCCGCGAATTGTGCAGGGAGCTTAGCTTAATCCTAAGGCTCGGATGGTTTATATCGAGGAAGTAACCGAGGACGTGAATCTCCTGCTCGTCCTCACAACTCAGTTCCACCCCGGGGATGACCAGCAAATTAGGGAATTTTTGGGCCTGGGCTAGGGCCGCTTCAACTCCCTCCACCGAGTCGTGGTCGGTGATGGCGATGACGCTGAGGCCTAGGCTGGCAGCCCTTTCCACCACCTCCTCGGGAGAGAGCCTCCCGTCCGATGCCGTGGTGTGGATGTGGAGATCGCCCTTGTGGCTGACGACCACCTTAAATCATCCTTCGAGTCTTAAGTCTATCCGCCTTATCTCCACAGCTCTCCCACCAGGTTCGATTTCCACCAAGATGGAGTTAAAGATCACCGGCCCCCGTCCCACTGAAAGACGATGGGGCATCCGGGTCAAGAAACGACTGATCGCTGCCTGGGCATCATCGCCGATCACCGAGTCCTCCGGCCCCACCATCCCCACATCGGTGACGAAGGCGGTGCCCTGGGGGAGGATTCGGGCATCTATGGTCCCTATGTGGGTGTGAGTCCCGGCGACGAGGCTCACCCGGCCGTCCAGATATCTGGCCAAAGCATTTTTCTCCGAGGTGGCCTCAGCGTGAAAGTCGACGATGATGATCTGGGCCTTAGGCCTGGCCTCCTCCAGCAACTGATCCATGGCCCTGAAGGGGCAGTCTATCTCGCTCATAAAGGTTCGGCCCATGAGGTTAACTACCAGCGCTCCCTTCAGGTACATATGCCCCTTCCCCGGGACACCCGGGGGGAAGTTGAGGGGACGCAGGATGGGGTAATCTCCTTCCAGATAGGGAATTATCTCTTTATAATGCCAGATATGGTTGCCCGAGGTTATGACGTCCACCCCAGATCGAAGAAGTTCCTCCGCCGTAGCCGGGGTAAGGCCTATCCCACCGGCGGCGTTCTCCCCATTTGCCAGCACCAAGTCAATCTGGTACTCCTGACGCAGGTTGGGGAGCAAGACCTCCACGGCCCGGCGGCCGGGCCGTCCGATGACGTCTCCAATTGCCAGCACGCGCAAGTTCGCCCCTTACTTCCCACCCATCGAAATCGAAGATTTCGATGGGAACCCGGGACCCCACAAAATCCAAGGATTTTGTGGGGGTCTTACTTGGCGTAGTCCACCGCTCGGGTTTCCCGGATGACGGTTACCTTTATCTGACCGGGATATTCCAGCGTCTCCTCGATCTTCTTGCGGATATCCCGGGCCAGTCTTAATGCGCCGAGGTCATCAACCTCATGAGGTTTGACCAGGATGCGAACCTCCCGGCCCGCCTGGATGGCGTAGGACTTCTCCACCCCAGGGAAGCTGTTGGCGATGTTCTCCAACGTCTCTATTCGTTTGAGGTACTGTTCCACCGATTCCTGTCGAGCGCCCGGCCGAGAGCTGCTGATGGCATCGGCGGCGGAGACGATGAAGCCGTAAAGCCCGATATGTTCCGTCTCCCCGTGGTGTTCCGCCACTGCTCGAGCAACCTCCGGGTTCCCACCCAGTCGCTTGATCAGGTCAGCCCCGACCACGGCGTGAGGGCCTTCCACTTCCTGATCCACGGCCTTGCCGATATCGTGGAGAAGCCCGGCGGTCTTGGCGATCTCCACATCGGCCCCGATCTCGGCGGCCAGGGCAGCGGCCAGATGGGCCACCTCCAGACTGTGGCTCAGCATATTCTGGCCAAAGCTGGTTCGGTATTTCAGTCGCCCGAGCAACTTGAGGAGCTCCGGATGGAGCCCAACCACTCCCAAGCTAAGGGCCACCTTCTCCCCCTCCTCCCGAACGTCGGTCTCCACCTCCTTCCTGGCCTTCTCCACCATCTCCTCAATGCGCGCCGGGTGAATGCGGCCGTCGAGGATGAGCTTCTCCAGGGCCCTTCGGGCTATCTCCCGGCGGAAGGGATCGAAGCACGAAAGGGCCACCGCCTCAGGGGTATCATCCACGATGAGGTCGACCCCGGTGGCGCTCTCCAGGGCGCGGATGTTCCTGCCCTCGCGCCCGATAAGCCGGCCCTTCATTTCATCGCTGGGAAGATGGACCACCGAGACCGTGGTCTCGGTCGATACCTCGCTGGCACAGCGCTGGATGGCATTGGCGATGATCTCCCGGGCCCTTTCGTCTGCCTCCGCCTTTAGCTCCGCCTCAACCTGAAGCATCCGCTTGGCCAAGTCGTCCCGCACCTCATTTTCTACCATCTGGAGAAGGTACTCCCGCGCCTCGGCGCTGGACATTTGGGCAATGACCTCAAGCTGCTGTCTCGCTTCCTGCTTAAGCTTCTCTACTCGACTCAGCTCCTCCTCGATCTCCTTCTCCCTGGCCCTCAGGTTTTGCTCCCGGCGCTCAAGATGTTCGCTGCGGCGCTCCAACGACTCAAGCCGCTGAGAGAGCTTGCGTTCCTGTCGGCTGAGCTCGGAACGAAGGCGGCGGGTCTCCGTCTCGGCCTCCGATTTTATCTTGACGGCTTCCTCCTTAGCCTCAAGAAGCACTTGCCTTGCCTTGGCCTCCGCCTCAGCCACTATCTTGGAAGCCTTTTCCAGGGCTTCCCGACTTTTCCTCGCGAATACCGCCCTTTGAACCAGAATCCCAATTGTTCCACCAACCACGAACGCTGCCGCTGCTGCGATCCACCAGATCATGAGCTCTCACCTCCAATTTCCTGCCATAGCCTTTCGGTAACCGCTTTGATCACCTCCCAATCAAATCCCCGGCGGCTAAGATAAGTCGTCAGCTTCCGGCGAAATTCGGGGAAGTCCTTCTCCACGAGCTGACGGGACTTCTTCAGGCCTGCCCGATAGGCCTCGCTCTCATC
>CBFDTP010000084.1:0-6211 GCA_965612975.1 uncultured Dehalococcoidia bacterium | reverse complement strand
ACACCTAAGCCTTCGTCGGCAGCGTCAGATGTGTATAAGAGACAGCTGTAGGACCTCGATTTTCACCTCAGAACGTGACAGGCCAAGCTGGGTTAGAGCTTTTTCGATCGCTTCTTCCACCGTCTTGCCACTTACCTCGATCGCTTCCATGGTCTTTCTTCCCCCCAAAATATAAATTTTACTTTCTCTTCTTCTTGCCGGAAACCCCAACTTCCGGGGTGACCTTCCCCGCTGGGGCGCGAGTCAGCCCACCCCAGCCCATAACGAAATACTGCACCACTATTCCGATGAGGTTCATCACCACCCAGTAGAGCGAAAGCCCACTGGGAAAGCTGAGGGCAATGAAGCCAAACATGAGCGGCATCATCCACAGCATCATGTTAGCCATTTGCTGCTGCTTGGGATCGGGCGAGGGCATGGTGGACATCTTCTGCAGTACCCACATCGAGGCCATGACCAGCAGGGCCAGCGGGAAATCAGGGCGGGCCAAATCCATCCAGAGGAAGTGGTTCTCCACCGGGATGGCCTGCTGGATCGCCGGCACGAAGTAAAGGTGCTGGGAGAGATCCAGTAGGCTCTCCGGAACGGCGACCAGGGCTTTAATGACCGACTGGTAAAGGGCGATCCAGATGGGGAACTGAATGAATAATGGGAAGGCACAACCTAGGGGGTTTACCCCAGCCTCCCGATAGAGCTTCATGGTCTCCTGAGAGAGCTTTTCCTTGTTCTTGGCGTACTTTTTCTGCAGCTCCATAATCTTGGGCTGCAGTTCCTGCATGGCTTTGGTGGATTTGAGCTGCCGAAGCCGGAGCGGCAGGATGAAGACGTTAACGATGATGGTCAGGGCAATGATCGCCAGGCCAAAACTGCCCCCAAAGGCCTTGGAGAAGAGCATCAGGCCGTTGAGCATGGGTTCAAGCAGCAACGTGTTCCAAAGCTCGATCATCGTCTTACTCTAGCGGCAGGCTAAAAATCCTTGCTCCGGTCTTCGCCTCCAGCGCATGGAGCTGATTGTCCTGGCTGGTCAGATACACCCGGTCCCCCTCAGCCCAGAGATCTGCCAGTATCGGCGAGTCCAGGTCAACCTCCCAAACCTTCCCCCCGCTCTGGGGATCAAGCCCGTATACCCGTCCGTCCTCCGAGGCCGCCACCAGAATTCCATCAGCTATCACCGGGGAGGAGTGTATCAACCCGCCGGTTTCGAAAGTCCACACCAGGTTGCCGCTCTGGGCCTCAAGGGCATAGAGTTTGTGATCCAAGGAACCCACGTAAACCAGTCCCTCCTCAACCAGCGGCCGGGACCAGAACCAATTCCCGGCCTTGAAGGACCAAACTGCCCGGCCACTACGGCAATCAAGGGCATGTAATTCTCCCTCAAGGGTACCCACATAGACCTTATCCCCATCTACGGCGGGGGAGGAAACTACCGCAGCCCGGAATTCCTCCTCCCAGATAAGCCGGCCGGTGTTCAGGTCCAGGGCATAAAAATGGTGATTTAAACTGCCGAAGTAAATCCGCTCTCGGTCCACGGCCGGAGTGCACCAGATCTTGCCCCCGGCCTCAAATTCCCACATAAACTTACCTCCCTCGGCTTCCAGGGCATAGAGTTTGCCATCGGAGGAGCCGAAGAAAACCTTTCCCTCCGCCACCTCAGGACCGCCGACGATCGGGCCACCGGTGGAGTGGGCCCACTTCTGCCAGCCCTTCTCCGCATCCAGGGCATAAAGCTTCCCATTGTAGGCCCCTACGTAGACCGTCCCCTCCGAAACCTTGGGGGCAGCATAAATGGCCTCGAGGCCCTCTCCGAATTTCCATCTCACCCTCAGGGTGGAGAGATCTACTGCTTTCACCTCCGCCTTTCTCGTCCCCGTGTAGAGCATTTCCCCGGCCACTACCGGCCCAGACCATCCCTTAGGTTGGGATTTATACCCTGGGACGCATGAGGGGAACATCAGAAGGAGAAGAAGGCAGAGGGCCAGGGCTAACCACGCCCGCCCTCGGCTCCTCGAATCAGCTTCGGCAAGCCCAGGTTTCTCAAAGACGCAGATCTTTCGAAGAAATCTTCTCCAGCAAATAATCAACATCAGACTAGGGGACAGGATCAAACCCACCTTTACAAAAAGGGTGACAGCGAACAAGTCGCTTGAGCAGGAGCCAGCCTCCCTTCATGATCCCATGCTTCTGGATGGCCTCATAGCCATACTCCGAGCAAGTAGGGAGATAGCGACAGGACTTCGGCGTCAGCGGTGAGATGACCTCCCGATAAAAGGAAATAAAGCCCAGAATGATTGTCCTCACTGGCCCTCCTCAAGCAAACCGGCTCGACGAACGAGCCGTTCGACAACACCCCTTACTTGCCAAAAATCAGCCTCCTTCAGTTCCCCCCGGGCGATGAACACCAAATCCCAGCCGGGCTTCACCGGCAACCTTCGGCAGCTCTCTCGCAAAAGCCTTTTGAGACGATTGCGCTTTACCGCGCGACCTAAGCGCTTGCTCACCACAAATCCGAAACGACTTACCGTCAGACCGTTGGGCTTGGCCCGCAAGGAAAGCCCCCGGCTTCCCCATCCTCTCCCCTCCTGAAACACCTTAGAAAAAGCCTTCCGGGGCAGCCGCTGTTCTCTTGGAAGCACTTCGGGCCAATTCCAGAGATTTCCGTCAGGCTAGACGGTAAGCCTATGCCGGCCTTTAAGACGACGGCGTTGTAATATCCTTCTTCCTCCACGAGTACGCATTCGCGCTCGAAAACCATGCCGGCGCTTTCGTCGTATCCGCTTCGGTTGATAAGTTCGCTTCGGCATTTTATCGCCCCAAAGGACAAAGCCATTATAGGTTACTTACGATTGGCTGTCAATCAAGACGAAGCCCAGATCATAAGGCGGGCTCCAGCACCCAGATCGAGGTTGCCTCAGGGAGACTGTTCGCCTCGATCTCGACTTCACTGCTCCCAACCTTCCTCACCCTCTTCTTGCCCCTTAGAAAGTCCTCCACCGGCGTGATGGGATAATCACACTTGGGCGTCTTGAAGTGCATGGGAACAATCACCTTAGGTTTCAGCTGTTCGGCTACCTGGGTCGCTTCGTTGGCATCAATGGTGAAAAACCCTCCCACCGGTATGAAAAGGACATCTACCTGGCCTATCTGAGCTACTTGTTCCTTGGAGAGCACGTGACCCAGGTCGCCCAGGTGACAGAACTTTATCTCATCAAGGGCAAAACAAAAGATGGTGTTTGGCCCTCTCTGCTTCCCCCCCGAGGGGTCATGAAAGCTAGCCACGCCCTTGAACTCGACCCCCTTGGCCCGATGTGTTCCAGCCCCACGGATTACCTCAGGGCTTCCTCCGACCCCTTGAACATTATTGTGATCCATGTGCTCGTGACTGACCAGCACTACATCGGCCGATTCCCTTATCTCACCATAGCTAAGCCCAGCGCCGGTGGCATACGGGTCGGTGATAACCCGTGTTCCATCCCTCGCGGTTAGCAAGAAGGCAGCGTGTCCCAGCCATTTGATTTTCATTTCAACCCCCTTCGGCCTATGACTGCTTTGCCTTGGCTAGAGCTAAAGCGAATTTAACCAGCGTCCTCACCGGGATGCCGGTAGCTCCCTTAGAAAAATAGCCTCGTTCCTTTTCCAAGAAAGCTGTTCCAGCGATGTCCAGATGCACCCAGGGGGTGTCTTCGATGAACTCGGCCAGGAACTGGGCCGCGGTTATTGCCCCACCCCACCGACCGCCGGAGTTCTTTATATCGGCCACCTCGCTCTTGTTCTGCTCCTTGTACTCCTCATACAACGGAAGCTGCCATAGCCTCTCGCCCATTTCTTCCCCCAACTCCATCAGTTGAGCGATCAACCCTTGATCATTGCCAAAGGCGCCGGAGCAGACATCCCCCAGGGCTACATGGCAGGCGCCAGTAAGGGTGGCCACATCTATCACCGGAGAAAGACCCAGTCTGCGGGCATAGCAGAGGGCATCAGCCAAGATGAGCCTCCCTTCAGCGTCGGTGCTGACCACCTCGATGGTCTTGCCGTTCATGGCCTTGAGGATGTCTCCTGGCCGAAGAGCTGTGCCGCTCGGCATGTTCTCCGTGGCCGGCACCAACCCGGTAACGTTAATTCGGGGTTTGAGCTCGCCAAGGGCTTTAAGCGTTGCCAGCACGGCTGCCCCTCCGGCCATATCACCCTTCATTTCCCCCATTCCCTCTGAGGGCTTGATGGAGATTCCCCCTGAGTCAAAGGTTATCCCCTTCCCCACCAGGCCCAGAACATCCCGCGAGCCCCTGTCCCCTCGATAGCTGAGGATGATGAACTTTGGAGGCTGCTGGCTTCCCTGGGCCACGCCCAGCAGTGCCCCCATGCCCAATTCCTCCATCTTCTCCCTTTCCAAGACCTCGAGCTCAAGCTCATATTTCTCCGCCAGCTCTGTGGCGGCCTCGGCCATCTTCGTCGGCGTGAGGGCATTGGCCGGTTCATTCACCAGATCCCGGGCAAAGTTGGCGGCCTCGGCCAAGACCCTTCCCAGCCGAATTCCCTCGTTCACCTCTGGAAGTCGAGATTCGTCCCGCTCCACCAAAAGCAACTCCTCCAGCTCACCAGGCTCAGGGTCAACCGTCTTATGCTTTTTAAAGGCATAAAGCCCCAGGAGGCCTCCCTCAGCGATGGCCTGGGCCGATAATTGGCGGTCAATCCCCCCAGCTCCTGCCCCGTGGAGGATGGAGGCCGCTCGCTTCACGCCAAGCTTGCGCAAGAAGCGCAGGGCGGAGGCCGTTGCTTGACGAACCCTATCCAAGTTAAATCTCTCCCGCTGACCCAGGCCAACCACCACCACCCTCTCCGGGGGTATCCGCCCCAGGGTATGGAGAAGGCTCACCTCGCCAAGCTTGCCCTTTATCTCCCCCCGCTCAATGAGCCCGGAGATGACTCCCCCAAGGGCCTGATCCACTGCTCCCGTGGCCCCACCGGGAGTTTTCACCCCTTCAAAGAGGTTGACCACAATGGCCTCGATAGGAAGCTCAACCAGGTTACCTGAGATAGCCTTTATCTCCATCCTGCACCTCTGAAGAAACCATCTGATAATTATTGCACCTGACTTACCGCCTGTTCAAGGAGAGGAGATGGTTGTTCCCTAAAGGACTTAGGCCAGCATTTGCTCAGTGCTTGAAGTGCCGCACGCCGGTAAAGACCATGGCCATTCCATATCGGTCGGCAGCTTCAATCACCTCCTTATCTCTCACCGAGCCGCCCGGCTGAATTATGGCGGTCACCCCACCCTGGGCAGCCATCTCCACACCGTCGGGGAAGGGAAACATGGCATCCGACGCCAGGACGCTCCCCCGGGAACGTTCGCCAGCCTTCTTCAAGGCTATCTCCACCGACTGAACCCGGCTTGGCTGACCAGCCCCCATGCCCAGAAGCGTCTTATCCTTGGCCAGAACGATGGCGTTCGATTTCACGTGCTTCACCGCTTGCCAGGCAAAGAGCAAATCTCGGAGCTCTTCCTGACTTGGCTCTCGGCGGGTCACCGTCCGCATGCTCAGCCTTTCCACCGGGAAGCTATCGCGAGTTTGAACCAGGAAGCCGCCGCTGATCCGGCGGAAATCCAAGGCCGAAGCTGGAGTTTCCCGAAGCTCGCTCACATCCAAGAGACGCAGATCCTTCTTCGCTTTGAGAACCTCGAGCGCCTCCGGAGCAAATCCCGGGGCGAGCACGATCTCGTAGAAGGTCTTTACGATCTCCCTGGCGGCCTCCGCGGTAAGCCGGCGGTTTGCGGCCACAATTCCTCCAAAGGCCGAGACCGGGTCTCCGGAGAGGGCCCGGCGGTAGGCCTCGGCTACATCCGGGTGGGAGGCCAGGCCACAGGGGTTGGTGTGCTTGATGACCGCCACGGTGGGCTCGGTGAACTCGCTCACCACCGCCCAGGCAGCATCGGCATCGAGGAAATTATTAAAGGAAAGCTCTTTCCCCCAAAGCTGCTTCGCTGCGGTTATCCCCCACCCCGGTCCCACCTCCTCATAGAGAACGGCTTGCTGGTGGGGGTTCTCTCCATAGCGCAGGGACAAGCTCTTTCGCAAGGCGATGGTCAGCTCTTCAGGAAAATCCCCCTCCCCTCGTAGGTACTGACTGATGGCCGTGTCGTAACAGGCCTGTCTCTTATACACATCTCCGAGCCCACGAGACTAGGCATGATCTCGTATGCCGTCTTCTGCTTGAA
>CBFDTP010000083.1:0-6354 GCA_965612975.1 uncultured Dehalococcoidia bacterium | reverse complement strand
TGACAACATCATCCAGGAGAGGGAACGCTCCGAGGAGATACGGAGGGCGATCAGCGAGCAGATTGAGCCGATTTTCAAGAAGATGGAGGAGCTTGAGCTGGCAACCAAGAAGACGTCGCTCACCGGGGAAAGCGCCAGGCTGGTCCACACCGAGACAATGGCCGAGAGCTGGCAGAGGTTCTTCCTTGAGATGGGGCAAATGCTGGATAGGAACATCCGGGCGGCGCTACTGAACGCCGTGGTGAGCCAGCTGAGGCGGGATGGCGCCTCTGAGGGGGTTATAAAGGAGGTCATCAGGACGGCCGGTGGGCTACCGAGCTCGGAGCCGGAGACACCATCCAGACCGAGCGGGCTTAGGGAGAAGGCCAAGGAATTCGAGAGGAAGTATTTGAAGCCGGAGGCTTGGTCAGCGTAAGCTGACCCACGACTAAAGTCGTGGGCTTTCGCCTGCGAGAGCGGCGATTAAGGGCTGGCTTACGGCAGCCCAACCCGAGGACTTATAGCCCTCGGTAAAGTTAAGAGCAATAGACCGGGAGGCATTGAGGTCGGAGTGCAGTTGGAAGCCACATCGCTTACACTTAAAGATAGCACCGTTGCGGTTCCCCTTGGCAATGTGCCCGCATCTGGAGCACTTCTGGGAGGTGTATCGGGCATCAACAAAGCCAACTGGAATGCCCTGAGCCAGAGCTTTGTATTCAACAAACCTCTGAAGTATGGCAAATCCCCAACTATGGACTTGCCGATTGCCTTTTCTCCCAAGCTCAGCCCTGCTCCTGATGTGAGTCAGCTTCTCAAAGACGATAATGGGGCTATCAAAGGTGGATGCGTGGCTCACCAACCACTTACTTATGTTGTGCAGCGCCCACCGGTGGAAGCGGTTCTCCCGACCACTAAGCCGTCTCAAGACACGCTTAGCGCCCCGGGTGCCTTTGCTCTGAAGGGACTTGCGCACTCTAAAGTAGTGGTTCCTACGCCAGTTAAGCTTGCCGGCATTAAAGAACTTATTGGTAGAGATAACGGCAATGTTCTTAACCCCCAAGTCAACCCCAATAACACACTTGGGAGGATTAGGCGATGGAATAAGCTTTTTCAAAACAAGGTGAAGATAGAAGGCCTTATTCCGATAAACGAGGTCAGCCGAGCCAAATTCCCAGGACTTATCCTCAAGATAGCTTCGCTGGTAATCCCCCAGGATAAACTTACACCTCACTCTATGCCCATTGGTAGAAAGAGTGCAGTAATCGGGTTTAATGGTGCAAGTTCTAGCATCATAGCGGATGGGGGTAAAGTCGAAGTGGGGCTTAGAACCCTTCCTTTTAAGACTGGATTTGACTGCCTCGGCTACCTTATCACGAGCGGAACAGCTAAGGTTTGCCGAGAGGTTAAACAACTTGCGGGTAGGATAATAGACCTCGTGGTGCAAGGCTACTTTGTTGGTAAGCTTCTTCTCCCAGGCAATATCACAAATCCAGTTGCAGGCATCAGTGTATGCCTTTATCGTCTCAAGCAGAAGCTGAGCATCTTCTGGAAGAAGCTTTATCCTGACCGTCCGTTTGATTTCTTGCATATTCATATATTAGGTCAATACAAGCGATTTGTCAAATCTAAAGAAAGGAGGGGTGCGCCAATTCCTCCCACCCCTGAAGGGATGGGTTTCCTTGGCGCTTTTCTATGAAGAAGATAGCCATTGGAAGCGTAAAGGGGGGCGTGGGGAAGAGCACGGTGAGCTTCGGTCTGGCTACCACCTTTGCCCGGATGGGCTACAGGGTAGGGATGATCGGGGCCGACCTTGAGGGGGATGCCCTGGGGTACATGGCCGGGCTCTCGTTTGACAAGTTCTCCGGTGACGAATTGATTGAGCCGATAGATGTCTGGGGGGTCAAGATGATCTCCCTCTCCCTGATAGTCGAACCTGAGTGGCTTGACTCGCCGATAATGCTTAAGGAGGAGACGACCCATGACGTGATAAGGCAGCTCTTTGAGGCGGTGAACTTTGGTGAGCTTGATATCCTGTGTATTGACTCCCCTCCCACCTCGGGGGCTGAGCTCCAGGCAATAGCCAGGCGACTCAGGCCCGACGGGTTTATCATAGTCACCATACCGCAGAAGCTCGCCGAGATACCCGTACAGCGGATGATAAGGGCAGTGAGGGACGAACTCGGGGTCCCCATCTGGGGGATAGTTGAGAACAACGCCTACAACAGCGGGGGTAATGCCGGCGAGAACATATCGGAGAAGACCGGGATACCCCTCCTCGGGAAGATACCCTGGGATAGGTCCATCGCTGAGGCAATGGACGAGGGCAGGGTACTGAGGTCTGACTACTTTGGTCCGATAGCCGAAGCGATCGAGAGGGAGTACCTCAAGGAGGAAGGAGATATCAGGGCGAAGGTAATGAGGCTCCACGAGGAGGGGAAGACAATGCCCCAGATAGCCAGGGAACTGGGGATATCGAGGGGAAAGGCGCTCAGTATCTTTAGGGGGCTAAGAAGGGAAGCTGATATCGGGGGTTAAGGAATGCCGCTCAAGTTGTTCATAACGAGACAGCCACCTGAGAACCTTGATGCCGAGGTCTTTATCGATGATGATACATTCTGGGAGATAGCCGTCCGCAAGGCAAGCCTGACCTCGGAGTGGCTCAAGGATAGGATTTATGTTAGAAGCAAAAAGGGTGTGAGTATGGCCGACCTCGGGCACATGACCAAACTCATCAGGGTTGTTTTTGAGACCCTGGTGAGGAAGGGGATAGACCTCACCGAGATTGTCCGGGGAACTGGGAGGAAGAGTGCCTCGGATGTGGAGACATTCCTCTCAGTTGCCCAGAAGGCGGTAAATCAAGCAGTCGACCTCGACGAGCTCTTCAGCGAGTATGAGGCAAAGAGGATAGGGGTGCTGAGAGTCTGCTACGCCAACAGCGAGCTCAGGTTCTGGCGGAAGGACTGGCTTAACCTCTATGCCGAAGGGAAGTTCACCGAAGAGGCCGTGAAAAAGGGGATGATCGCCGATGACCTATTCTGCTTCTCAGTGAGGGAGGTGGACAGTGGATAGGACTAACTGCCCGTTCTGCTCTCGCGGTATGGTAAGGATGGAGGATGGAGAACTCTTAAGGCTTCTTACTGGAAGCCTGCCCATGCTGGAAAAGCTCATGGGGCCGGGGAACCCCAAAACCAGGGTCAAGGGGCTTAGCTGTCCGTCGTGTGGCTACATAGCCCTCTTCAAGAAGAAGGGGGGAGAACCTTAAGAGTGAGGACACTCACTTAACTCAATTTCGAAGCTCGCTCCCTCTTTCCCACGCCAAAGCGGCTGAGGAGAGCCTTGTGAACAGCATTCTTGGTACCAGGACTAATAAGCAGTTTAAAGAGTCATTTCACCTCTATTCGAAGCTTTGCAGAACACGCTTGCTTCTCTCAATTATCGAGCGTAGTATTTGCACATCCATGTTTGGAATGTGAGATTAGTTCTTGGCATAGTTCGGAAATCCACCAATCTTGCCTTCAGGTTGACATTGAAGGTGACATCCCAGGCCCACTCCTCAGCATCCAGCAGGGGCCCTTTCAGCACGGCTCCCATGGTTCTGCCACTATACCCGATTACCCGACGATTCCTAGAAATATCCCGGCCACGGTTGCAGTGCCAATAACCCCAGCAATGTTTGGGCCCATGGCATGCATAAGTAAGAAGTTACGAGGGTTTTCGTTCTGTCCGATTCTCTGCACCACCCTTGCAGCCATGGGTACGGCAGAGAGTCCGGCAGCCCCTATCATGGGGTTGATCTTCTCCTTGAGGAAAAGGTTCATGAACTTTGCCAGGATTATGCCGAAGGCTGTAGATGTGGCGAATGCTAGTATCCCCAGCCCAAAAACTCCCAGGCTCTTCAGGTTGAGGAAGTTCTCGGCGCTCATAAAGGAGCCGACGGATATCCCGAGGAGGATGGTAAGGACATTCATGAAGGCGTTGGCCGCGGTATCAGCTAGCCGCTCTGTGACACCAGAAACCCGGAGCAGATTACCCAGCATGAACATGCCGATCAACGGGGCAGACTTGGGCACTAGCAGGATGATGACAATGGATCCGAGGATGGGGAAGAATATTTTCTCTCTTTTGGACACCGGTCTTAGCTGGGGTTTCATATAGAGTTTCCGTTCTTCCCTGGTCGTTAAGAGCCTTATGATGGGGGGCTGGATAATGGGCACCAGTGCCATGTAGGTATAGGCAGCTACTGCAGTAGCCCCAAGCAGGTGTGGGGCAAGCTCGTTGGTGAGGTAGATCGTGGTTGGACCATCAGCACCACCAATAATGCCTATAGCGCAGGCTTCCTTTATATCAAACCCTATTAGCAAGGCGATGAGTAAGGCAGCAAACACGCCAAACTGGGCTCCGGCGCCGAGTATCAGTGTCTTCGGGTTAGCAATCACCGGACCAAAGTCAGTCAGTGCCCCAAGACCCAGGAAGATGAAAACAGGGATAATCTCCCAGACAAGCCCCATGTGAAAGACGCGGGAAATTACCCCCGACTGGCTCACCCCCGGTGACGCAAGATTCCTGGATCTTGCCCTGAATAAATGGTCTCCATCAACCCACCCAGCGGCAGGCTGACGAGAAGCACTCCAAAATCAATGGGCACTAATAAAAGAGGCTCCATCCTCCTGGCAATCCCAAGAAAGATGAGGAGCCCCCTATAAGTAGCATGATCCGGCTAGCCAGATGATGAGTGCCAGAATTGGGAGGACAAGGAAGGTGAGAGCAAAGCCAACCTTGGCAACCAGAGCCCAATCTATGATCCTCCGCATCCTAAGAATCTAAAGGGGAGAGGTGAATTTACTTATTTAGGCTTCAATTATGACCAGCACGTTGCCGGTCTCCACCACCTGGCCTTCGGAAACCTTGATCTGAGTTACCGTTCCATTCACGGGAGCGATGATGGGGTTCTCCATCTTCATGGACTCAATGTAAAGAAGGACATCACCCTCTTCAATCCTGTCCCCCACGCTGACTTCTATGCTGATAACCTTGCCAGTTATCGGCGCTTCAATGACCTCCTGAGCCATTTGCCGATCCTCCCTTTCTAGGACGGATAGGTCTCGGATACGGAGTAGCATTCAGCCGAATTGTGAGAACCAACTGAGGACTTTGATTTTCCTGAGCGAGAAGAAGGTACCTCCTTCTTGCCGGCGAGGGACGGGAAGGGCAAAGCCCCTTCCCGTCCCTCGCCTCCGGGGTTACTTATCAAGCCAGGCGTAGGTCAATGGCTGGAAGTAGTGATAGCACCCTGCGAGGAAGGCACCTTCCCACTGCTTGAGCCATGGCTGCCAGAAGACGAACAAGTGCGGACAGGGCACTGGTATCACCCAGCTCTGCTCTAGGGAGTAGAGGGCCATCTCCCTCATTTTCCTGACCATCTCGTCGTAGTCTGGTTCAGCCACCTGTGCAGCATACATCTTGTCCCACTTCTCATCGCAGACCACGCTAAAGGTGAGAACTTGTTTGACATCTGGTGGTAGCTCCTCGTAAGGGATGTAGACATCAGGCTCATAGGGGGAGTACATCCCCTGCATACAAGTGGCAGCAAACAGGCTTGAAGGGACACCAAAGACCCCTGTTGTTACTGAGTAGTATCTTGAGCATGTTTGTCTTCGCCTTAAAATCGGGTATCTCCCGCACCATAGTCTCCTTCTCATGGAAAAACCAATGCATCATCTGGCATTAGCCATTTTGTTGTCAACAATCTTAGGTACCTTTGGCCAGGCCAGAGCTAGAGAACGGGAGAGAAGCAGGCAACTCCCACCCCCCTGGCAGAGCCCACCATGATTTACAAGCTAAAGCTTTTCCAGTTCTCCCCGAAAAGCCGCTTTGCGGCCAACCTAATCAAGGTGACAGGTTAGGTGGGAGGCTACCAAGTTGAATGCTGGCCAATGATGCCGGGGAATATTCCAGGAGGAGGCCGGATGGGGAAAGTGGCCTTTCTGTCTTACCATGTATCAACAAAATCATGGCCTGTTCTCTCGGTGGGTTCGGTGCGGGCAGCTTTCAAGCCCTCCATAATCCATTTACGTGTATCTGCCGGGTCAATGACGGCGTCAATTTCGAGGTAAGGGGCTATATTGAGGGCCTTCCCTCTCTCATACAGCTGGGCGAGAAGTTTCTCGTAAAGTGCCTGACGTTCCTGCGGGTCCTTTACTTGCTCGAGCTCTTTCCTGAAACCAAGCTTGACTGCACCCTCCAACCCCATCCCACCGAATTCCCCAGTTGGCCAAGCGATGGTGAAAAAGGGCTCATGGAAGCCCCCCTTTGCCATGGCCTGCGCTCCCAGCCCATACCCCCGGCGCAGAAAGACGGCAAAGAAGGGTACCGATA
>CBFDTP010000082.1:0-6408 GCA_965612975.1 uncultured Dehalococcoidia bacterium | reverse complement strand
CAGCGTCAGATGTGTATAAGAGACAGTTCTTCCTCAGTTCCCTTTCCAGCAGGCGCTTACTTCGGGGCCGGAAGGCCTCCCGGCTCTCCTTAAAGGCGAGGGCAAAGGCCAGATCATCGAGCAAGCCCAGCTCCCGCAGCCTCTCAATGACATGGGCTATCACCTCCTCGCCGAACCCCTGCCTCCTGAGCCGGGACCTAACCTCCCCTTCACTTCGGGGACGGTAGCTCAGGAGGTGAAGGGCCTTTTCGAGAGCCCGGTGGCTGAACTCCTTGAACTCGAGCTCCCGAAGCCCTTCCTCGGAGAAGGTCTGCCCAACGGAGAGCCCCACCTCAGCCGCCACCTTTGGGCTTAGGGTGAGGCTGAGCTCCCCATCCAGGAAGACCTTGACCGCTCTCCGTTGCGGTTTAACGGCGGTGACCGTCCTCCAGCTCCCCATGCTACAGCTCAATTGCGCAGGTGAAGAGGTGGGGATGGAATCGGGCCATGAGTTTCCCAGTTGGCCGACCCTTAGCTGGAAGAGGGGAGAGGTTCAGCTTCTAGGGGGAGGGGTGAGGTTTCAGCTCGGATGCGGCGCTCTATCTCCTGGGCCAGTTCTGGGTGCTGGCGTAGATATTCCCGGGCGTTCTCACGCCCTTGACCCAGTCGAGTCTCCTCGAACGAATAAAAGGCGCCGCTCTTTTTGATTATTCCCTTGGCCACTCCCAGGTCGAGCAGGTTGCCCTCCTTGCTTATGCCGTGGTTGAACATTATGTCAAACTCAGCCGACCTGAAGGGTGGGGCAACCTTGTTCTTCACCACCTTGGCCTTAACGCGAATGCCGATGGCCTGTTCCCCTTGTTTTAAGGTTTCCGCCCGACTGAGCTTGATGCGCACCGAACTATAAAACTTAAGGGCTCTGCCTCCCGGGGTGACCTCCGGATTGCCGAACATAACCCCTACCTTTTCCCGGAGCTGATTGGTGAAGACGACCGCGGTTCGGGAGCGGCTGATGGCGGCGGTGAGTTTCCGGAGTGCCTGGGACATGAGCCGGGCTTGAAGCCCTACAAAGGCATCGCCCATATCTCCCTCGAGTTCAGCCCGGGGAACCAGTGCAGCTACGCTGTCGATCACGATCACATCCATCGCGCCGCTGCGAACCAGCGTCTCGGTGATCTCCAAGGCTTGTTCCCCATTATCGGGCTGAGAGATGAAGAGGTCCTCCAACTTAACTCCGCAAGCGGAAGCATAAGGAGGGTCCAGGGCATGCTCAGCATCGATGTAGGCTGCCAGGCCACCGGCCCTTTGTGCCTCAGCTATAATATGCTGGGCCAAGGTTGACTTCCCCGACCCCTCATCGCCAAAGACCTCGGTTACCCTTCCTCGAGGGATTCCACCCACTCCCAGGGCCAAGTCCAGTGAAATCGAACCGGTGGGGATTACCTCCACCCCCATCCTCGCCCGAGCCTCCCCCAACCGCATGATCGCCCCTTTGCCAAATTGCTTTTCAATTTGGCCCACGGCAGCTTTAATGGCCTCTTCCCTCTCGCCAGACATCCTCCAAAACCTCTTCTCTCACCTATAGCATATTTTCACCACATCATAGCATAATGCCTCTAACGATGCAATTTTTAGGTCTACGACCACTTCGTTTCACAATCCCAATTCCGGGGCGATGCTCTGCATCGCCTCGAGCCCCAGGGCCAGAAACTCCTCCAGCCCCAGCCCGATCTCCTGGCAGGAAGCGATCTGCTCCCGATTGGCCCCGGCCGCAAAGCGCTTCTCCTTAAAGCGCTTCCTGAGCGAATCCACGGTCAGCCCAGCAAGCTTCTTGTCCGGTCGAACCAGGGCGGCGGCGGTGATAAGGCCCGTCAGATGATCGGTGCAGAAGAGGGCCTTATCCAGAAGTGATTCCCGAGGAACGCCATGGGCCGGATTGTGACAGAGAATGGCATGACACATCTGTTCCGATGCCCCTAGCTCTCGGGCCACATCGGCTCCCAGCTTGCCGTGCACATTTGGATTCCCTCCGGTCAGCTCAACATCTATATCGTGAAGCAGTCCCGTCAGCCCCCACTCCTCCTCATCCTCCCCCAGCCTCCGAGCCAGGGCACGCATGATGGCCTCGACGGCCAGCATATGCTTTACCAAGTTCTCATTCTCCACGTTAGTTCGAACCGATGTCAAAACCTCCGTCCGGTCCATCTCCACCTCCTTTTGGGGGTTCCTGATGGGCATCGGGTTAGGGGGTCCCCGCCAACTCCAGCTTCTTGCGGGGAGAGAGAACCCTCCGCAGATATTGTCCGGTAAAGGAGTTAGGAACCTGAGCTACCTCCTCGGGAGTCCCCGCGGCCACCACCCAGCCACCCCTCTCGCCTCCACCGGGACCGAGGTCGATGACCCAGTCGGCGTTCTTGATGAGATCCAGGTGATGCTCAATGAGGATGACCGTATTGCCAGCGTCCACCAGGCGGTGCAACACCCGGAGCAATGCGGCCACATCGTGGAAGGAGAGCCCGGTGGTGGGCTCATCCAGGATGTAGAGGGTCTTCCCCGTTGCTCGACGAGAGAGCTCGGCGGCCAGCTTTACCCGCTGGGCTTCGCCACCGGAGAGCGTGGTGGCCGGCTGCCCCAGCTTTATATACCCCAGGCCCACATCCCTCAGCGTGGCCAGCTTTGACTCCACCTGGGGAAAGTTCTTGAAGAATTCATAGGCCTCATCCACGGTCATATCCAAAACTTCGGCGATGTTCTTCCCCTTAAATCTGATCTCCAGGGCTTCCCGGTTATATCGCTTCCCTCGACAGACCTCACAGGGCACGGTGACGTCGGGAAGGAACTGCATCTCTATCTGAATATAGCCCTCGCCTCTACAGGCCTCACAGCGCCCTCCCTTCACATTGAAGGAGAACCTTCCGGGCTTATAGCCTCGCATTCTCGCCTCGGGAACCTGGGCAAAGAGCTCCCTTATGGGGGTAAAGGTACCGGTATAGGTGGCCGGATTGCTTCGGGGAGTACGTCCAATGGGAGACTGATCAATGTTGACCACCTTATCAATGTGCTCGAGACCCAAGATCTCATCGTGGTCCCCCGGCTTATCCCTGGCCTGGTAGAGCACCTGGGCCAGCTTCTTATACAGGATGTCGTTCACCAGGGTGCTCTTCCCGCTCCCGGAAACCCCGGTGATGCAGACGAAAACGCCCAACGGAATGTGCACCTCGATGTTCTTCAGATTATGCTCCCGAGCTCCCTTGATCACCAGCTCCTTTCCCGAAGGCTGGCGCCGCCTCTGAGGCAACGGTATCTCCTTCCGCCCGCTCAAATACTGCCCCGTAAGCGACTCGGGACAGCGGGCGACCTCCTCCGGCGGCCCGGTGACCACCACCCGACCACCCCTCTCCCCAGCCCCTGGACCCATATCTATAATGTAATCCGCCGCCCTTATCATGGCCTCATCGTGCTCCACGATGATCACGGTGTTGCCCAGATCCCGCAGGCCCTTCAGCGTCTCGATGAGCCGGGAGCCATCCACCGGGTGAAGCCCAACCGTGGGCTCATCGCAAATGTAGAGCACCCCGGTGAGCCCGCTTCCGATCTGGGTGGCCAGCCGTATCCGCTCTGCCTCACCGCCGGAGAGCGAGCCGGCGGGACGATCCAGGGTGAGGTAATCCAGGCCTACGTTTATCAGGAATCCCAGGCGGGAGCGGATCTCCTTCAAGATCTGGCGGGCGATGACCTGCTCCCGGGGAGTAAGTATCGGTTGGCCCTTCACCCCCTCAAGTTCATCAATCCATTGCAAGGCCTGTGAGATGGTGAAGGAGGTTACCTCGGCGATGTTCCGTCCCCCGATGGTCACGGCCAGGGACTCCGGCTTAAGGCGCTGGCCTTTACAGGCAGGGCAGGGTCGGGAGCTCATGTACCGCTCGATCTCCGCTCGAATGTAGTCCGACTGGGTCTCGCGGTACCGGCGCTCAAGATTCGGGATCACCCCCTCAAAGCCGGTGTAGTGCTCCCGAAAACCATAGCGAGTGTGATACCTTATCCACTCGCCCTCCTCACCGTAGAGGATGAGCCTGAGGTGTTCCTCCTTCAGGTCCTTCACCGGGACATGGGTGGAGAAGCCATAGTGCTGAGCCAGTTCCTCAAGCTGGTAGGCATACCAGGAGCTCATGGCACCGGAACGGGCCCAGGGCAAGATGGCCCCCTCTGCCAGGGAGAGCTCCTTGTTGGGGATCACCAGATCAGGGTCTATCTCCTGTTTCAGGCCCAGCCCGCTGCAGGCAGGACAGGCACCGTGAGGGCTGTTAAAGCTGAAGTTCCGTGGGGCGATCTCTCCCAAGGAGATACCACAGTGAGGGCAGGCGAATTGCTCCGAGAACAGGATCTCCTCGCCCGAAGCTAGGGAGATGAGCACCAGCCCTCCGGAAAGTTTTAACGCCGTCTCCACCGAGTCGGCTATCCTCCCCCGAAGCTCCTCCCCGCCGGCCACCAGGCGGTCAACCACCACCTCGATGGTGTGCCGCTTGTATTTGTCCAGCCTTATCTCCTCATCCAGATCATAAATCTCTCCATCCACCCTCGCCCGCACATATCCCGACCGCCGCAAGTCCGCCAGCAGGGAAGAATACTCTCCCTTGCGGTCCCGAACCACCGGCGCCAGGATCATAAACCTGGTTCCCTCGGGCAAGGCCAGGATGGCGTCAACGATCTGCTGCAGGGTTTGCCGGGAAATTTCTCGACCACACTGGGGGCAGTGTGGGTGGCCCACCCGGGCGAAGAGGAGCCGAAGATAATCGTAAATCTCGGTCACCGTGCCCACGATGGAGCGGGGGTTATGGCTCACCCCCTTCTGGTCAATGGAGATGGCCGGACTCAGGCCCTCAATGTAGTCCACATCGGGCTTTTCCATCCGGCCCAGGAACTGGCGGGCATAGGCCGAGAGGGACTCCACGTACCGGCGCTGCCCCTCGGCATAAATGGTATCGAAGGCTAGGGAGCTCTTCCCCGACCCCGAAACCCCGGTGATGACCACCAGTTTATTCCGGGGGATGGTTACGTCGATATTCTTCAGATTGTGCTCTCGAGCCCCTTTGACGAAGATGTAATCCAAGGCCATCTTCTCAAGATCCTGTGAGTTTTAGCACCCTGAGCTTTTCCATTTTAATTCCAAGCAAAAGGTTTTACAACTTCCCCTGTCAAGGTCAAAGCAGTGGGCCCAGGAGGAGAAAAACCACCAGGTGTGAGAGCATCCAGGGCACCGCCAGGAACTTGCCGCCGGGCACATCCCAGAGCTTCCGCAGGGAAAAGCCCGCCGCCAAGGAAAGCGCCCCAATGGTCGGGTAGAAGTAAAAGAGAAACATTATCCTTGAGGTCAGGAGTTCTACGGGTATCCAGACGAGATACGTGCCGGCAAACCACAAAAGGCTGAAGAGAGGGAGTTCTTGTCTTCTTGCCTCATAGAACATATAAAGCATGAGGGGAATGATGAAGGCCCAGAGGTTCCAGCTGATCGCCGCCAGGTAGCGGGGATAAAACCAGTAGGTAACACACCTTGGGAAGACGACCCATTCCCAGGGATAACTTACGGCCCCATGTGTTGTGGTTCCCAGGGTCAGGCTGAACGAGGTAGATAGCATGTACCTCACCCTCTCCCAGGGGGGAAGAAGTTGCCCTGTGGCGAGGAGGTCGAAGAGGGGCATCAGGGCGAGGAAGAACAAGGGCGAGAGCGCCAATTTCACCCCCTCCCGGTAACCCTCCGACCCGCTCCTCCTGAGGAGAAAGTGAGCCCCGATGACCAGAGCACCAAAGGCGCCGGGGAGCTTGGCCGAGACGCTCAAGGCCAAGAGGAAGCCCGCCGTGAGGTAATTCCGGCGCAGGTAAAGCCAGAAGGAGGCCAGCAGGAACGTCAGGCTGTAAACATCCAGCATGGCCACGCTGGACTGCACGAAGTTCAGGTTTTCAAAGGAGAAGACGAAGGTGGCGAGGAGGGGGATAGCCCCTTTAGGCACCAATCTCCGGCAGAGGAGATAGAACAGCCACACGGAGGCCGCGCCGAAGAGCACCGAAAAGATTCTCCAGCCGAAGGGGTTATCCCCGAAGAGGAAAATCCCGGCGCAGATGAACAGCTTCCCCAGGGAGGGGTGTTCGGGATGTAAAAGTCCCCCACCGGTCAGGATGGAGCGGGCTTCCTCAACATAATGGACCTCGTCGAAGACCAGCTCCGCCGGCCGGTCAATCACCATCAGGTGCAGTCCCAGGAAGAGCAGGACGAGACAGGCGGCCAGGAGGTCACCCTCTCTAAGCCGACCGGGCAGATGTAAGCTCATCAATTCGGCCCCAGACTTATATTACTCATCTCTGAAGAAGCCGACCGTGTCAAGCCCCTTTTCTTTTATTCCTTCTCACCCCCTTGGCCCACCTTTCTTCAGC
>CBFDTP010000081.1:0-6496 GCA_965612975.1 uncultured Dehalococcoidia bacterium | reverse complement strand
TTTCAAGCAGAAGACGGCATACGAGATCATGCCTAGTCTCGTGGGCTCGGAGATGTGTATAAGAGACAGCCTCCAACACCGCGCCGATTCCAATCGGGGTGCCCGGCACCCTGATCATCAAGGCGAAGCCCACCGCTGGCAAGGTCGGAACCATAAAAGCAACAGCCCTATCGGTGAACGCGCTCACGACGATGCTGATGTAAAGGGGGAACACCATGGCAAAAATGGTGTTCTTCCTGGACGCCCTCGACCCCCGTGAGTGCGTCGACTGGCTTGCTGAGACTATGGCGGGGAGGGTCATCAGTGGTGTGCCACGGGTGACCCCCCCGGTTGTTGGTTCCTTCCTCACCGGAAAGCCTCCGGGAAGACATGGCCTTGTCCGCCCGACCCCCCTCTACAAGCCCTTCATGCAGCGCCCGAAGGGCGATACCATCTTGGACCTGGTGGCCAAGAGGGGGAGGGTATTGAGCTACGTCATACCCTTCACGCTCGGGGTAAACCCGCCGAACACCATCATGGCCGCTGCGGGGCTTGCCGATGAGGCCGAGATACCTATCCCCGCCCTGGTGATGCCCCAGGTGAATTTCGATCCTCCTTCGGTAGACCCGGAGCAGATGCTCAACAGCTACATAGACCACGTGAGGAACGTGTTTGCCACCATAAGGCAGCTCGCCAGGAACGATCGGGCCGATGTGTACTTCGTGGCGATACGTGAGATCGACGCCTTCACCCACTGGCACTACAACTCCGGCTGCCGACAGAGGCTGATAGAGTACATCGCCCTGGAGCTGAATGAAACCGCCATGGAGGGGCACGAGATACTCTGGTGGAGCGATCACGGGGGTTGCCCAAAGACTGGCAAGTTCGAGATAAACCGCTGGCTCATCAAGAAGGGGCTCCTCAACGTAACATACCTCCAGAAGAGGCACATGAAGCAGCTTGAGATGATGAAGGCCCAGAACCCGAATCTCCACCTGTACAAGGACCAGGTGGGGATCCACACCCCGTTCGTGCAGGTAGAGGACGACAGCAAGTTCATCTCGGTTGACCTCTTTGACGCCTGCGTGGACGTCCTGAATGCCACCGAGGATGAGATAGAGCAGCTCTGCAAAGACCTCATGGCCACCGGCCACTTCAAGGCCGTTTACCGCAAGCACGAGCTCTACGGGGAGGACTGTGACCCCGACATACCGGAGATAATCCCGGACCGGAAAGAGGGACTCCTGGTCTCCTGCAACGTCCATCCCAGGGCGGAGGAGCCGGACGCTGAATCGATAGTCAACCTGAGAGATGGAGATCATGCTCCATACGGCTGTTATGGGGGAACCTATGAGTTTAATTCAAAGGACATTTACCCCTGGGAGCTCTATAGCATTGTGGATGAGATGACCCAGGACCTCAAGCCTAAAGAGGACAGTCCCACCCTGACCAAGAGTGAGGAGCAGGAAATACTTAGGCAATTGGAGAAAATGGGCTATGCCTAGAACTCTAGTGAAACCCAAGAAGCTCAACCTCTCCGACGAGGAACTCCGCACCATCGGGGAGAGGATAAGGATCCTCAGGGAGGAAAGGGGCTGGACCGAGGGGCAGTTGGCCAGGCGGTGCCGAATGACCCCTTCCACCGTCAGGCGGATCGAGGCCGGGGACATAAGGGACGCCAGCGAGATAAACCGCATAGCCATCGTCTTCAACGTGGCGGCGGCCAACCTGCTGGACCCGGACCTCAAGTGTAACCGTTGCGGGGATTGTTGCCGGCAGTTCTCCATCAGGTTGCCGGTGAAGAAGTCCGCCAATGTGAGGGGGATGCTGCTCTTCTACAACCTGCACGAGAACGTCCATGCGAAAGTCGTGGAGGACGCCAGCGGGCAGAGGGAGATCGTGATACAGATAAGAAACAAGTGCTCTATGCTCGTTGAGCATCCGGATGGCACCACGAGCTGCAAGCTCTACTGGATGAGACCGCCCATCTGCCGCATCTTCCCAGAACCAGACGGGCTTCGCGGGCCGGACCTGCCAACCTGCTCGATGGTGAGGGACGGCTATGGACCAGATAAAATTCTCGACCCGGACCCTCGGCCAGAAGGCCGCTGAGAGGCTCAGGAATGTCAAGGGCAGGTTTGTTACATTCCGAGCTAAAGCACCGGCCTCCAGGGAAGTCCTCGTATACCTCGACGGGGAGGAGCTGGGCAAAGCCGAGCTGAAGGCCCCTCCCAAGCTGGTCTCCCTCAGCATATCAAAGAACCCGGCAATCTGTGCTACCTGTGGCTTCGACACCCCGGAGGAGCTCCAGTCCCACCTGCGCCGGTCGGGATTCAGCCGCAAGCCCCTGGAGGAGCTACAAGCCTACATGATACAACTGTGGGCCTCCTGGGGGACCAAGACCTTCCTGAGCTGGTCGAGGAAACCAGCTCCACCGCCAAAATCAGAGTCAGCGCCGGTGACCATCGAGGTGCCCGCTGCCACCGGAGACGAGGAAACCCGGCGGCTGAGGGCAGCGCTGGAGATCCAGCTCAAGCAGCTCCAGGAGAGGGAAGGCAGGCTCAAGGCCGAGGAGTCGGCCCTGAAGCGAGAGAGGAAGGCTCTGGCAGAGGAGCGCAAGGCCCTGGACGGGTACCGGGACAGGCTAGAGGAGCTGAGGTCCAGGCTGGAGGACGAGCTCGACGAGGAGAAGGCCGCCGAGCTGATGGACGGGCTGAGGAAAAGGATAGCCGACGAGATCGAGGCCCCCTCCAGGAGACCAACGACCGAGGAGGACATCCGCCTCTGGAAACTGCGGGTGGCCGGGCAGATCCTCTCACTTCTGGGCCCCTATCTTAAGCCACCGCTGACTCAGGTTGACAGGAGCTGGCTGCATGTTGAGCGACCGGATTAACTATATCGTCTCAGGGCTTGAGAGGTCCGGCACCTCAGCGATGATGCAGGTGCTTGAGGCCGGAGGAGCACCGGTTGCCTACGATGGCTCCAGGCCGGCTGACTACCATAACCCCAAGGGATACTATGAGCTTGAGGGTGGTAAAATCATCCGCCGGCTGATGGAGAGGTCCTTCCCCATCGAGAGATACAGGGGGAGGTTCATCAAGGTGACGGCATACGGGCTGAAGTTTTTGCCGGAGGGAAGGTACAAGATCATCTACATGCTGAGGGATCTGGACGAGATACTGGACTCACAGGAGAAGATGGCCGGCAAGCTGGACCGGGAGAGCTATAAGCCCCTGCTGGAAAAGCTCAACCAGTATTCTATCTCGCTGATGGAAAGCAGGGGAGACATGGAGTACATCCTGGTCAGCTACCACGACCTCCTGTCCAACCCGGAGGAAACGATAGATAGGGTGAACACCTTTATCGGCAACTCACTCGACCCCGACAGGGCAAAGACCGCCATAGACACCAGCTTATACAGGAACAGGCGCATAGGAAAGATGGACACGGAGAGGATAGAGGACCACCTGGCTAGGATGGCCTACCTGGGAGAGACCAGGAAGCGGTCCTGGGTTAAATCAATCGGCTGGAGGCTGCTTGGCATTGTCATCCTGGGCGGCATAAGCTGGCTCCTCACACATAGCTGGCAGGAGACCACCGCCATAACCGTGGCCTTCCACGCCATACGGTTTGTGCTCTACTACTTCTACGAGAGGGCCTGGGACAGGGTGAGGTGGGGGAGAATACCGTTCAGGGGGTAAGATGTACTCGCTGTTCATCGGTCGCTGGGCACCATTCCATGATGGGCATAAGAAGCTCATAGACACCGTGCTAAAAGAGGGCAAGAAAGTGCTCATCGCCGTCAGGGACACCAAGCTCTCGGAGGATAACCCCTACACGGTCGAGGAACGCATCGAGATGATCCGCCGGGTGTATGGCGATGACGACCGGGTGAAGGTCATAGCAATACCGGACATCTCCGAGGTATGCTACGGCAGGGATGTGGGGTGGAGTGTGAGGGAGATAAGACTTGACCCTGAGACGGAGGCTATATCGGCCACCGAGCTCAGGCGGGGGAAGGAGGCCACGAAGAGGGTCAGGGGGTTCACAGTGTGGCTCACCGGCCTGCCGAGCTCCGGCAAGTCAACCGTTGCGGACGCCGTGGCCGAGAGGCTGGCGAAGGTGAGGGCCAGGGTGGAGAGGCTGGACGCCGACGAAATAAGAAGGACCTTCTGGCCCGAGCTGGGGTACTCGAAGGAAGACCGTGACAGGAACATAATCAGGGCGGCCAGGCTTGCTGCCATGCTGACCAGGAACGGCGTAGCGGTGGTGGCGTCCTTCATTTCTCCGTACAAGGACGTCAGGAGAAGGGCCAGGGAAATAATAGGGGACTTCGTAGAGGTATATGTCAAATGCCCACTTGAGGTATGCATGAGCCGGGATGCCAGGGGCATGTACAAGAAGGCTGTGAGAGGCGAGATACAGGGGTTCACCGGCGTATCCGACCCGTACGAGCAGCCGGAGAACCCCGAGGTGGTGGTGCAGACAAACACCGAGTCGGTTGACCAGTGCGCCGATAGGGTCATGAACAAATTGAAGGAAATTGGCTACATCTAGGTTTTCTGTTAAAATTAGTTCAAGATGGCGTACATCGAGCAGATCAAGTTCTCCTACACGGTGCAGCCGCTACAGGCAGTGAGGCTCATAGAGTACACACCGTTTGCGGGAAGGATAATATCCGTTACCACTCATTTCCCCGATGGTACAAATGCTCTCTGTGAAGTACGTGTGGGCCACGGCAACAAGCAATTCTGTCCCAACGAGGGATACCTGGCCCTCAATGATGCCACCCCCACCTTCAACTTCAACGAGCCGGTGGACGACTACGAGGAGATATGGGTTGAGATCAGGAACGGTGACTCGGCCTACGAGCACTCGATAACAGTGACAGTCTCTGTGGAGGAGTCGTGAAAGTAGTCCCCTTAGGCGCAATAACTGCCAAGGGCATAGGTAAGCCTGACTATCAAAGAGAAGTGGCTGCCGGGCGGCAGAGGCCTGGAATACTTCTCAAATACAACCAGAGGTTTAGGGTCTTCGCCGCCAACTGGACCAAAACAGAACCCCTGTACCCGTTCATACTGGACAACCCACTTCCCGCCGGGGGGAGCGTTCACCTGAGGGACAGCGACACCAACCAACTGCTCCCGATTACCATTGAGGCGGGCTACATACTGAGCGTAATAGAAATCGGCATCCTGACCACCGAGGATGTCTCGGTGTACGGGTACATAGACGGGCTTGCCGGTGCACCACTGGCGATAAACAGGAGCGGGGTGACCTTCCACGAGGCGCGCCTACGCGGCCAGTTGAGCACCGAGTGGTACGACCCAACCGCTTCATCACCGCACTCCCTCGACGTGATCGCCTACAACGAGGGGGCAGGAGACGCATACGGGGCGGTTGCCCTCCTGTGCGTGGAGGAGGCCGTCGGCACTCCCCCGTGGCCGAGTACCAAGGACTGCGTGTGCCCGTACTGCGGCAATGTCCAGAGGGTCGACATCTCGACCACTAGGATAAAATGCAGCAAATGTGGTAAGGAATACATGGTGACGAACTTCATGTCGCTGAGGCAGCTATGAGCCTGTGGGGTGTAATAGGCATAATATGGGCAGTCATAATCGGAATGGTTGCCTTGATGTGGTTCCTGGTGGAAAGGGACTGAAGCATATCATGGACATGAGGCATGATGGAGAGCGTCCTGCGCCGGGTTCTGAGGGCCGTGTTCGGCGGCGGGTCGGACATCAGCTCCAGCAACCCGCTGAGCATGAAGGTCGAAGGGGCCTACGACAGCCTCTTCAAGTTCCTGAAGGTCTGGAGCCCGGAGATCATCCGGCCCATTGGGGAAATAAACCTCTATGCCGAGATACCGAGCAACTCAGCCACGGACACAGTGTTGCAGGTTCTGAGCGGGACGGGAACCGACACCTTGACCACCAAGTACATCCCGGAGCACAAGATAGCCTGGATAGAGAGCATGGGGCTGAAGACAGAGTTCTCAGATCCTCCCGACATAGCCTGGGTGACGACCTCGGGGAAGTACATCAGGATCCAGAGGAAGCACTACAACCGCTCCAACCAGGCAGTGGAGGCCGAGGCGAAGTGGGGAGGCTCGACCAGCGACGAGATGGAGAACTGGAGGCAGATCGCGGCCCTGTCGGAGGAAGCGCGGTACTACACAGGGTTCAAGAAGGACGCCAAGGACCACCTGAAGGCAGACCTGGTGGCCATCTACAACCTGCACTACTGGTTCCCGAACCTCAACGGGGACGAGTACATCAAGCTGGTGGCAGACGCCGGGATATTCACCTACACCAACGATGTGCCGGCCCTGTACATACACGGCCTGGTGTTCGACTATGATGACATACTGAACATGGTGTGAAGAGCCATGATGGAGGCAGTACTTCGGCGGGTTTTGTCGGCGGTTTTGGGCCGTGAGGCGTATGTCTGTCTCTTATACACATCTCCGAGCCCACGAGACTAGGCATGATCTCGTATGCCGTCTTCTGCTTGAAAA
>CBFDTP010000080.1:0-6615 GCA_965612975.1 uncultured Dehalococcoidia bacterium | reverse complement strand
GCGACCACCGAGATCTACACCTAAGCCTTCGTCGGCAGCGTCAGATGTGTATAAGAGACAGATACCATCTTGCCACCTCCTTAAGCATATTTTGCCTCAGGAGGTCGGCTTCTTCATGATATCAAAAATACTGCTGTAGAAGTGTTTCCCGGGCCGCCCCGCCCTCCCAGATAGCTAAGTTGGCGTTCCGCCTCCGGGCTAAATTTGCTAGAATGAAAGCTGGTTTCCGAACCTCGGGCTGGGCCATGAAACTGCCAAGGCTGACCTCAGGAATCAAGCATGCCTGGCACCGCCTGCGAGGCTCAGGAACGACCCTGGGGATCATCCTTTCCATCCTCGTAGGGGTTGTGGCCGGGTTTGGGGCGGTTATTTTCCGCTGGATGATAAAGGGCTTCCAGTGGGTTTTCTTTAAAGAAGGGGCCAGTGCCTTTGGCTTCCTGGGTGATTATTATGTCATCTTGTTGCCGGCGCTGGGGGGCGTTCTGGTGGGCCTTTTGATATATTTCCTTGCTCGCGAGGCCAAGGGGCATGGCGTTCCCGAGGTGATCGCCGCGGTGGCGGCCAAAGGAGGGCGCATCAGGCCCCGCGTGGCGGTGGTAAAGTCCCTGGCCTCCTCAATCTGCATTGGCAGCGGTGGTTCGGTAGGACGCGAGGGGCCCATCGTTCAGATCGGCTCCTCGTTCGGCTCGGCCATCGGGCAGTGGCTCAAGCTGCCGGAGGACTGGACCAGGATACTGGTCGCCTGCGGCGCTGCCGGGGGCATCTCGGCCACCTTCAATGCCCCCATTGGAGGGGTTTTCTTCGCCCAGGAGGTAATTCTGCACCGCTTCATCGCCCCGAGCTTCATCTTCGTCGTCTTTAGCTCGGTTACGGCCAACATCATCGGTCAGGTCTTCCTTGGGAGTTCCCCCTCGTTCATCATCCCGGCCTATTCCTGGGTCAGTGCCTGGGAGATTCCGTTCTACATCCTGCTGGGCATCATCGCCGCCCTCATCGCTTGGGGCTTCATTCGCGCACTCTACAGATGTGAAGACCTCTTCGAGGCCTGGAAGTTCCCCGAATACCTCAAGCCCGCGATCGGGGGCCTACTTCTGGGGCTGCTCGGCTTTTTCTACCCCGACCTCTTCGGCGTTGGTTATGGGGGAGGATATGGAGTCGGCGGGATTTTCCTCGAAAAGGGTGGGGTGGATAAGGCCCTTGGGGGAGAACTCACCCTGGGGATGTTGCTGAGCCTGGGCCTGTTAAAAATAGTCGCCACCTCGCTTACCATTGGCAGCGGGGGTAGTGGAGGGATATTTGCCCCCTCGCTCTTCATGGGCGCCATGATCGGAGGCGCCTTCGGTCAACTCGTCCACCAGGGCTTCCCAACGATCACCGCCCCACCAGGTGCCTATGCTACCATCGGGATGGGAGCCGTCTTCGCCGGTGCGGCCCGTGCCCCCATCACCTCCATCATCATCCTCTTCGAGATGACCCGAGATTACCTCATCATCGTGCCCCTGATGACCGTCACCGTGATCAGCACCTTGCTCACCCGACAACTGACCCGGGAGACGATCTACACCGCCAAGGTTCGCCGCCTAGGAGTAGAACTACGCCGGATTGAGGAGCGGGATGTGATGAAAACCATTCGAGTGGGGGAGGCGATGACCCGAGATTTCCCCACTGTTCCGCCCGAGATGCCCGTCCGCGAACTGCTAACCAAATTCGAGAAGACCGGTCACCATGGCTTCCCCGTGGTGGATAAGGAGGGACGCTTCTGCGGCGTGGTCACCATCTCCGACCTCCATGCCGCGGTGGGAAAGAAGGGGGCCAACCCGGATGAGCTGACCGTGGACGACATCGCCAACAAGTCTCCCATAGTGGCTTACCCGGATCAGTCCATTCATGAGGTGCTGCTGCGACTGGGTGCCCGGGATGTGGGTCGCATTCCGGTGGTGGCTCGCGATAACCCCACCAAGCTCCTCGGTTGTCTCCGCCGCCACGATATCATCCGGGCCTATGTCAGCGCCTTGCCGAGGACTACCACCGAAGGGGAGCAGGATTTTTGACTTGACAAGCAAGCCGTCTAAGTCATATTCTATGACGGTTTCACCAAATGCGAGTGGAGAGCTTTTCCGCCGAGACCATCTCGCTCCTGACGAGAGTACAACACTTCCTCTCCCGTAAAGGTGTAGAGCTATACCTCGTGGGAGGATGGGTGAGAGATGAACTCCTCGGTCGTCCGAGTTGCGATATCGACCTCGCCATCTCGGAGGAGGCTGAGGAACTCGCTCGGGAGTTCGCCCGGGAATCCGGGGGCAAGTTCGTGCTCCTGGACGAGGCCAACCAGGTGGCCCGCGTGGTCTTCCCGGAGAAAGGGCTTTATCTGGACTTCGCCACCTTCCGCGGTTCCATCGAGGAAGATCTGGCCCGCCGTGACTTCACCGTGAACGCCATCGCCTTAAAGTCCGAGGACTTCCTCAAAGGTGTGCTTTGCCCCATTGATCCCTTTGGGGGGCAGCAGGATCTAAAGATGAGGCTGATCCGAGCAGTTCGCCCCACGGTCTTCCGCGACGACCCCGGAAGATTGCTCCGGGCAGTGCGCCTGGCAGCCGAACTGGACTTCGAGATTGATGGGGAAACCGGCGAACTCATTCATCGAGATCGAGAGTTCCTCAGGCTAGTGGCCGCGGAGAGAATCCACGACGAGCTGGTAAAACTTCTTAAGCTTCCTCACTCGGCCAGGTGGCTTTACCAACTTGATCACCTGGGACTCCTGGAACTCCTCTTCCCGGAGCTTCAGGAGGGCAAGGGGGTGGAACAGCCTCCGGAGCACGCCTTCGACGTCTTCGAACACCAGCTTCAGACCGTGGCTGCGGTCGAGCGCCTGCTCCAGGGGTTGAGCGCCGGGGATGAGCTGCTGAAGGATTTCCCCCTCGCCTCAAGGTTCAGAGGCCACTTCGAAGAGCAGGTCTCCGGGCATCCCCGCCTCGTCCTGCTCAAGCTAGCCGCCCTGCTTCATGACGTGGCCAAGCCCCGCACCAAAACCCAGGAGCAAGGCCGGATGCGCTTCCTGGGTCACGCCAAGGAAGGAGCCAAAATGGCTTCGGCTATGCTTGAGCGCCTTCGCTTCAGTTCGCGCGAAAAGAAGCTTGTCTCGCAGATGATCGAACACCACCTCCGACCGGGACAGCTGGCCAACCTTGATGAGCCACCAACCCACCGAGCCATCTACCGCTACTTCCGGGACGTTGGGGAGGTAGCTATAGATACGCTCTTTCTCAGCCTGGCCGACCATCTGGCAACCCGGGGACCACGGCTCGATCCTGAGGGTTGGCGGAAACATCTTACCGGAACTCAGTACCTGGTGGCTCGCCGGCTGGAAGAGGAGTCAAGGGTAATCCCCCCCAAGCTCATCAGCGGTCACGACCTGATAGCCCAGTTCGGCCTCCAGCCGGGGCCGAAGATCGGAAAGCTGCTGGAGCTCGTGCGCGAAGCTCAAGCAGAGGGAAAGGTGAAGACTAAGGAAGAAGCTTTAGAGCTGGTCAGGAAGGAACTATGTACCGAAGGGATAAAATAACCTTTTTGTTCATCCTGGCTCTTTTTGCTTTCGCCATCCTCTCGCTGGTCTGGCCCTCTCTGGGGAAGGCGCTCAACCGGGAGAGCTTTGTCTTAGGACTCGACCTCAAGGGCGGAGCTCATCTAGTTTACCAGGCCGACCTCTCTCAGGCGGAGAACCCCGAGGAAGCCATGAAGGGGGTTATCGACGTCATCGAGCGCCGAATCAATGCCTACGGGGTGACGGAGCCGGTCATCCGGCAGATGGGCAAGGACCGGATCCTGGTTCAGCTCCCCGGCATCAAGGAGGTGCAGGAGGCCAAGAAGCTCATCGGCGAGACGGCCCTCATCAGGTTCAAGGAGCCCCAGATGAATTCCTATTTCGTTTATCAGGTAGTAGATCAGTCCCCGGCCAAGGAAGACTTAAATCAGCTTATGAAGAGGATCGAGGACTTCATCTCCGAAAAATATGGGGTTAAGCCGAAGGTGGAAGAACTCGGCGAAGCAAAAGTCCAAGTGCAGATCCCGGGTAAGGGCCTGGCTGATCTGAGCAACCTCACCGAGGAGCTCACCCAGCAGGCCTCCCTCCCCTTGAAGCTGGAGAGCTCCAGCGAGACACCCGCACTGGACAAAGATGGCAAGCCCGTCTGGGTTCCCGCCAAGGGGGTGTACGAAGGCGAGGAGGTGGAACTAACCAGCCGGTTGTTCAAGGGAAACACCACCGTGGTTCTCAACCAGCTTACCAACCAGCCGGAGGTAGCTTTTGAGTGGAATAAAGAAGGGGCGATCATCTTCGAGCAGATCACCAAGCGGCTTTTTGAGCGCCCGCGCGTTGAGGGGACTCCCAACTGGCAGCGAAGGCTGGGCATTTTCCTCGGGGACGAATACATCTCGGCGCCAGAAGTTCAGGCGGTGATCAAGGAGCGAGGGGTGATCACCGGTCTGGACCTCAAGGAAGCCCAGTGGCTTTCCCGCCTGCTCAACGCCGGAAGGATACCGGTTCCCCTGCATACCATCGAGGAGCACGATGTAAGCCCCACCCTGGGAGCCAACTTCATCGACTGGAGCCTGAAGGCCGGAGCCATTGGCCTCCTCATGGTCATCCTCTTCATGATCCTCTACTATCGGCTCCCCGGACTCATGGCCGGCTTTGCCCTGCTCGTCTACACCGCCCTGGTACTGGCGGCCTTCAAGCTGATCCCGGTGACCTTAACCCTCGCCGGAATCGCCGGGTTCGTTCTCTCCATCGGCATGGCGGTGGATGCCAACGTGCTCATCTTCGAGCGGATGAAGGAAGAGTTGAGGGGCGGGCGGACGCTGCGTGCCTCAATTGAGGTGGGCTTCGATCGAGCCTGGCCGGCCATCCGCGATGCCAACATCACCACCTTTATCTCCTGCGGCATCCTCTACTGGATGGGAAGTCGGCTGGCGGTACCGGCGGTGATGGGCTTCTCCCTCACCCTCTTCATTGGCGTGGCCATTAGCATGTTCTCCGCCCTCGTGGTAACCCGGAACTTCCTCCGGCTGCTCGGCAGCACCGGGGTGGTCAAGCGGCCAGCACTATTCATGGGAAGGTAGGAAAATGTTTGACTTCATCAAAAATAAGCGCTGGTTCTTCCTGGGCTCAACCCTGGTGATTATCCTGGGATTTGTCTTCCTCGTTCTACTCGGGCCCCCGCTGGGCATTGATTTCACCGGCGGCACCATCATGGAGGTGAAGTTTGATCAGCCAGCAAGCCTGGAACAGCTTCAAGCGAAGCTGACCGACCTTGGCCATCCGGAGGCGGTCATCCAGGAACACCTCGGCGAGAACAGCTTTACCATCCGCCTCAAGACCCTGGCCGAGGGCGAGCAGGCCAAGGTAACCAAGGCCCTGGAAGGCCTGGGGCTCTCCGGCACCCCCAGTTTCGACTTCGTTTCCAACCCGGTGGCCAGAGAAAAGGCCCAGGGGGCGGCCATCGCCGTGGTGATTGCCTCCATCGGCATCCTGCTCTACATCTCCTTCGCCTTTCGCAAGCTGCCCAGCCCCTTCCGCTACGGTGTCTGCGCGGTAATCGCCCTGGTACACGATGCCCTGGTGGTCATCGCCTTCTTTGCCCTCCTGGGAAGATACCTCAACCTGGAGATAAACCTCATGTTCATCACCGGGCTGTTGACGGTCATCGGTTACAGCGTTAACGATACGGTGGTGGTCTTCGACCGGATTCGAGAAAATCTGGGCAAGTACTCCGGACAGAAATTCGAGGCCATCATCAACAGCAGCCTCATCGAGACCCTGGGGCGCTCCCTCAACACCAGCCTCACCACGCTCATCGTCCTGGTGGCCATCTTCCTCTTCGTTGGCCCGGCCATCCGAAGCTTCATCCTGGCGCTGCTCATCGGGATCGTCTCCGGAACCTACAGCTCCATCTTCATCGCCGCTCCGCTCCTGGTGGTCTGGGAGAGGGGAGAGCTGGGTCAATTCTTCCGCCGCCTGCGACCGGCGGCCGGCCACTAGGCCTCGGCCACGTATCGCAGGATTTCCCTCAGCGAGGGCCGCTGCCCATACATGAGCAGGCAGAGGCGAAAGACCTTGGCCGCAGCCCACATTGCCCCGGCGACCGAGCTGGCGAGGATAATCAGGCTGAGGGCTACCTCCCAGACAGGAAGGGCTCCGGAGGGGAGTCGCAACATCGCGGTAATTGGGGCGGTCAGGGGAAATAGGGTGAGCACCCTTGAAAGAATGCCCTCCGGGTGGCTGGTTATCACCGAGATGAACATCATCGGCAGCATGGCCGCTGGCACGGTAAAGATGGCCGACCATTGAGACGATTCCCGGGCGGTGGGGAAGATTGAACTCACGCTGGCCAGCAAGGCAGCGAATAGAAGGTAGCCGAGGACGAAATACAAAATGGCTAAAATCAAAAGGCCTAAGGGAATAGAAAGCTGACTCAGCAAGGGTATATTTATTGAGGCCGCGGTGACGAAGAGTTTAATGGTGACCAGCCAGATGACCATCTGTAACCTGTCTCTTATACACATCTCCGAGCCCACGAGACTAGGCATGATCTCGTATGCCGTCTTCTGCTTGAAAAA
>CBFDTP010000079.1:0-6690 GCA_965612975.1 uncultured Dehalococcoidia bacterium | reverse complement strand
AGCATATCCGTGCCCCGGATGAGAACTCCTTCCAGGCTCAGGCTGAAAAAGCTCTTCTCATACCGAGCTTCCCCTCCTCGGGAATTCAAAATCCTCACCTTGAGGATGGCCTTGGTTACTGCTCCCTCGCAGACGAGCTCCGGCTCATGTTCCCTCAGGCGGTCGATCAGCTGCTGACCCAGTTCTACCAGCTTCTCCTCTGGGATTTTCTTAACTTTTGGGTCATAGGTTTTAACTTGGGGATATTTCCTGAGCTCGGGGAAATGGAACTTGGCCTCCGCCCCGAAGGGCACCATTTCCAGGGCCAGCTCCAGGACTTCCTTCTCCCCGTCGGGCTTGGTGGTGGCGGCAAATCCAAGCCGCCCATCCTTGATGAGTCGTAGGGCCACCCCCTGCGACTCCCTGGTCTGTACCTGTTTCAAGCGGTTGGCCTCAAAGATCGCCTGGGTCTCTCGGCGCAAGATTGAGAAAACCTCAGCCTCATTGGCCACCTTTCTGGCCCGTTCCAGCAGACTCTCCACTACCTCCCTCCTACGAGGCACCTTCTGATCCGAATGTGGGGGCTGCCGTTGGAGACCGGGAGGGGGGATTGTCCTCCCTTGCCACAGCCTCCGCCTTGATTCATCTCCAGGTCATTGGCTATGGCATCAATGTTGGCCAGGGTGTGGAAGACGTTTCCAGTGAGCACCACTGGCCGAAGGAGTTCCTCTACCCGACCGTTCCGGATCCGGTAGGCCTCGCCGGCGGAGAAGGTAAACATCTCCATCGAGGTCTGGCCACCGAACCAGTTCTTGACATAAACCCCATCTTTCACCTCGTTGAGGAGGTCTTCGAAGGAGGCCTCCCCCGGCTCGATGTAAGTGTTGGTCATGCGCACGATTGGGGGGAAACGGTAATCCAGCGCTCGAGCATTTCCGGTAGGCTTTTCCCCCATCTTAGCGGCGGTCTCCCGGGAGTGGAGCCGCCCTACCAGTATGCCCTCCTGAATGAGGTAGGTCTTGCTCGCGGGGACACCCTCGTCATCGTAGCGGTAACTGCCGCGCAGTCCCGGAACTGCTGCCCCGTCAACGATGTTGAGGTGTCTCTCCCCGAACCGCCGTCCCAGGACCATGAGCTCCCGAAGCCGGTTGTTCTCGTAAACGAAGTCCGACTCCGAGAGGTGACCGAAGGCCTCGTGGACGAAGACCCCGGCCAGCACCGGATCCAGGATCACGGTGTACTCTCCGCCCTTAAGGTAAGGGGCGGAGAGCAGCTCAACCGCCCGGCGACTTATTTCCTGGACCTGCTGGTGAAGGCCCTCGATGGAGCGAAAATCCCCCCGGCTCCCCAGGCTGAGGTGAGCCTGCTGCACCTCCCCCCCATCTCGGGCCACCACCACGATTCGCAGGGTGAGGTCGGGCTTAAGCTGCTCGATGTAGCTTCCCTCGGAGCTGGCGAAGATGACCTTTTTCAGCTTATCGGTATAGCTAATGGTGGAGGTCTGTATCTTGGGGGTGCTCCAGATGAGCTCGTTATATTCGTCCAGAAGCTCCTTCTTGCGGGCCAGGGGAACCTTTGAGGGATCATTTTCCAAATCTTGGGTTATGTCCACTACCGGCTTGACCGGTGCCAGCTGGCTTTGCTCTTGCCCGGAGAGCCGGGCCTGTTTTACGGCCAGGGTCACCTTTTCCCTCAAGTTATCCGGCTGGTTGAAGGAGATAAACCCCCAGCTTCCCCGGACCAGAGCTCGGACATTTCCTCCGAAGAAGAGAGAATTTCCGATCTCCTCGATTTCCCGGTCACGGTATTGCAGGCGAGTGGTGCGAAACTCCTCTAGTCGGATCTCAATGTAATCGGCTGGCTGGCCTCGCAGCGCCTCGGAAAGCTGGTCGCGCATCCGTCCTTATTTTAAGCCGTCGCAATTGAAAGAGCAAAATTGTATAATTAAACCGAAATTATAAAATCTTAGTGTCTGACGGAAAAGGCCGAGCTCAGGAGGAGCCATGGTTGAATTTCGTCGTGACTGGATCTTTCAGATCACTACCGTGCAGCGGGAGATGGAGCGACTCCTGGATCATTTTGCCGGAGCCAAGCCACCTTCGGTGAGGTTTTCGCCCCGAGTTTGGGAACCGGCCATCGATGTCTGTGAGACTCAGGACAAGGTAGTTGTGGTGGTCGAATTAGCCGGGGTGGAGGAGCAGGATATAGAGATCACGGTCAACCGGGATAGGTTCCTCATCCGCGGGGAGAGGAAGAGGCCTTCATATGGAGAACGGCAAACCTACTATCAGATGGAGATCCCCAGTGGCCCCTTTGAGAGGGAGGTCCCGCTCCCGGCGGCGGTGGACCCGGATGGAGGTGAGGCTTCGTATAAGGATGGCCTGCTGGAAGTGGTTTTGCCCAAGCTGGGGCCGCGTCATCGAAAGGTGGAGATAAAGTCCGGGTAATACCCGGGAAGGAGAATCATGATTCGACTGGGAGACAAAGGGGAAAGGAAATCGCCGGGGATAGAGATTCCAGAGGTACTGGCCATCTTTGCCAGCGAAGGAGAGGTGATTTATCCCTCGTTGATCGTGCCCCTAGCAGCGACTGAGGAGAACACGGTCAAGCTCATCGATGAGGTTGTCTCCGGGGATAAGATCCTCGGCTTTTTCGTCAAGCGGCCCGATGGTTCGCTCTTTGAGATCGGCACGGCCGCCGGGGTGGCCCGCATGTTTAAGTTGCCCGATGGCTCGGTCCGAGCCCTTCTTCAGGGTCTCACTCGAGTGAGGCTGAAGGAGATCATACAGCGGGAGCCCTACCTCAAGGGGAGGGTGGAGGTAGCCGAGGAGGTGGTGGAGGACACGCCGGAGGTAGAGGCCCTGTCCCGCAACCTCCTGCAGCTCTTTCAGAAGGTAGTTTCCCTGGCCCCCAATTTGCCGGAGGAATTGGCGATCGCCGCCATGAATTTGCCCGGGCCGGGGCCGCTGTCCGACTTCATCGCGGCCCATATAAACCTCAAGCTCGAGGAGAAGCTGGAGATCCTGGGAGAGCTGAACGTTAAGCAGCGGATGGAGAAGTTAACCGGCTTCATCAACCGGGAGCTGGAGATTCTGGAGCTGGGGAGCAAGATCCAATCTCAAATAAAGACCGAGATGGACAAGGCCCAGCGAGAGTTCTACCTCCGGGAGCAGCTCAAGGCCATACAGAAGGAGCTGGGTGAGTATGATGAGCACACCATGGAGATCAATGAGCTGCGGCAGAAGATCGAGGAAGCCCAGCTCCCGCCCGAGGCGCGCAAGGAAGCCGAGAGAGAGCTCGATCGCCTTGCCAAGATGCCACCTCAGGCGGCGGAGTATACCGTCTCCAAGACCTACCTTGACTGGCTGCTGAGCCTTCCCTGGAACAAGAGCACCGAGGGAGAGATCGACATCGCCCGGGCAGCCCAGATATTGGACGAGGACCATTACAATCTGGAAAAGGTGAAGGAGAGGATCCTGGATTACCTGGCAGTGCGCAAGCTGAAGGCCGATATGAAGGGTCCCATCCTCTGCTTCGTAGGTCCTCCGGGGACGGGAAAGACCTCCATGGGGCAGTCTATCGCCCGCGCCCTGGGGCGTAAGTTCGTCCGCATTTCCCTGGGCGGGATAAGGGATGAGGCCGAAATTCGGGGCCATCGGCGAACTTACGTCGGAGCCCTCCCCGGAAGGATCATTCAGGGGATAAGGCGGGCCGGTTCAAACGACCCGGTGTTCATGCTCGACGAGATAGACAAGGTGGGGGCTGATTTTCGAGGCGACCCTTCAGCGGCGCTTCTGGAGGTTCTGGACCCGGAACAGAATTCGGCCTTCGTGGATCACTATCTCGATGTTCCCTTCGATCTCTCCAAGGTGATGTTCATCACCACGGCCAACCTGGTTGATCCCATCCTTCCTGCCCTGCGCGACCGCATGGAGATCCTGGAGCTACCGGGCTATACCGAGCTGGAGAAGCTGCACATCGCCCGCAAGTTCCTCATCCCGCGACAGCTTAAGGAGAACGGGCTCACCGAGGATCGACTGGAGATCTCCGATGAGGCTATCCGGACGATAATCCGGAACTACACTCGGGAAGCTGGCCTGCGGAACCTGGAGCGGGAGATCGGCACCATCTGCCGTAAGATCGCACGGCGGGTGGCCGAGGGGCAGGAGGGGAAGTTCGAGGTAACCCGGGACAATTTGAAGGAGTTCCTGGGGCCGGAGAAGTTCCGCTACGAGGTGGTGGAGGAAGAGGATGAGGTGGGGGTAGCCACCGGTCTGGCCTGGACCCCTGCCGGGGGGGACATCATGTTCGTGGAGGCCACCCTGGTCCCGGGGAAGGGACAGCTCATCCTTACCGGACGGCTGGGCGATGTGATGCAGGAATCCGGTCGGGCTGCCCTGACCTACAGTCGCTCCCGAGTAGCCCAGTTTGGCGTGAGGGAGGATTTCTACAAGACCAAGGATGTCCACATCCACGTTCCTGCCGGGGCCATCCCCAAGGATGGGCCCTCGGCCGGGATAACCATGGCCGTGGCGCTCATCTCGGCCCTCACCGGGAGGCCAACGAAGAAGGAAGTGGCCATGACCGGTGAGATCACCCTGCGGGGTAAGGTCCTGCCGGTGGGTGGGATCAAGGAGAAGGTGCTGGCCGCTCACCGGGCGGGGGTGAAGAAGGTCATCCTCCCTCGGGAGAACCAGAAGGATCTGGAGGAGGTTCCCCAGCAGGTAAGGGATGAACTCGAGTTCGTCTTCGTCGAGGATGTGGATGCGGCCATAAAGGAGGCCCTCCAGCCGGCCCCGGCCGAGGTAACCGTCCAGACTTAGTTCTGCCTTGCAGCGGGTGTTTGTGGTTAAAGCTGGGAATCTTGAAATTATCCCTTTTCATAATTATAATCATACAAATGTTATGAAAAGGGAGGCATAGAATGAGAACGACCATCGTGGTGGATGAGGGACTTTTAGCGGAATTGCTTGCCGTCGGGGGCTTCCGGAGTAGAAGTGAAGCAATCAATAAGGCAATAGAGGAGTACGTTTCCCGCAGGAAGAGGGAGGGGGTCTTAGAATTAAAGGGCAAGATTCGCTTTGAGGAAGGCCATCTGAAAAGATTGGAAGAGGCGGAAAAGGGAGAGCAATGATACTGGTCGACAGCAGCATCTGGGTGGACTATTTCCAATCGGGAAAAACCCCTTCAGCCAATTTCGATGAGGAACTGGTCGGGGGGGAGATAGCCATTTGTGGATTGATTCTTGCGGAGGTCTTAAGCGGTGTGAGGGGAGAGGAGGAGGCACAGATGCTGAGGAATAGGCTTCTGGCGCTCCCTTATCTTTCAGAAACCAGGGAGACCTTTATAAAAGCAGCGAGCATCTATTCCTCGCTGCGCCGGGAGGGGGTCACCATTCCGTTATCGGATTGTATAGTTGGCGCCGTTGCCATTGAGAATGGCTGTAAGTTGCTGACCAGGGACAAGCATTTTTTGAGAATTCCGGGATTTGGGGAGTGGGGAATCATCCCAAACTCGGAGACACAGATGACCAGTTCTTAAAGAACCGCTTTCTTAAGAGGTGAGATGACCCGGCTGAAATTTACCCTGGAGGACAAGGTAGCGCTCATCGCCGGTGGTGGGCGAGGGATTGGGCGGACGCTGGCCCTGGCCTTTGCCGAGGCCGGAGCTCACGTTGCTGTGGTCAGCCGCACCCTGCCCGAGCTGGAAAAGGTGACGCAGGAGGTCCACCGCTACGGAAGACGGGGCTTAGCGGTAAAGGCTGACCTCACTCAGGGGGCAGAGGTAGAACAGATGGTTGAGCAAGTGCTTCAGGAGTTTGGTCGCATTGATGTCCTGGTAAACTGTGCTGCTACCAACCTCATGCGTCCCCTGCTCGAGCTCCCGGAGAAGAGGTGGGAGCAAATCCTGAACACCTGTCTCAAGAGCTACTTTCTCTGCAGCCAGGCGGTGGGGCGGAAGATGAAGGAACGCCGGGAAGGCTGCATCATTAACCTGGCCTCAACAGCTGCCCAGAAGGCCACGCCGGGCATGGGGGCTTACTGCATCGCCAAGGCCGGAGTGGTGATGCTCACCCAGGTGCTGGCCCTGGAACTGGCTCCCTATAACATCAGGGTGAATGCCATTGCACCGGGGGTAGTCCGGACCGGGTTCAGCGAGCCTCTGTGGAGCAACCCGGAACTCCTGAAGAAGCTCTTGCCTCCGATTCCCCTGGGGAGGATCGCCGAACCGGAGGATCTGGTAGGGCTGGCCCTTTTCCTCGCCTCGGATGCCTCCAGCTATATCACCGGACAGACGATTTACATTGACGGGGGGATTTCGGCTGAGTAGTTGCCCCGCGTCCGAGCGAGATAAACCCAGCCGCCGGCGTTCTTCAGCTTCTCAAACACCTCTCGGGCAGTTGCCTCGTCCTTGAAGAGGGAGAAGAGCATTGGTCCACTTCCCGCAAGCTGGGGCTTTGCCCCGGCCGTCCTGAAGGTCTCCTGGTATCTTTCAAAGCCGGGATAAATCTCGCTCGATACCAAACTGAAAACGTTCCAGACCTCAAGTTCGATGGCTTTCCCCTCCAGCAGGGCTTGCTTCAGGGCTTTGGTGAACTGACCCCTGGTGTAGTGTGAGGGTTTGAGGCGGGAGTAGAGCGTGTGGGTCTTCTCCGGGATGACCAGCGGGGGAAGGAGGAGCACTGCCCAGCAAGGGGGTAGGGGTGGCAGG
>CBFDTP010000078.1:0-6839 GCA_965612975.1 uncultured Dehalococcoidia bacterium | reverse complement strand
ATAATGCTGGCCAACTCGGCCATTCGGAATCTCATCCGGGAGAAGAAGAACTATCAGATTCCGTCGGTGATAGAGACGAGCACTCGTCAGGGGATGCGGACGCTGACCCAGTCTTTGGCGGAGCTGGTGAGGCGGGGTCTGGTGACGGCCGAGGATGCTCTGGCCCGCTGTCCTGATCCCAATACACTGCGGACGAGGATCTAGACCTAAATTCCAAATTCCAAATCTCAAACCTCAAATTATTTAAGCCTCAAATTCCAAACATCCCTCCCCATCCGGAATGACTGCACTTCAATTGAGCATCATTTCTACCTCAACCACCTTATGGGAGGACTGTACTCGGGCTTTATCTGCTCAAATTCCGGGTCCCCAGTGACCAGAGTAGCCCCTCTGAGCCGGGCGAGAGCCAAGGCGAAACAATCGGCATACGCTATAGGGTGGAGAGCTTTATAGTGTGCTGCTTCAAGGGCAAGCTTTCTATTCACTTCTATAATGGCGATGGGAAGCTCTTCAATCCTTGCCAGAACCTCATGTGCTTTTGAAAGTCCTCTTTCTCGCTCAGTGATATATAGCACCTCTCCTAAATTTATGACACTTAAAAGAAGCTCCACTTCCTCTTTTGAAGCTAAATTTAATAACTCCTCCACCTTTTCTCTTCCCGGCTCATCTTCTAAATAAGCTAGAAGAGCATGGCTGTCCAAGACGAACTTCTCACTTCCCTTTTCTGGCATCTTCTTCCCTTGAATTCAGGAGTGCTTTGGTAAGGGATGTTTTTCCTTTAAGCATCCCTCTTGCCTCGGCTAAGGGATTGTGGGAGAAGGGAACCACGGCGATCACTCCTCCATAGTCGATGAAGTGCACTTTATCCCCTTTTTTGAGTCTATACTTCTCCCTAAGCTCTTTAGGGATCACAACCCAACCTTTTCCCGAAATAGTAGAAACGGTCATACTATCACCCCTATAAGTATATACAATTTCACCCAAAATGTATACAGCTACTTAGGAGGGTTCTTAACCTTGTGATTTGGAGCTTGGAATTTGGAAATTAACCCTTATACCCCGGCGAGGAGCTTGCGTTCGGTGAGGGCCACAAACAACTTGACCAGCTTGGGGTCGAACTGTTTCCCGGCCTGGCGCTTCAATTCCTCCAAAGCCCTCTCGGGGGAAAGGGCTTTGCGGTAGGGGCGAGGGGAGGTCATCGCCTCGTAGGCATCGGCGATCGCCAGTATGCGGGCCTCCAGGGGTATCTCCTCTCCCTGGAGCCCTGAGGGGTAACCACTTCCGTCATAGTGCTCATGGTGGTAAAGGACGGCGGGGATGACATCGTCGAAGTTATTTGCCCGACGGAGGATGTTGGCTCCGATGACCGGGTGGGCCTTGATGACCTCCCAGTCCTCCTCAGAGAGCGGCTCCGGACTTCTGAGGATGTGGTCGGGGATGCCGATCTTGCCGACATCGTGGAGGAGGGCGGCGGTCTTAAGCGCGGTTATTCTTTCCTGAGGGAGGCCGAGCTCCTTGCCCAGGGCGGCGGCGAGTTCGCTCACCTTGCGGGAATGACCTGAGGTGTAGGGGTCTCGGGCCTCTATGGCGGCGACCAGGGCATGCATTAGGTTGAGGGTTTCCTGATGCACCTCGGGCTGGGCGGGTGACTGAGGGAAGCTCTTTTCCTGGGAGAAGAGGCAGGTGCGGTTCTTGCCGGTTCTCTTGGCCTCGTAGAGGGCGGCATCGGCTGCCTGGATGAGGCTCTCCTTGGTCACCCCGCTATCGGGCCAGGAGGCCACTCCTAAACTGACGGTCAGGCGGCTTCCCCGGGCCTTCATCTCGCTTTCGATGCGCCTGCGGATGCGCTCGGCCACCTCTCGGGCCTGCTCGGCCTCGGTCTCGGGCAGCAGGACGACGAACTCCTCTCCTCCGTAGCGGAAGGCCACGTCCATCCCCCGGATGGAGCTGCGGATGCACTGGGCCACCTGCTTGAGGATCTGATCCCCGGCCAGGTGACCGTAGGTGTCGTTGTAGAGCTTGAAGAAGTCGAGGTCGAGCATGATGAGGGAGAAGGGTCGGCCGGAGCGGAGGCTGCGGGCGATCTCCTCGTCCAGGCGCTCGTGGAAGTGGCGGTGGTTGTAGAGGCCGGTGAGGGCATCGGTGATGGCCTTCTTCTCGGTCTGGGCGTAGAGCTGGGAGTTCTCCACCGCCAGGGATATTTGAGCTGCGAGCTGCTCCAGGAATTCCAGCTCCTGTGGTCCGAAGGCATGGGGTCGGCGGGCGGCCACGACAAAGCTGCCGATGATCGTTCCCTTGGAGAAGAGGGGCAGGCGGACGATGCTTCTCAGGCCCTTTTTGAGAAAGAGCTCATCGGTCCAGAACTCCTTCTCCTGGGCCAGGTCGGGCTCATAGTGTGTCTTGCTATGGAAGACCACCCACTGGGTGGCCGTTCCCCCCAGGGGGATTATCTCCCCCTGCTCCCAGATCGAGTCGGCCGGGGGGAAGAGAGCGGCAAGCCTGATCTTCTCCCCCTCCTCGATGAGGGCGATTCCAACCCAGTCGGCCTCGAGGGCCTCCTTCAGCTTTCTGGCGAAGGCCTGGTAAACCGCCTGGATATCCAATTTGGAGGTGATGGTCCGGCCCAGCTCGGCGAGCAGGGCAGTCTGCCGGGCCCTTTGCTGACTTTCCTGATAAAGCAGGGCATTCTCAATGACCATCCCGGCCTCCTGGAGCGCCTTCTCCATGAGCTGCACGTCTTCGGCAGTGTAGTCGCCGCGCTGCTTTTTGCCCAGGCCGAGAACCCCGATGAGCCGGCCGTGACTTTTTATCGAAAACAGAATCTCCAGCCCAGAGCCCTTAAGCTCCTCCCGCTCGCTCTCCCAGAGCCCCTTCATCTGGGGGAGGATGTCCATCTGCTCCAGGTAAAATGGTTGGTCTTCTCTTTCCAGCCAGGTGAGGATGGGGTTATCTTTCTTTAGCCTCATCGCCTCCCCGTCGGGATTCTCCTTCTTGAAGGAGACGAGGTCGCCGCTCTTGTCCGGGAGGAAGAGAAAGGCCTTCTCCACCCGTAGGCCTTTGGTCACCAAGATGAGCAAGCGATTGATGAGTTCGTCCAGGTCAAGCACGATGCTCATCTCGAGGGAGAACCTCTTCAACATCCGACGGTGGGCATAGGTCTCCCTGAGGAAGAGCTGTTCCACCCGCTCTTGGATGGGTTTCCTCAGAGGATAAAATAGGGCAGCCACCGTGAGGGCTACTAGGGCGCTGGCCAGCAGGGTGAGGGCGGTGGTCTGCAAGTGAACAAATTATAGCAAACCAAGTGATGTACCTAAATATAGACCGACAAGGCCGATACCTAAGGAAGTATAAACCAGCCCCCTCCGCACAACCACCCGGATGTCCAATAGCTGGTATTTCAAAATGGCATAAGCAATGAACAAAGCATTGCCAAGGCTGCCAAAGGTTACCAAGGGATATCGCGACAAACTGGGGAGAACCTCAAGCAAGTATGAGATTGCAGCGCAGGCGAAGCCGATGACTATGTATAAAATCCGGTCACGATGTATGGGATCTAGTGAAAGATTGCGCTGTCGGGTCAGGAGATATATTCCCCGGAGGGTAAACCCTGCGAGGAGTAAGACTAAAGGATAAACGGTGGGCTCATACTCGATAGATAAAGCGCCCCCGACAATTTGGCTGTTCTTATGAATTGTCCTTGAATAACCAGGAAACGAATTGCTACGAGTCCGTACACACACCTTAACTCAATGCCACCGGCCTTGTTGAGGAAAACGTGGATAAAGTGATAATAAAGGGCTGCGGTCCATGCTGCCATGATGAGGGTGATCTGCGCGAAAAAAACACCTGCTCTGGGGAAAAGTTACTACGTATAAAAAAGGGAATGAGGTTCCACAGTAGTGCTGCCAAGAGGAAGAGTGTAAAACTTTTATGCACCCTTTCGCGAGGTCGGTGCAGCAGGTTAAGGGTAAGCAAGGTGCAATAAATAAGAAATGAAAGAGATACCCCAGAAGGGATTCATGCCGTAGTGCCCCCTGCTCAATAACTAGCATTAGTATCGTTTTGAAGCTGAAAGAATGTCAATAGTACTTTGGTATCAGTTCACGGACAGACCAGCTGGGGCTGCCAGTCCGTAAAGAGATGAGGCGGCAAATTCTAGGCGAATGTTGGATTAGGTGCAGCAGGAGGAACAGTGGGGGAATTAAGGCGAGCCTGTAGCTTTTGAGAAATCAGATTTTAATACAATCCCGTTCAGTTCAGTCCTCCTTAAGTCAGCCTGGGATAGATCAGCGGATTCTGGGGAAGGCATTCCTGATTGCATAAATTAATATGAGTGCCGCAATCAGTCCACCCAAGGCAACGGCTAGGGCCAGTCCAACCAGACCTAAGAAAAGATGACTCATCGTTCTGGTGCCTTGGCTAGTACTATAGTACCTGGCCATATTATTTGTCAAGTATTCATGCTTTTGTTCCTCTTCAGCGAGTGACTCAGCTTAGTTGAGCCCGCTTATCCCTTCACTTCTGATAAAATTGCAGTTGCAACCGCGGGATTTTGTTTCTTATAATGAGACCACAATGGTCAATCTTGGTACCAGGGTACTATGGGGTACCGAGAGAGGGCATTTACCTGGCAGCGGGGGGTGATAAGGAAAAAAGGTGAGGATAAGAGCTTGCTAACAGCATCCAAAGAAAAAACTAATAAAAGAGGTAGGACAACATGAGGGTACTCAAAAACGTCTGGTCGGTGATGGCAGTTCTTTTGGTTGCCTTTTTCTTGGCTGCGCCAGTAGCCACGCCCTTAGCCGCCACCGAGAGTACTGTTGCTTCGTCACCAAAGATGGCCTCGTCAGTCTTCTATGAGCCCCCGCCAGAGGTGATGCCGATAATCTACCTCTCGGGCACCGAATATGAAATGGGCTATCAATATGGTCAGCAGGCGGGAGCATATATCGAGATCGTGAAGGACGGACTATGGGCCTCCCTGCTGGCCAGATATGATAAGACGGAGATACTGGATAAGCTCACCGGCTACGAAGCTTATGTCAAAGGGCTTTCTGGCATCAATTATTTGGAAATTCTCAAAGGGATCGCCGATGGGGCTCGAGATGCGGGTTATGACGTAACTTATGAAGACGTTCTGGCCATCAATTACCAGGTGGAGCTGGAATGGCTTCCCCACCCGAAGTCGAGCTGCACCAACCTGGCGGTATGGGGAGGAGCTACTGCTGATGGTAAAGCCATCGCTGGGTCTCACTTTGACTTCCCCTGGAGCAACGCCTATACCTATCGAGTCATCATAGTAGCCTATCCGGCCAAAGGGAATGCCTTTATCTCAACCGCTATAGCTGGCATGTTGGGCAACAACTTCTTGATGAACGACAAGGGCCTGGTTTACATGTCCAACAAGAGCGCCAATGCCCGGACGGAGGACATAGACTATGGAGTCTCAGACTTCATTCTGGGGCCTTATGTGGCCATGACCTGCTCGTCTGCCGAGGAGGCCAAGGATACCATCCTGAGCATCAAAGGCACCAATGGCATTAACCGGCTCCTGGTGGATAAGAACGGGGGAGCTTACGCCGTTGAGGCTACGGCCGCTCTGGCCAAGGCCCGAGCACCGGGCGACTTCGGCGAGAAGGACTATCTTATCACCGCCAATCACTTTGTAAACCCGGAGATGAAGGAGGCGCAGAAGCCCTGGGAGGCCATTGAGTATTATCCCGCTAGCTGGTACCGTTACCAGACCGCGGCCAAATACATCGAGGACAACTATGGCAACATAGACGTGGATACGATTATGTCCATCCTGACCAGCTCCAAGTACTGGGATGGGACTCAGTGGCATTACAATGCCTGGTGGACCGGCAACACGATAAACCGGTTTGGCGTTTGGGGAGGCACCGTGGCTTCGCAGATAGCCGTGCCCGGCGAAGGGACGGCCTATATCTGCACCGGAAACCCCGGCACGCCTTATTGGAGCGTCGGTGCGCCGGGGCAGACAGGCCAGTACGTGAAGTTGCAGCTAAAGGATTCACCCGGTGCTACGGCCAACACGGTGAAGAAGGCGGCTTTCTCGGAGTTCCTATCCCTGGCCAAGCTCCTAACCTCCCTCAACCTCGAAAAGCGTCTTTCCGTTGCTTCGATATTCGCCATTGACGAGCAGCTTGATTTGATAAGGGAGCAGTACTGGAGGGGGGTGCGGTACCTGGTGAAGGCCTCCCTGACGGAGGATGAGAACAGCGCCCTTAAGCTCTATGGTGAGGCCTCCACCGAGTTTGGCAAGGTCCAGGCCGGGGCGAAACGGCTGAGCGATTTGTTAAGCCGGTATCGCTCACCACTCAGGTGATCCTGGTTTATGGCTGCTGGATGGTTGAGGCCCGGAGGGCCGGGGTTTAACCCCGGCCCTCCTTAGTTGCAACCGGGGGACTTTACTGCTACAATAAGGTTCGATAAATTCGCCGGCGGGCATCTACCATGTTGTTGGCGATAGATGTCGGCAACACCACCATCAATTTAGGAGTCTTTGAGGGGGAGGAACTGCAGTCTACTTGGCACCTGGCCACCGAGGTGCACCGGCTGGCCGACGAATATGCGGCAGTGCTTCTCGACCTGCTGGAACATCAGGGTCTGACTCCTTCTCAGGTGGATCAAGCAATCATCTGCAGCGTGGTTCCCCCGCTCATCACTACCTTCAGGGAACTCTGCCAGCGATATTTCAGAGTTGATCCGCTGGTGGTCGAGGCGGGGGTTCGCACGGGGGTTAACATAAGGACTGTCTCTTATACACATCTCCGAGCCCACGAGACTAGGCATGATCTCGTATGCCGTCTTCTGCTTGA
>CBFDTP010000077.1:0-6929 GCA_965612975.1 uncultured Dehalococcoidia bacterium | reverse complement strand
CGTCGGCAGCGTCAGATGTGTATAAGAGACAGGGATGGGGAGGAGGGCCGGCTAGGGGTGGCCACCATTCCCCGGGATGCTGAGGTCGACACCTTGGTCGACGTTACTTTGCAAAGCGGTGATACCGGCGTGACCGATGTCACCTACATCAGCACCAGCATCAACGGCTTTGAACCTCAGGTCGCAGCGAACTGCAGTGGAATAATTGAAATCAGAGGAACTGAGTCAAACCAATACTTCGGGAAATTCGACCTGGCCAACGGCTTTACCTTCCTCGATGAGCCGGAGCCTATTGAGTTGGTGGTCACCGAGGACATCGTCGGTGGACCGTCCGAGGTCACCATTAGTTACATGAACCAGGACCACGAGCGTCCGCGCACTGCGCTGGCCACCATTCCAGAGGATGCTTCTGCCGGCACGACGGTCCCGGTTGATCTTCAGGGAGACCCTCCGGACGAGGATTCCGGGGTGCTCGATGTGGCCAGCGTTAATGTTTCGGCAGCGCCGGTCTCGCTGTCCGGCATCCTTACCTTCACCAACGGCTCTCCCGAAGTCACCGGGGTGGGAACGCAGTTCCTCAGCGAAATTCAGCCCGGCTATGAGATCATGTTAGACTCGGATGGGCTCTGGGTGCAGGTGAAATCGGTGGCAGACGACACGCACTTAACCCTAACTGCCAATTACACCGGCGCCGGAGGCTCGGGCTCCGGCAGCCGAAGGTTCTTGCAGTCGGGCAAATTCGAGGTGAGAGGACTCAATACCGGCACCCTGCTGGGTGCCTACGATGTGGCGACCGGCGTCTTCTCCATCCTCCCCCCGCCGGGCGAAGGAATTGTGGCCGTGGCCACTCAGCCAGTGATTGGGGGACCGCTGCACGTCAAGCTCAACTACGCCAATCAAAACGGTACGCCGGGCCAGTCGGGGCTGGCGGTGGTACCACTTAACGCTACCAACTACCTTACCGGCACGCTGTCCTTTACTCAGGGTTCGGAGACCGTCATCGGCACCGACACCGACTTTGAGAACGAACTCGAAGAGGGAAACTATATTCGCCTTGATGGCCCCGGACATCCCTGGGTAGAGGTCAAGTCAATTGATGGCCCTACCCTCCTTACCCTAAAGGAGCCTTATCCCGTGCCCGGTGGCTCGGGAACTGCTCGCAAGGCCTTTAAGGTCGAACTGGACCCCGAGGATAACTCCGCCTGCGACGTCCGTGATATCGGCCTCAGCGAGAAGTTCTATCTGGTGACCTCCGAGGTGTTTCGCCAGTCCGGGGCCACCCTCATTCGCATAACTTCCCTAATCTATCAGGCACCCTACCCTGGTGAAGGGACTCCTCCTTACCAGGTCAGCCTACTTTCCTGGGAGATGAGATAGTACCCATGAAGAATTCACTTGGCTCTATTTATAGCCCCACCAAATCGCAGATTTTTCCTTGTGGTTTTAAGAGGACCCCGAGTGCTGAATAACCCTGCCCTGTACCATAGTCCTAGCCCCCTGTACTAGTCATATTTCGCTATTTACCATGGTGGCAGAATATGGTTTAATTTGACGTAGCAGACTAGGGGGGTTAAAATTTTCTTACCATGATCGATATAAACCTCATTCCTCCGGAGTACCGTCCACGCCCTTGGGCATTAGCTTTAACAATAGCTTTAATCGTCCTCATCCTCGCCGGGGGAGGGGGTAGTTATTTCTTCTTCCACAAAAACGATCTGGCCCATGACCGGACAGCGGCGCTGGAATCTAAAATAGATTCCACCAAGACCCAAATAGACAAGCTACTTAAGAACCCTGAAGTTCAAAAATACCAGGAGCAGATTAAGAAGGCGGAGGAGGAGCTGAAGCGCCTGGAGACGCTGAAGAAGGACTACGAGCTATTTCAGGCCCAGCAGATCAGGTGGGGGAAGGTGCTCGATGTCCTTCTTCGCAATGCCTCTGAAGGAATTGAGTTCACCTCCATTTCTCAGAAGAGTGAAGAGGCAGCCGAGGTCCTGGGCACAGCCCGCTCTCAACTCCAGGTGGTGGGCTTCGCCCAGTCCTTGAAGAACTCCGGGAACTTCGCCGATGTGCTGGTGACCTTCCCCGGTCCTACCCGAGGTTCGAAGGAGCCTGAGGGCTCCCGGGTTAACTTTAGCCTGGTGCTCCAGTTCAAGCAGGGAGGCCAGAGTTGAGGCGTTTATCAAAGCTGCACCTGGTGCTGATTGGCGTTCTCATAGTGGCCCTGGCGGTCAATGTTTTCTTCTTCTACCAGGCCGGTAAGGTTGAGAAGAAGAACGCCAAGCTAAAGGAAGAGCTGACAAAAGTAACCCGGCAACTGGAAGGCCTGGAGAAGACCCACAAGGTGAGCGAGCTAAAGAAGAAACTCAGTGACCTGGAACAAAAGGTCAAATCTCTACAGCAGTCTTTAAAGTCGGTGCTGCTCTCAGAAGAATCTCGTTTGAAGCTGACCGACCACCTGGTCTCCTCGGCGGGACTCAACAAGGTAGAACTCCTTGCCTTCCAGCCGGCCTCAAAGACCGGGACAGTAAAGATAGGCAATACCGAGTATCGGAGGGAGGATTTCGGCGTTTCCGTCCGCGGTGAGTTGAAGAACATCGAGAAATTTTTGGCCGCCGTGGAGGAGGAGGGGCCTTTCGCCTATACCCGTGTGCAGGAGCTCAAGCTAACCTCGGTTGAAGGAGGCTGGGAAGGCAGCTTCAAGCTGGAGATTCTCAGTCCTTTGCCGCAGCCGGCGGAGAAGAGCAAGGAGAAGGGTGAATCATGATTGCCTTAAGCATTGAAGGGGATAGCCTACGGATGCTCAGTTTCTCTGGCAGGCAGATAAGAAGCTGGGAGAGCATTCCTCTATCTCCCTACCATGTCCGGGGTGGTTTTGTCTCCAACCCTGAGGCGGTGGGGCAGGTTATCGGGGAGGCCTTAGCTGAGAGAGGATTGATGCGGGAGCGGGCGCTGTTTGCCTTTCCCAGCATAGGCAGTGCTTGCAGTATCCTCAACGTGCCGAACAAGCTTCGGAGGTCACAGTTCGGAGACGTGATCTCTCGGGAAGCCAGAAGGGTCATGTCGTTTTCTGCCGAAGCCAGTTACCTCTACTGGCAGCTTTTGCCCAAGGGCAGCTTTGAGGAGCGAAAGGCTTGGGTGCTCACCGTTCCCCGGGAGCCATTGCTTAAATTGATGAAGGCCTGTCACCTGGCAAAGCTTAAACTTCGAGCCATAGACCTCACCGCTATAGCCCTAAGCCGGGTGGTCGGGCAGAAGGAAGCCATTATCGTCCACTGCGAGCCGAACCGATTGGAGACGGTGATCCTGGTTGACTGGGTGCCCCAGTTTATACGTAGCACTTTGCTCGGGGAAAGCGAGGAGTTCGCTACCGAGCTTGAGGAACCGACGGCGGAGGTTCTGCGACAGATACCTTACACCATTTCCTACTATAATGATACCCATCGAGACGCACCGCTTGACCCCGAGGTGCCGGTGTACCTTACCGGCAGCTTGGCCCTGGACATCGAGCTGGCGGAGAAGGTCAGCGCAGTCACGGAGAGGCCCGTGGCCGAGTTAGAGCCTCCCTTGTCCTGTCCACCGGATTTCCCTCTCCCGCTTTATGCGGTAAATTTGGGACTGATGCTGAAGACGGTGAGGGGATGAGTGCTGGCAATCTGGTTTGCTCTGGTTGGGGTGGTGATGGGAAGCTTCTTGAACCTATGTTGCGACCGCTTACCACGAGGCGGGTCTATTGTTCACCCCGCCTCCCGCTGTGACGTCTGTCTGCATCCCCTGAGCGTTAAGGACCTCGTGCCGGTGCTGAGCTACATTTGGCTTCGGGGACGCTGTCGATACTGTGGGGCGTCGATTCCTCTCCGGGCCCTCCTGCTGGAGCTAGCTACCGGGGCAGCCTATGGGCTCCTCGCCTGGCATTACGGTCTGAGCGCCCGACTGGGCATCTTGCTGGTCTACGCGGCCCTTTTCCTGCTCATCTTTGTCATTGATCTGGAGCACGGCCTTATCCTTAACAAGGTAACCTATCCCGGAATGGCATTGGCGCTGGCCTTTTCCTTCCTCCCTTCCGGACCGGGGGTGAAGTCAGCCCTCCTGGGGGGAGGGGTGGGGCTGGTGCTTCTTCTGGTTCCCTTCCTCCTCTTCCACGGAGGACTGGGTGGTGGGGATGTTAAGTTAGGGGCCATGCTCGGACTGGCCTGTGGCTTTCCCGAGGTACTGGTCGGCTTCCTGGTGGCCGTGCTGGCCGGTGGCCTGGTGGCCGGGGCATTGCTCGCCTCCGGGAAGAAAGGAAGGAAGGACCCCATCCCCTTTGGTCCCTTCCTGGTCAGCGGGGCAATGGTGGCCCTGATATGGGGGACACAGCTCTGGCAGTGGTATCCGGGGCTTTAAGGAGTGAGGTGGTGAAGAGCGAGCGTGGCGTTACCTTTAGCGAGCTGGCGGCGGCCATAGCCATTCTGGCCATCGTCATAATTGCGGTGGTCTTCGTGCTTCACCGTGTGCCCAGCGGGGTAAAGTCTCAAACGATGGAGGCGGACATCGCCAGCGTTCAGAAGGCGGTGGATAATTTTTATATTGAGTCGGGACTCCAGGGTCGGCCCATATGGCCCACCGCTGATGGAAACCTTCCACCCGAGGGGGAATATGCCCTTATTAACTGGGGAGCCAGCTTTACCACTTCAGAGGGGAAGGTGGTCAAGTTTTATCCCGACTTCCTTAGCCGACGTCCCCGACATTGGGAGGAGGGAGTCTGGCGAATTGATAGCTCGGGAAGGGTTTCCGTAAACCTCTCACGTGAGGAATATTGACCATGATGAGTTCTGGGGGTACGAATTTCCTATTGAAATCTTCTCCTTTAAGGGTTTAACTTAATTTACCAGCCGTGGAGGCGATAGTGAACGAGGAAATTTTGAGCAAGCTTCTCTCCGATGTTGAGGGAAGGATAAGGGAGGTACTGGCAGAGGCGGAGAGGGAGGCCGCCGAGATCCGCGAGCAGGCTCGGCAGCAGGCGGAGTCGGAGAGGGTTGAGCTCCTTGGCCGAGCCAGGCAGAGGAGCTTGGAGATCACCGAAGAGGCTGAGAGGGAAGCCGCTCGCATTCGGGAGGAGGCGGAGGGGAAGGCGGCTGAACTCGTGGCCCAGTCGGAGCAGCGGGCCAGAGAGATTCTGGAAAGGGCCGAGGCTGAGAAGGAAGCTCTGAGGGCCCGAGCCGAAAGGGAAGCGGCGGATTTAGTAGCACAGGCTGAGAGGAGAAAAGAAGAGGTGGTGGGCCAGGCCCAGCATCAGGCCGAGGAGATCCTGGGTCAGGCCCGGAGCCAAGCCGAGGAAATGAAAACCGAGGCTGCCAGGATCTTGTCGCAATCCGAGCAGCGTGCCCAGGAAATAGTAACCCAGGCCCGCGCGCAGGCCGAAGCGCTGAAGGCCGAAGCGGAAAAGCAGGCTGCCGAGATCACGGCCCAGTCGGAGCAGCGGGCCAAGGAGATATCTGAGCAGGCCCAGGCCGAAGCTGAGCGCTTAAGGCTTGAGGGGGAGAACCGCAAGGCCGAGATCGTCGCCGAGGCAGAGCAACAAGCTGAGGAGATCCGACGAGGGGCTGAGGCCGAGGCCGAGCGGATAAGGGCAGAGGCCGAAAAGCAGGCGCAGGCTGAGGCCGAGCGGATAAAGGCGGAGGTCGGTGAGCAAGCCAGGGCTCAAGCGGAGCAATTAAAAGCCGAGGTGGCCCGGCAGGCTGAGGCTAAATCTGCCCAGGTAGTGGCGGAGGCGGAAAGGGAGGCCGGTAGGCTCCTGGAGAAGGCGAGGAAGGAGGCTGATGCCATCCTGGAAGAGGCCCGCAGGCGCGCTCAGCCCGAGACTGACCGAATCGTCGCTGAGGCAGAGAGACGGGCCAGGGAGCTTGTAAAAGAGGCGGAGAGGAAGGCCAATGACCTAATAAGCGAGGCGAAGAAGAAGGCCAAGCCAGCAGCCGCGCAGGTTGTCTCCGAGGCAGAACAAAGGGGTCTGGAGATCCTGCGGGAGGCCAAAAGAAAGGCTCAGGAAGAGGCCGAGAAGATCCTCTCCGAGGCACAGAAGAAGGCCAAGGCCATGCTGGAGGAGGCCGAGGAGCTGGCTCGCGCCCCGGTGGAGAAGCGCGCCCTGCGCCTCATGCAGGCTGCCCGAGAGAAGGCCCCCGAGGAAAAGGTGATGGTTGAGCGGCTGGATCTGGTTATCGTGCCGCCGGTCGAGTTTGCTCAACTCATGCGGCTGGAGCGGGCTCTACGGCAGGTTCCTGGGGTTCGAATCCTGGGGACCGGAGGCTCTGCTGGTGGTGGAGCCCGGATGTCACTGAGCCTTAAGGAGATAGCCGACCCCCTCGGGATGTTAAGGGATTTGCCTCCGGTGGAGGAGGTGGTGAGCGAGGAGCAGCTTGCCGCTCATCCCCTGGGCGAGATGCTTCAGAAGGTTGCCGGAAAGCAGCCCAAGACTCCGGGCAAGAGGGTCTTCGTGCTGCTCAGCAAAGCCTAGCCTCAATTCGCGGTGGCCTCCTTAAAGCCACTGAAGCTCTCAGTCAACCGATATAAATCATATAAATTTGTCTTAGTTACCCAGCCAGACTGACCATTAACCATTTTGCGATGTAAATGTATATGCTCCAGAGGAGAACCCTCTGCCCGGCTATTATAAAACTGGGAAATGTTGGCCCTGGAAGGGTGTCAGCTCTACCAGTGGCAGCGCACCGGTAAAGCGAACCACACGAATGCCCAAGAATCCTAAATTGCAAGCATCCTCGGAGCCTATTTGGAATTTAGGATTTGAGATTTGGAGCTTGGGATTTAGTCTTGGTATTTCCTCGGCCTCGACTAGGACTTAGGTGGGAGTACGAAAGTAATCTTGCATAGCTGATTAGCTTTGCTAGAATTCTTAGTGTACCGCAGCTCAAGCTGGAAGGGGGTGGGAGCGT
>CBFDTP010000076.1:0-6969 GCA_965612975.1 uncultured Dehalococcoidia bacterium | reverse complement strand
CTACACCTAAGCCTTCGTCGGCAGCGTCAGATGTGTATAAGAGACAGATAATGAACGCCGAAGTCTATCACTTCAAAGTAGGGACTTTCGATTGCCTGGCCGTCAGCGATGGTACCCACACATACAGGCCACCCACTTTCCCACCCCCGGCCATCCTTCTTTTCGCCAACGCGCCGAAAGAACATCTGGAGCGAGTGCTTCGCGAACATGATCTTCGGGCAGAACAATGGACCGAATGGGTAAGTCCATACATCTGCCTGATGATCAACACCGGGATGAATCGGGTGCTGGTGGACACAGGCGCCGATGGCCTTGGCCCAAACACGGGAAAGCTTCTTCAGAACCTGCGAGCTGAGGGAGTTGCGCCAGAGGACATTGACACGGTCATCCTCACGCACGGGCACCCGGACCACATCGGGGGGAACACCGATGCTGGGGGTAAGCCAGCCTTCCCCAATGCCCGCTATTTTATGTGGAAAGATGAGTGGGATTTCTGGATCTCGGATCTCGCCGGGCTGGAACTTGAAGAACACGTTAGAGAAGTTCTCCTGAAATTCGCGCGTCAGAACCTCCCACCGATTCAAGGCCAGCTCACTCTCGTTGACCGTGAAACGGAAATCGTGCCCGGCGTATGCGCCGTTGCGGCGCCGGGCCATACACCGGGGCATATGGCGCTGGCCATCTCCTCAGAGGGCGAACAACTGCTTTACGTCTCCGATGTGGTGCTTCACCCCATCCATGTGGAACAGCCAGACTGGTATGCGGCGGTTGACCTCATTCCGGAGCAGGTCACGGTTACCAGACGCCAAGTCCTCGGCCAAGCAGTGGCGGAGAAAGCCCTGGTGCTTGCCTTTCACTTCCCCTTCCCGGGTCTAGGCCACGTCATCCAAAAGGGAGAGGGATGGCAGTGGCAGTCGATAGTGGCTTAGAACATCCCGATGAATAATCTCATACGAGTTTGGCTCTCGGGTTTAATTAACCCCTCTCGAGCATTTGAGGAGCTCAAGGGAAAGCCGGCCCCGATGTGGGGATTATGGGCGGTGTTAATTCGCTTCGTGGGGACTTCGCTTACCACGATACTGGCTTTGTACCTGCTTGACCGTGTGCCATTTGTCCCCTCTCGGTTAACATTTCTGAGGGCGGAGAACTACTATGCTGCGGAGATCTTCTTCCTTCCCCTGTTTGGCTTGGCGATGTGGTTATTGGGAAGTGCCCTCGCTCATGTTGTTCTTCGTTTGGCCGGTAAGGTGAGCGACTTTGATCAGATCCTGAACATCGTTGGCCTGGGGATGCTTATTCCCATGCCGGTGGTATGGTTGTGGGATTGGACAACGATCGCTTTAAATTGGTACCAGACGACGGTGATGGCCATTTCTCACTCCCTCTTTGCGCTCTGGGGAGTTATGCTCTACTCAGTCGGCTTCAAAAGGATCCTCGGGCTTTGGACATTACTTGCCATTGGTCTAGCTTTGATCATTACCGGTTTGTATATTTCGCTGGCGATGGTCTTCATCCGATGAAGGGCCTGAAGAACGCCGACCACACCGGCAACCGAGCAGCGAGGTGGATGCGCTGGACTGCCCGCGGGATAAGTTCGCTGGTAGGGGCCTTCTTCCTGCTCTTCGTCCTCGGTGAGGTGATCTGGGGCCGTACTCCCTGGTCGCTGGAGGGGGCAGTGCTGGCAGGGCTGGTTATCGTTGCGGTGCTGGGTGCTCTCATCGCCTGGCGCTGGGAGGGGGTCGGCGGCACAGTGCTGGTGATTGGCGCCATCGCGCTGGGCATATTCGCGTGTGTCACTGCCAGGTTCAACAAGGTTGGGGCCATGCTGATCATGGGCGGCCCCTTTCTAGCAGCCGGCATCCTGTTCCTCCTAAGCTGGCGGAGGTCAAAGGGGCCGAGAACTCCCCAAAACAGCGCCTGATGTCCGAGGAGATATTTTGCTTCATTCGCTCCCCGCTGACCGCAGCGAGCAGGCAAAGGGATTAGACTAACCTGCCCTCTGCTTGAAGTTAATAGAGCATTCAAGAAGGAAAGGGGTAAGGGAGATATACCTTCTAACCACAACAGCGAGAGGCTTTTTCAAAAAGTTGGGCTTTGAGGATGTTGCCCGTGCCGAGGTTCCGATGGAGATTCAGGAGACAACCGAATTCAAAGACATGTGTCCCTCGTCGGCATCTTGCATGAGGTTGAGAATTTGTTTAGATTAATTAGAAAGTGGCCACGTCACCTAGTGAGGTATATTCGGGATGAACACCGGGAGGGCCAGGGATAAGAGGAGGCAAGGATTTGAGGGGTAAAACGTGGTTCGGCCTTCTTCTTGATAGAGCGAGGGAGATCGTAAATGCTCCAGGCGGGAGGAATGAGAAGCTCGAGGCCATTTGCCGGTTGCTCAAGGATAACGTTCCCTATTACAATTGGGTGGGATTTTATATCGCCGATGAGTCAAAAAGGGAACTTATTCTTGGCCCTTTTGCCGGAGAACCAACTGAGCATGTGAGGATATCCTTCGGGAAGGGCATATGTGGTCAAGCGGCGGAGAGAAGGGAAACATTTATCGTGCCGGATGTGTCCAAGGAGGCAAATTATCTGGCGTGTAGCCCGAAGGTGCAATCTGAGATAGTGGTACCGATTCTCAAAAACGGGGAACTCGTGGGGGAGCTTGACATAGACTCGCATGTACTTTCTCCCTTTGCCCAGGAAGATTTAAGATTCCTTGAGGATATATGTGAACTTCTGTCCAAACTGTTCTAAATAGCGATTGCTCTGCAAAGAGCCCAAATGTAGGTTTGAGGTTGCCGCTTGCTGCTCGATGCAGGCCACCACATTCTGTTGGCTAACCAGGCAAGGTGGTATCCTCAGCAGCCCAGTCGCCTGGCGTAAGTTGACTTTCGTCCCACATCTTCGGTAGCATAGCTCTGAGAGGCTAGCTTCAACCTGACCTCAGCAGAGGAATTGGGCGAGCATGCGGATCGACATCGTGACCCTGTTTCCAGAAATGTTTGCCGGTCCCTTTGGGGAGAGCATCATCAAACGGGCAGTAGAGCGGGGGTTGGTGGAGATCTATTTACATAATCTCCGGGATTATGGACTGGGCCGGCATCGTCAGGTTGATGATTATCCCTATGGGGGAGGGCCTGGGATGATACTCCGGGTGGAGCCGTTGTTCGCTGCGGTGGAGGAGGTAAAGGCAAGGATTGGAAGGGAAGACATCCCGGTCATCTTACTCAGTCCCCAGGGAAGGCTTTTCAACCAGGAGGTGGCTGAAGAACTGGCTCAACAGCCTAACCTAATCCTCATTTGTGGACATTATGAGGGGGTAGATGAGCGGGTGAGGGAACATTTGGTCACTGATGAGCTGAGCATCGGAGACTACATCCTGACTGGCGGAGAGCTTCCGGCTATGGTGGTGGTTGATGCGGTGGTGCGGCTGCTTCCCGGAGCACTTGGGGCAGAGGAGGGAGCCCGAGAGGACTCTTATGCTATGGGCCTGCTGGAGTACCCTCAGTACACTCGCCCGCGGGAATTCCGCGGCTGGACGGTTCCCGAGATCCTGCTTTCCGGCAACCATGCCGAAATTGCCAAGTGGCGTCTTGAGCAGGCCCTTAAGCGGACTCGGGAGCGCCGTCCCGACCTCCTGGAGAAGCTCTCCGAGGAGGAGAGGAAAAGACTCGGCTTGGTCTGAAGGCATAAGGGGGCAGCATGACCTACTGGGAGAAAGCCGGCAAGGTGAACACCCAGGCCACCGTGGACCTGGCCATAAAACGGGCCGAGGAACTGGGCCTAGAACACATCGTCGTCGCCTCAAATACCGGGGCCACAGCGGAGAAATTCGTGGGCCGGGGGCTGAACATCGTCTGCGTGACCCATCACGTCGGCTTCACCGGTCCCGGAGAAGATGAGATGCGACCCGAAGTTCGTCGCCGCCTGGAGGAACAGGGAGTGAAGCTGCTTACCACCACCCATTTGCTGGCCGGGGTGGATCGGGCCGTGCGCAACAAATTTGGAGGGATTTATCCCGCCGAACTGATAGCCATGACGCTGAGGATGCTCGGCCAGGGAGTGAAGGTGTGCGTGGAGATAGCCTGCATGGCCCTCGATGCGGGACTTATTCCCTACGGCCAGGATGTCATTGCCGTGGCGGGAACCGTTAGAGGAGCCGATACCGCCTGCGTCATCCTCCCGGCCCATTCCAATCAGTTCTTTGACACCAAGGTGAAGGAGATCATCTGCAAGCCACGCAAATGGTAGCCAAGTTCAATGACCTAAAGCAGCGGATTGAGACCCTGGCCCGGTGGATGTTCGAGGCCAAGCATCTAGTCGTCTTCACCGGCGCCGGCATTTCCACCGAGTCGGGCCTGCCGGACTTTCGAGGCCCGGATGGCCTCTGGACCAGGCAGGCTAAAGGTCTCCCGGCGCCGAAATTCGACTGGTCTCAGGCCAAGCCTAGCCCAAGTCATCTGGCGATCGTCGAGCTCCAGAACCTGGGGAAGCTGGCCTTTCTCATCACTCAAAACGTGGACAACCTGCACCCGGCCTCCGGAATCCGGCCGGAACTTCTGGCCGAGCTTCATGGCAACGTGTTCAAGCTCAGATGCCGAAGCTGTGGCTTTAAATGCGATGCTTTCCCCGACCTAAAGATTTGTCCTGAGTGCGGAGGAGAACTGGCCTCCAGCGTGGTCAATTTCGGTGACCCCCTGCCGCTGCAGGAGCTGCAGCTTGCTGAGGAGCACTCTCGAAAGGCGGATCTCTTCATCGTCGTCGGCTCAAGCCTGGTGGTCTATCCGGCGGCGGAGATGCCGGAGATAGCTGCCAGATCCGGAGCGAAGCTGGTGATCATCAATCAGGGCGACGTCCCGACCGAGTTCGAGAGGAGGTGCCACCTGAGGTTCCGGGAGAGGATTGGGGAGGTTCTCCCACCGGCGGTGGCCCGGCTCAAGGAACTGATGGGGAAAGCATGAAGCCCTTCGAGATCTGTGAGGATGTCTATCAGATCGGAGGCCCTTACCTGTCGGATCCCGATGACTGTTCGGTCTATCTTGTTCGAAGCGAGCCTCAGCTGGTTCTCATCGACTGTGGCGCCGGCAGAAGCTTTGAGAAGCTGGTGAAGAACATCCGGGCGCTGGGTTTCCAGCCAGAGCAGCTCCGGGTCATCATCGCCACGCACGCCCATATTGATCACATCGGTGCCCTGGCAGAGTTCAAGAAAGAGTTTGGCTGCCAGGTGGTGGCCCACTACCGGGATGCCGAGAGGATCGAAAGTGGGGAAGGGACCGGGGCAGAGTGGTACGGCCTGCCTTATACCCCATGCCGGGTGGACATCAAACTGACGGAAGGTGAGGAAAGTCTGAAGCTTGGAAAGCATGTTTTCAATCTGCTTCATGCCCCGGGACATACTCCCGGAAGCCTGGCCTGCTATCTCGACATAGGTGGGCAGAGGGTCCTCTTCGGTCAGGACATTCATGGGCCATACAACCTTCCCGGTTCCGATCCGGAGCTGGCCCGGAAATCTCTTCAGAAGCTTATCGAGCTCGAGGCCGACATCCTCTGCGAGGGTCACTTCGGCATCTTCCAGCCCAAGCAAGAAGTGCGCCGCTACATCGAACGCTACCTAAGAAGCCTTTAACTGGGCGAGTTGCACTTAGGGGCGATTACCAAACGTCCATGTTTGTGAGAGACACTGTGGGAGTCTTGATTTATGGTATCATAAATGATACCACTTTGATGCAAAATTAGTATCATTAAGGAAACATGAACAAAGAAGTCATAAAAGGGGCAATCAAGGAATTTCAAGAGGGGAAGCTCCCGGAATTAATCCAGAGAGAAATTGACATACCCTTGTCTTCCCCTAAGATCATATCTATTGTTGGGCCACGGAGAAGTGGTAAAACTTTTCTCCTATTTGGGTTAATAAAAAGGTTACTTTCCCAGAATATTTCACCGGAACGGATTATCTACCTCAATTTCGATGACCCAAGACTTTTGCCCTGTGATGCGAGTGGCATAGAACTGATTTTGCAATCTTACCGAGAGCTTTATCCTGAACATATGACAAAGATCAACTATCTCTTCCTTGATGAGATACAGAATGTGAAGGATTGGGAATTGGGCGTGAGAAGAGTTCATGATATCAGGAAATTCAGGATCTTTGTGACCGGCTCTTCATCTAAGCTCTTGAGCAAAGAAATCGCCACCCAGCTAAGGGGAAGAGCAATCAGCTTTGAAATCCTCCCCTTCTCCTTTAGAGAAATTCTTTTAGCAAGGGACATTAGAGTGGATAAGGATATCGCTTATTCAACCCAGCGATTCCATGTTAATAAGCACTTGGAGGAATACCTTAGTATGGGCGGTTTTCCAGAGGTCGTTTTAGAGAGAGATCCTGATCTAAAACTTAGAATCCTCAAGGAGTATATTGAAACGATGTTCTTGAGGGATCTGGTTGAACGCTATAATATCAGAAACCAGCCGTTATTGCGAGAATTGCTAAAATTTTTGGCAAGCAATACTGCGAGTATTTTTTCCCTTAATTCCTTCTATAGGTGGATAAGCACAATATATCCTGTAACAAAAAGAACGTTGTTAAATTACGTGTCATATCTTGAGGATAGCGGGCTTTTCTTCTTTGTGAGGAAGTTTTCCTATCCTCTGAAGGAGCAAGCACGAAGACCAAGGAAGTGTTACGTTGTGGACAATGGTTTAAGAACAGCCTACGGCTTCAAATTCAGCGAGGATAAGGGCAAGAATTTGGAGAATGCCGTGTTCTTAGAATTACAACATCGCAAAGCAATAAACCCACTTATGGAGATATTCTACTGGCAGGATTACAAAAAGAGAGAAGTGGATTTCGTGGTCAAGGAAGGCAAGGAGGTGAAGCAGCTTATCCAAGCTTGTGCCACAATTGATGATTTTAATATCTGTCTCTTATACACATCTCCGAGCCCACGAGACTAGGCATGATCTCGTATGCCGTCT